>NZ_JACHYY010000007.1:0-345804 GCF_014193155.1 Rhizobium sp. BK098 | reverse complement strand
GGCCTCGATGTCGGTCCTGTCCGCGTTCCGGGCGTGCCACGTCTTGATGAGAAGGACCGCGAAGAGTTGTTCGCTTTGCTGCGCAGATGGCGGGAGGCGGATGAACTTTCCTCCAGCTGACGCATCGATGCCAATGACGGCCATTTCGTGAACCAAATCTGATCGGCGCCGGAGAAACTCGCTTCGGCGCCGCACTCTCCTATACCGTCGTTTACGCAGTTTCCCTTGGATTGAGATGAAGAAGAGATCGGCGATCGTTGAGGTCGCAGTCAGAGCACCACGACCTTCGCTCCTACGCTGACCCGCCTATAAAGATCCATCACATCCGGATTTGCCATGCGGATGCAGCCGGAAGATACAGCCCTGCCGATCGAGTTGGGCTCATTGGTGCCATGGATGCGATAGAGGGTGGAACCGAGATAGAGCGCCCTTGCCCCAAGGGGATTATTGAGACCGCCCTCCATGTGATCGGGTAGTTCCGGGCGACGGGCGATCATTTCCTTGGGGGGTGTCCAATCGGGCCATTCCGCCTTGCGGCTGACCGTTTCCGTGCCCTTCCAGGAAAACCCCTGCTTGCCGACGCCGATGCCGTATTTGAGTGCGGTTCCGTCATTCTGAACCAGATAGAGGCGTTTCTCCTTCGTGGAGATCACGATCGTGCCCGGCTCGTAGCCGGAGAAGGGGACCACCGTGCGCGGGATCGGAGATCGCGCCATGGCCGCACGCTGGTCATCCTTGACGCCTGGGTTGAACTGCGGGGAAGTCTCGCGCGGATCGATCGAAGCCTGCCGTGGTAGCCGCCGGGGAGGAGGCGGGAAGTCGCCGTCCTCGTCATCATAATAGTCATAGGCGTCGCCGCGATAGTAATAGCCATCATCGAGGCGCCGGTCGTCCCGATAGCGCGGTGGTGCTTCTCGGAAATATCGTGGAGCAACGTAGTCGTCGCCATAATCCGGTAAGTATCTCCATTCCTGTGCATGCGCGGCGACGCTTGCCATCAGCACTGCCACAGCGGGCAAAAGAACCAGTCTCATAGTCTTCATGTCGCAACCATATTTCCCGAAATCGTGCCCCGCGAGGGTGGGCGGCTTGCGCCGACAATTCCGGAAACGGCGGGCGTAATTGTGGCAAGACGGCTGAAAGTCTCACAATCAGGTGCTAGATACCGTCGATAATGAAGATATTGCGGCAGGTTTGGAAGCACCTGCAAATCCCGGCAAGCCGATCGGCAGAATCGCCAGGAGGACTATGGTGCGAGCTGAATTGGGCACCCGATGGCGCCCCGCACCTATAGAGATACCGCTATTCATTATCGAACGCTCGATTGCCGGTTGGAGCCGTTAAATTCCTGCTCCGTCGAGCTGCTCAGCGTCGTCGCCTTCCCAGGGCGAGGGCATCGAGGTCCGATTGAGATTGGCCGAGGGAAGCGGCATCCAGCACTTCAATTCCGGCTCGGCATATTCAATGATACACCCCGGCGCAGAATCGGAAGCGCGCCAGCCTTCCGACCCGAAGCGATCCCCACTCGACCAATAGGCAAGGTCGACTTCTGCCGGCCCTTGCTCGGACGGCCGGATCGTAACGAGAATTCTGCTGCCGTCTTTCGGCGCGCTTGCCATTTGGCGCCAGCGATCTGGCTCGTCCATCATTATATTCCTCCTGCCTCGCTCCAGATTGGAAGTGTCGCCTCACCATTGGAAACGGTCAACTCAAACTTTGCGCAATCCAGCCACTGCTGATTGATCTTGGATCGAAATAGATCGCGATTTTCTGCAATCGGTGGCAGCAACCGCTGCCGATGTTTTGATGGATATAGCGGTCTCTTTTTATGGGAGAGAGCCGCGTTTGGCGCTGCCTTAACGGTGCGTAGCGCCTCCATAAGCAATAGCGGCTTAGATAATTCGAGGTCTTCGGCCGCGGGCAAGCTTTCGGCCGGGATCCATTTGCGCGAACGCCTCGATATTTTTCGGAACCAGCGGCCCATGTCTGCGTAGACTTATGTGACAAGCTTTGCTGGGTCCTAGCGAGCGCGCAGCGCGGTGCTTCGTGTCGTGCCTAGAAAGGGCGAATTTCATTGTACGACGATCCCTGGAGTCATGTCGAAAGGAGGCCGCATGTCCAGATACACGCCTCTGGTGCTTTTCTTCATCTGCGCGGGATTGCTGACTTGCATGATCAGTGTCGGTTTAGCCTCCCTTCTTCAATGAATGGGGCCATCCCGGGCCACAAAATACGGCCTATGACGCCGTGCTTTGATGTGCCGCTAGTGCCCAGCGGCAATGGCTCGATAGGCCTCGCGGCCGGCGACCCAGGTGCGCCGGACGACGGGTACATCGCCCTCGGGCCATTCGACCAGGATGAGGTCGGCTCGACTGCCGACCTTGATCGTACCGCGATCGTCAAGGCCCGATGCCCGTGCGGGATTGCCGGAGACCAGCGGCCACAGATCTTGCAGCGATCCCACGCCATCTGCCTTCAGGCGCGCGAGTCCCAGCAGCATGGCGGGATAATAATAATCCGAGGCGAGGATATCGCAGAGGCCCTCGCGGATCATGTCGGCGGCCCCGATCGAGGCGAGATGACTGCCGCCGCGCGTTGCATTCGGCGCGCCGAAGACAATAAAATCACCCGCATCACGGGCGGCGCGCGCCACGCGGCGGTTCATGGGGAATTCGCAGATACGTGCACCGCGTGCGCGATAGAAATCACGCGTCTCAATCTGGCTGTCGTCATGCGAAAGCATCGGAGCGCCGGCAGCCTCGCCAAGCGCTGAGACTTCGTTGATAGCCGCCAGCACTTGCGGCCGGCGCTCCCACATGGTGCGTGCCATGGCGATCATGTCGGAGACAGGCAGCTTTGCCCTCTTCGCCCGTTCGGCCATCTTGTCCGCGAAAACCGGTGAGCCCGGATCCAGAGCTGGGAAATTCGGGTCGAGATCGAACGGCCGTTCCTGCAGCGATATCGAGGGATCAAGCAGCAGCATCGATGTGTGATCGTTGAAGGCAATGGAGGGTTGCCGAGGACCTGACAACGCATCGCGAATAAGATCGATCGCCTCAAAACAAAATGTTTCCCAGCGCAATTGGACCCGGTTGTCGACCATCAACCTGGAAGCCAGCGTATCGAGCGAGGAAACCACCGCGCGGCCGTTGTCGACGGAGCGCAGCCCCGGCTCCCAACTCAAGGTCAGTGCGTGGAAGGCTGTGGCGATGCCATTGGCAGCAAGCTGTCGATCCGTTTCGAGCAGCGCCGGCGCAACAGGCAACATCGTGCCCGGACGCGGCATGAGCTGTCGCTCGAAAGCGTCGCCGTGGACATCCACGAAAGCTGGCCCGAGAAGATGACCGCGCCCGTCGATAACGGCGGCTCCGTCGCGCGCACCGTCGATATCAGTGATACGTCCCTCTTCGATCCGTATCGATGCTGGTTGCAGGCGGTCGCCGAAGACAACGGTGGCGCCCTCGATGAGAATGGGAGAATTGTGGTGCATGGGCGGCCTGTTTCGCGACGTGACGAGGGCGGGAATCGCAGCCCTGTGGCGGCTGATTTCCAGCACGTGCTTCTAGTGACACGATATGACAGATTTGAGAATGCTGTTGCCAAATCTCCCATCCAAAACGGCTGCCGCCGCCCACCGTGGTCGAGCAATGGATATCGACACTATCGATACGTCAAAGTCCAAGCATTCTCTGCAACACCTCATCTCTCCGAATGAAATGGTGCCAGAGGGCTGCCAGTATATGCAGGCTGACAAGAACATAGAGGCAGTAAGCACCGTATTCGTGGATCTGCGCAGCGATTCTTTCCAAGCCCCTGTCAGGCGACAGCAGGTTGGGCCATTGGAAGAGACCGAACCAGGGCAGATCATGCCCCCCAGCGGCGGAGGTGGTGTAGCCGGCAAGCGGCATCAAGATCATCAGGGCGTACAGCAGGATATGCGCGCCGCGCGCTGCGTGATGGTTGAAGACGTCTAGCGGACGCCGATGGGCGGGTTCGCCAAACGAAAGTCTCAGCGGCAGCCGGATGGCGATGAGGACAAGCGCCGTCATGCCGAGCGATTTATGTACATCGAGGAGGGCGCGGCGCAGAGGCGTGCCGGGTGTGAGATAAGAACAATAGAGACCGATAAGGAGCGCGGAAATGATGATGACAGCCATTAGCCAATGCAGGAGCCGTTGCGATGGCCGGTAGCGGGCTGTCGGAAGCGTGGTTGATGCTTCGTTGGTGATGGACATATGTTTCTCCGGTCGTCCTGGGGTACTGCGCGGATGCGGTGATCGGCGCGAATGTGGCTGATTTGAGGGCCTATTCATTCACCTTCCTGCGAGCGGAGTCGGATCGACAGCCGGCAAGGCTTCCCAGGGCGGCAAAACGGGCTGTCCGTTGCCTCATAGAGAACAGGCCTGCCGCCCGGCGCTTTGCTCGTGCCAGATGCCGGTCGCCGATCCTATCGGTCTGCCTTCGGAGGGAGGATCTGGGCCTTGTCGCCGGCGGTAGACAGGATCTCGCAGCTCTCGGTACGGGACGGCGCTTGACCCTCCGTGGCGAGAGCCTTGGTACAGATGCCGATCTCGTGCCCCTGGATCCGGAAGAAGGCGATGCCTCCGGCCTCGAGCGCCAGTCGCAGTTGCGCTTCCGTCGCCCGATGCAGGCTATGGCGATTGCCCTCGTAATCGCGGATCGTGCTGCGCGACACGCCCGAACGGTCGGCAAGGTCCATCTGCGTCCAATCGAGGAAGCCGCGGGCCGCCCGGCAGAGCGCTGGTGTCAAAATCATCGCCATCTTACCTTGACGCAGGGTTTCAAGCTGCCCATATTGGGCGATATCTATCATATAGGGCATAATATAGCGGATTTCCAGGGGTTTTGCCGACTGGCGTGATCCGGCCAAGCGAAGGAGCAACGTTTTGGGATAACGAGCGGGCCTATTTTTATTTTAGCACTTTTGGCTCTGCCGTTTATCGGAAGTCTTCTTTCCGTATGCCTCTTGCGCACGCAGTCACGGCGTGGCCCGGCCTGGATTGCCGGAGCTGTCACATTTCTGGCGCTGTTGATTTCCGCAAGCTTCTATCCTGCCGTCAAAAACGGCGGTGTCGTCCGTTATAGCATAGAATGGCTGCCGCAGTTAGGGCTTGATTTCAGTCTCAGGCTGGATGGCTTTGCGTGGCTGTTTTCGCTCGTCATCACCGCCATCGGTTTTCTCGTCATCGTCTATGCTCGCTACTACATGTCGGAGGAGGACCCGGTTCCCCGCTTCTTCTCCTTCCTGCTTGCCTTCATGGGTGCGATGCTCGGCATCGTGTTGTCGGGCAATGTCATTCTGCTCTCGATATTCTGGGAGCTGACCAGCATCTTCTCCTTCCTGCTCATCAGCTATTGGCACAATTCGGCTGCCGCTCGTGATGGTGCCCGTATGGCGCTGACGATCACCGGGATTGGCGGATTCTGCCTGCTGGTCGGGCTGATCCTGCTCGGCCATATCGTCGGCAGCTACGATCTGGACAAGATCCTGACGTCCGGCGATATCATCCGCAATCATCCGCTCTATCTGCCTGCATTGATACTCATCCTGCTCGGTGCGCTGACCAAGAGTGCGCAGTTTCCCTTCCATTTCTGGCTTCCGAATGCGATGGCGGCGCCGACGCCCGTCTCCGCCTATCTGCATTCAGCTACCCTGGTGAAGGCAGGCGTTTTCCTGCTGGCGCGCTTCTGGCCGGTTCTCGCCGGCACGAATGAGTGGTTCTACATTGTCGGCGCCGCCGGCATCATCACGCTGCTGCTCGGCGCCTATTTCGCAATGTTCCAGCAGGATCTCAAAGGGCTGCTCGCCTATTCGACGATCAGCCATCTCGGTCTCATCACAACGCTGCTCAGCCTCGGCAGTCCGCTTGCGACGGTTGCCGCCATCTTCCACATGCTGAACCACGCGACCTTCAAGGCGTCGCTGTTTATGGCGGCGGGCATCATCGATCACGAGACCGGCACGCGTGATATGCGCCGTTTGAGTGGCTTGTTCCGCCATATGCCGTTCACCGGGGCGCTTGCGATCGTCGCGAGTGCCGCCATGGCCGGCGTGCCGTTGCTCAATGGCTTTCTATCCAAGGAAATGTTCTTCGCCGAAGCGATCGAAACCCATGCTGATTCCATCCTCGATCGTATGCTTCCCTATGTGGCGACGCTCGCAAGCGCCTTCAGCGTCGCCTATTCGCTGCGCTTCATTCAGACGGTGTTTTTCGGGCCGGCGCCGACCGATCTGCCGATCGCCAAGCCGCATGAGCCGCCGCGCTGGATGCGCTTCCCGATCGAGCTTCTGGTCGTGGTATGCCTGGTTGTCGGCATCGTTCCGGCGCTTTCGGTGGCGCCCTTCCTGCAGGCAGCCGTCGTCAGCGTTCTCAACGCCGATACGCCGCAATACAGCCTCTCTCTCTGGCACGGCTTCAATCTGCCTGTTATCATGAGCATTGTCGCATTGGTCGGCGGGACGGTGTTCTATTTCGCCTTCAAGGATTATTTTTCGCGATGTGACGACGGTCCGCCCCTCTTTCGCCGCCTGAAGGGACAGCGCATCTTCGAGCGGGTGCTGGTCGAGGTTTCCTGGCACTGGGCGCGAATAGCCGAAAAGCGGATCGGCACGCGCAAGCTGCAGCCGCAGCTTCGCTGGGTGGTGGCAACAGGCTTTGCGGCCGGCCTGCTGCCGCTCTATCTGTCGGGCTTCCAGGCCAAGCATTTTGCCTTTTCAGGCGCCGATCCGGTGTTCGCCGTCGTCTGGGCGATCGGGATTTGCTTGGCGATCGGCACTGCCTTTTTTGCCAAATATCATCGGCTTGTTGCCTTGGTGATGCTGGGTGGGGTCGGATTGATCGTCTGCATGACGTTCATCTGGCTGTCGGCACCGGATCTTGCGATTACCCAACTTCTCGTCGAGATCGTCACGACGGTGCTCATCCTTCTAGGCTTGCGCTGGCTACCGAAGCGGACAGAAGGGATTGACGATACGGTGAATTTACGCGCTCGTTTCCGACGCTTCCGCGATTTGGCGCTCGCCGTCATCTGCGGCATCGGCATGATGTTCATTTCCTATGCCGTCATGACCATGCCGGTGCCTGACGCCATCGCGAATTACTTCCTGGAAAATGCCTATTCGAAGGGCGGCGGCCGTAATGTCGTCAACGTCATCTTGGTCGATTTCCGTGGCTTCGATACGCTTGGCGAAATCGCCGTCCTCGGTGTCGTCGCCTTGACTGTCTATGCGCTGCTGCGTCGTTTCCGCCCGGCGCCCGACAGCATGGAGATGCCGGAGCAGCAGCAGATCCAGAACCGTTTCGACGAGGAACGGCCGGAGCGCTCGGCCGGCGATACCGTGCGCGACTATCTGCTGGTGCCCTCCGTCATCATGCAGTGGATGTTCCCCTTCGTGATCGCCCTGTCGGTCTATATCTTCATGCGGGGGCATGATGCGCCGGGCGGCGGCTTCTCGGCCGGTCTCACGCTCTCGATCGCCTTCCTGTTGCAATATCTGGCCGGCGGCACGCGTTGGGCGGAGGATCGCATCCGCATCCTGCCGCTGCGGTGGATGGGCGCCGGGCTTCTGATCGCGACGGCAACGGGCATCGGCGCCTGGTTCTTCGGCTATCCATTCCTCACCTCGCATTTCCAGTATCTCGACGTGCCGTTGATCGGCAAGGTGCCGGCGGCAAGCGCGCTGCTCTTCGATCTCGGCGTTTTCCTGCTCGTCGTGGGATCCACGGTTCTGATCCTCGTCGCGCTTGCGCACCAGTCGATTCGTATCAACCGCTTGCGTGCGCTCGATGCCGACAAGGCAAAGGGGGATTGATGGAACTCATCTTGTCCATTGCGACCGGTGTCATGACGGCGTGCGGCGTCTGGCTGATCCTGCGTCCACGCACCTACCAGGTCATCATCGGGCTGTCGCTGCTCTCCTATGCGGTCAATCTCTTCATCTTCGGCGTCGGCGGCGTGAAGACGAACGTGCCGCCGCTGCTTGGCGATGGCACGGCAACGCACGCCTTGGCAGATCCGGTGCCGCAGGCTCTGGTGCTGACTGCGATCGTTATCGGCTTTGCCACAACGGCTCTGTTCCTGGTCGTACTGCTTGCCTCACGCGGCCTCACCGGTACGGACCATGTCGATGGCAGGAGTGACCGGAAATGACGGGCTGGTCGCATCATCTCATCATTGCGCCGATCCTGGTTCCCCTTGTCGCGGGTGCGTTGCTTGTGTTCATCGATGAGCGTTCGCGCACGCTCAAGGCGCTCATCAGCCTCGTTGCAACGCTATTGCTGGTGGGCATTGCGCTTGCGCTCTTCCGTGCAGAAGGCGGATCGCCGGGGCAAGAGCGTGCGTATCTACTAGGAAACTGGAGCGCGCCCTTCGGCATCGTGCTTGTGCTCGATGGCTTGTCGGCACTCATGCTGCTGCTGACATCCATCGTTGCCGTTGCCGCGTTGATATTTTCGTTGGCGCGTTGGCATGCGGTCGGTGCGCATTTCCACACCATGTTCCAGTTGCTGCTGATGGGGGTCAACGGTGCGTTCCTGACGGGTGATCTCTTCAATCTCTTCGTCTTCTTTGAGGTCATGCTGGCCGCATCTTACGGCCTTCTGCTGCACGGCTCCGGGCCGCTCCGGGTCAAGGCGGGCATGCATTACATTGCCGTCAATCTCGCAGCCGCGCTGCTCTTCCTTATCGGCGTCAGCCTGATCTATGGCACGGCAGGAACGTTGAACATGGCGGATCTTGCCATGCGCATCCCGGAAATGTCGGCAGATCGCCGCATGTTGATGCAGGCGGGCGCCGGCGTGCTCGGCATCGCATTCCTCATCAAGGCCGGCATGTGGCCGCTCTGCTTCTGGCTGCCGACGGCCTATAGCGCGGCGTCGGCGCCGGTTGCCGGCGTGTTTGCCATTCTCAGTAAGCTTGGCATCTACGTCATCCTACGGCTGACCATGCTGCTGTTCAGCGCCGGTCCGTCCGCCGGCTTCGGCGCGACCGTGCTTCTCTATGGCGGGATGGCAACGCTGATCTTCGGAACGGTCGGTGTGCTGGCGTCGCAGGCGCTTGGCCGGCTGGCGGGTTTTTCGGTGCTGGTCTCATCCGGTACGCTGCTTACGGTGATCGGTATCAACGATGGCTCGATCTCGGCCGGTGCGCTAATGTATCTCGTCAGCTCGACGTTGACGATCAGCGCATTCTTCATGCTGATCGAGCTCGTCGAGCGCGGACAGGATGCGGGCGCCAGCGTTCTCGCGGTCACGATGGAGGCCTATGGCGATGCCGAGGAGAAGGAGCCGGCAGAAGGCGATGGCGTGACCATGCCCGGCACCATGGCGATGCTCGGCATCTGCTTTGCCGCCTGCGGCATCCTGTTGGCCGGCCTGCCGCCGCTTTCCGGCTTCGTCTCCAAGTTCGCCATGCTCTCGGCCATGATGGGGACCGGCGCGATCGGCATTCCGCCGAGCACTGCGGTATGGACGTTGATTCTGCTGGTTATTCTTTCCGGCATTGCCGCTTTGATCGCCATGACACGGGCCGGCATACGCACATTCTGGAGTTCGCTGGAGGGCGTGGTTCCCCGCGTGCTCGTCATCGAGATATTCCCCGTCATGGGCCTGCTCGCATTGACGCTCGCATTGACCATCTGGGCAGGCCCCGTCATGCAATATATGGATGCGACCATTCGCACGCTCAGCGACCCCAATATCTATGTGGATGCGGTTCGCAATGCGGTAGTTGCGCCCGCAAAAGCGGGAGGTCCGTGATGCTGCCTTATCCGCTCATGGCGCTGAGCCTGATCCTGATGTGGCTGCTGCTGAACGGCTTCACGCTCGGTCAGCTTATCCTTGGCATCATCGTCGCCGTTTTCGCCTCCTGGGGGATGGCATCGCTACGACCCGAAAAGCCGCGGCTGCGGAAATGGTATCTGCTGCCCAAACTCTTCTTCCGGGTCGTTTTCGATGTGGTGAAATCGAATGTACAAGTGGCCTGCATCATCCTGAGAGGGCGTTCGCGCAAGACGACGCCGGGTTTTGTGGTTCTTGAGCTCAGGGTGCGGGATCAGATCCCGCTGGCGCTGCTTGCGGTTATCCTGACCAGCACGCCGGGCTCTGCGTGGCTGGAATATGATTCCAACGACAACACGGTGCTGCTGCATGTGCTCGATCTCGAGAACGAGGCGCAATGGCGTCAAACGGTCGCCAACCGTTATGAAAACCTGCTGATGGAGATTTTTGCATGAGCGCCACGATCATCCAGATATCCGTTACGATTGCGCAGATGATGATCGTGGCGGCGATGGCGATCGCCTCCATTCGTATGTTCCGGGGACCGCGCGCGCAGGATCGCATCATTGCACTCGACACGCTTTATGTGAATGCCATGCTGCTCCTGTTGACTTTCGGCATTGGAACCGGCCGCGTCGTCTATTTCGAGGCGGCACTCGTCATCGGCATGCTGGGCTTTGTCGCAACGGTTGCCTTGGCGAAATTCCTGATGCGCGGGGAGGTGATCGAATGAGCGCCTCATTTGAAAACATACCTCTGTGGGCCGCTATCCCCGTCGGCGGACTTCTCGTGACCGGCGCTTTCCTGACGCTCGTCGGCGCCATCGGGTTTCTGAGGCTTGGAACATTCTACGAGCGCATTCACGCGCCGACATTGGGAACGAGCGGCGGCATCGGCGCGATCATGATCGCGTCGATGATCTTCTTTTCGACCGCGACGCGGTCCCTCGTCATTCATGAACTGCTGATCGGTATTTTCATAACCGTGACGACGCCGATCACCTTCATGCTGCTCGCCCGCGCGGCTCTGCATCGCGATCGTGCCGAGCAGAACGGCAATGTTCCGCCAAAACAATCGCCCGAGCAGAAGCCGGCCGAGGGGCGTCCGTCATAGGTGACCGACCACTACGGCCGCACGAAGATGCCGCGCTGGGTCTTCTATGGGGTCGCGGCACTTAACGCTCAAGCATATAGCGGCACTGGACGATGGCTTCGCAGCGCGCTCGTGAAAAAAGCTCTCTGTTGCCGACTGGCCTAAAGCCCAGTTTGGTCAGCACCCGTCCCGAGGCGGGGTTGTCGGATGCGTGACCGGATTCGAGCCTGGACAAGCCGACCACCTGGAAGGCAAAGCCGATCAGTGCTCGCGCAGCCTCGAAGGCATAGCCCTTTCCCCAGGCTTGCCTTTCCAGCCAATAGCCAAGGCTGCCCTCGCTCCCGGTAATGCCATCGACGTCGACGATGCCGATCATTCTTTCCTCTTGTTCGATGGCGAAACGATAGGCGGAGCCTTCGGCCCATTCGCGCCCATGGCTGGAAAACCAATCTCTGATATCGCTTTCGTCCGGAGGGTATGAGGCGTTGCTCAGCATACGTGTCACGGCCCAGTCGCTCTGGATTTCGAATGCGCGTGTAGCGTCGATGGCCGAGGTAGGGCGCAAGCGGAGGCGTGCCGTCTCGATAGAAGAGCGCTGGATTGATTTTGCTGTCATCATGGAAGTGTCTTGCCGGTAGAAAGATGGCGATGTGCGGTGAGGGCTCGTGAGTTTACTATCTCCGCGCGAGATGATGATGGGAAGCGATTTTATCAAGCTGCCGTTTTTTAGTCTTAGCCAATATATTGCCGCAATGGGCGCGCAAAAGCGCCGCCTCTTGCGGGCCTGGCCTGCGGGAATGTGGGACCGGCCGTGAGAGCGTTCCGTTTACGAGGGGCGAACCCCCTTTCGCGGTCCGGTCCTTTATCGCCGCGTCTTCCCGCAGATCCCCGCCGACCGCTGAAGCCGTGCCGTAGCCTTCATTGAGGCAGCGCGCTGGCGCTGGCGGTACTCGCGTCTATGACGTCTTCGTCGATTGTTTCCAGAACGTTTGCTCAATCATATCCGCATTGAAGATGCGGCATACGAACATGATAGCTTCGATCAAGATGCTGCAACAAAGTTCTTGTTCGATCGGCATGGCGACCTGACGAAGGTGGTCGCATCGATGAACACCTATGAATTTGCCGGACAACAAAATAGCGGTCAGCGCTAGCTGCTATCAATAAATTGTCGATACGCCACAAGTTTTATACTGTCGTGGGTTACTTCGAAGCGAGTATGCGCAGCAGCATGAGGGTGTCGAAGTTCCAGATCGGAACGAGAGCGGCCTGTCCCAGCGAATGAAAAGATAAGAAATTTGCGCTTCGGGGTCGAAAAGGCGGCGATAGGACGGCCGAAATGCGATTTGCCCCGCAATAATAACGGATTATGTTGCCATTATACATCTATCCTTTACATATATGCGTGCATCCCTGTGGAGGAGCTCCGTCAGCTTTTTTGAAGCGATGGCGGCGTGACAAGGAACGCTAACCTGAAGAGATCAGATCAATGGCAAACTTTCTTGAGAAATGGACTTCCAAAAAGGCTGACAAGCCGAAGGCTGGTGCGCGGAACGTTGTTGATACATTTCGTGCCCGAGTAGCAGAACAGAAGGCATATCTGGAGGAGTACGAGCGCGACGCGGCTGGCTTCAAGAAGTGGCGCTCCACCTGGTTCCAGCGCGTTCCGGGCGGATATGGCGTAACGGTCGGTCGTGACTCGATCAATGCCGGTCGCGGCTTGAGCTATGTCGTCGTCGATACCATCAAGGACGTGGCTGAGTTTCTAGATGATCTCGCCTATCATGCGGAACACGATGTTGGTTTCCAGCAGGCTCTCGAGCAGAACCGCCAGCGTCGTGTCGCACTCCTGAACGCGGCAAAGACGGGAGGCAAGGCAACAACGTCCAAAGCGAAAGCCAAGGCAAAGCCCGCAGCGGCAAAACGGGCTGCCGCCAAGCCCGCTGCCGCCAAGACGTCGACGAGAGCTACCCGGGCAAAGGCTGCTGTGGCAGCTCCCGCACCGGCTGCCGCAGAAGCGGCAAAGCCGAAGCGCACTCGCAGGACGAAGGCCGCCGGCGCGGCAGAATGAAGCTGAAGAAGCCCGCCTCGCGCGGGCTTCATTTTGTCTTCCTTCTGCATGAAGGACTATGCGTCAGTTGAGGTGAGACGTAGCATCTAGCAGCATCTATGTTGCAGATGCCGTTTCACGGACAGGAACGAATACTCGGATCGCGATAGGCATAGCTGGCGCTTCGGACTTTATCGCATGAGTGGATCGGTGAAATTTCCATCATGTGTGTCGGTCATTCAAAAGCCATAAAACTGGTGAGACTTGGAAAGGCAAGATGGATCGGCATGATCCAATAGCCGTTGCTTGATATGTTCGTGAGGCATCAGCCTGCATCACCGCATATCCCTGTTTGCAACGCGCTCATCCATAAGGACCTGAATGAGAAGGTTCGCCGCAACCAAAGCAGATCTGCGAGGTTCAATGCGATGCATTCCATCCAAGACCGCGTTCCCGTGTCTATCGTCATTGCGAACTATAATTACGCGCATTTTCTGAGGCGCAGTATCGATAGCGCATTGGAACAGGATTACGATGAGGCTGAAGTCATCGTCGTCGATGATGTATCGACCGATGCGACGGCTGATATCATCGCCTCCTATGGCTCTCGAATAAAGACATGTCTGCGTGAGATGAACGGTGGACATGCTGCCGCGTTCAACACAGGCTTCACGTCCAGCCATGGCGAGATCGTGCTGTTTCTCGATGCGGATGATTATCTTTATCCGAATGCAGTATCGGAAGTTGTCGAAGCCTGGGAGGACAGGACAGCACAGGTGCAGTTCAGACTGCATATCGTTGACGAGAAAATGCAGGTGAAGGATGTATTCCCGCCTGTCGAATTGCCCTTCGATTCCGGCGACGTCACTCCGGAACTGCTGCGGAAAGGCCGCTATCAGACGACGGTCACCAGCGGTTTGGCATTCAAGCGTGCGGTGCTGGACAAGGTCATGCCGGTGCCCGAGCCGGAGTTTCGGCAGGGAGCCGATGGATATCTTGCCACGGTTGCGCCGCTTCATGGTGAGGTAACCTCCATCGAAGATTGCCTCGGCGCCTATCGTATTCATGGTGCAAATCATTCTGTCTTCGCGGAAAAGCTCGGACAGCGCGCGCGCTGGCGGATAAAACATGATTTCCGCCGGCTGGAGGCCCTGTCGGATCAGGCAAGCGAGATCGGACTGAACATGCGTGACGATGCCGGCCTCCACGACCCCGTGCATCTGGAGGAGCGTCTGGCATCGCTTTGCATCGACAGGGACCAGCATCCTGTCGCGAATGATTCCAGACTCTCTCTAGCCGCGGCCGGCGCGGCTGCCAGTCTTAAGATGAATGCGTCGCGAAAGCGCCGGCTGATGCTGGCCGGATGGTTTCTTTCCGTCGGTGTCCTGCCCAGGGATATGGCAAAGACTATCCTCTCGTGGAAGCTTGTGGCCTCGTCCCGGCCTCCGTTTCTCCTGCGCCTCTCGAAAACCATCAGGCATGCGATGGGATAGCTGGATTCCTGAAGGCATGGAGTCTCTTGCGCCAATGAATTGACACTGATCCTATTCGGCCGTGCCTGATTTACGCGATGGTCTCATCAAGGCATCGACCACGGCCTGATGATGGATATTCCTGTCATAGCGGCCGTCGGTTGCAAGCTGCATCAATCCGGAAAAGGCGGTTCTGGCGGAAGGTTTCCTGCCCTCGCCGCGGAGATAGGCAATCAGGCGACGATAATTTGCATTCGTCTTGATCTCCAGCGGGTTGCCCGCGCCCATCTTCTTCAATGGCCACCACGACCAGCCGATACCATTCTTCTCCTGCAATTCTACAGCGCGGGCATACCATTCATTATTGTTTTCGCCGGATTCACCGTTCCAGAGCGGCATGTCATATTGTTCGCGCAGCTTCAGGAAAGGCTCGATCGATTCCTGCGTCGTCGGCGTCCAGTATTTGTGAAAGCTGAGCGCCGTGTTGCGGTCATCGATCGGCAGTACGCCGGCATAATTGTTGCCCCAGCAATTGCCCTCGATAATAAGCATGTGCTTCGTGTCGATTGCGCGGATCGCGCTGATAGTGCGCCGATAGATGTCGCGCAGCGGCCGGTTTTCGGTCTCCCGGCAGCCACCCTTGTCTTTCTTGTCCTGAAAACCCCAATTCGGCTCGTTAAGCAGGTCGTAACCCGCAATCGTCGGCTCGTCCCTGTAGCGACGGGCGATCTCGGTCCACAGCGCGATCATCATTGCCTGGTTCTCATCGCTGTGCCAGAGCGAGGGCTTGTCCGGATCGCGGTCGGAAATGGCGATGTCGTGACCCTGGCCGCCAGGTGCCGCATGCAGGTCGAGGATCAAGTACATGTCATTGGCTTCCAGCCAGCGGATCAGAAGATCGATCCGCCGAAAGCCTTCTTCGTTCCAGACAATGTTCTTGGACGTGTTTCTGCCGTGCTTGTCCTCGATGAACAGGTTCCAGTGCATCGGCAGGCGCACGCTGTTGAAACCCCATTTGACCATCGCGTCGATATCGGCTTTCGTCACGGCGTTATCGAGCCAGGATCGATAGAATTGCTCGGTCCTTTTCTCGCCGATGATTTCGGAAATGCGGTGGCGAATGACGTGCTGCGCCTTGAGATTGGCAAGGCCCATCATGTAGCCTTCCTGCACCATCCAGCCGCCGAGGCCGAGACCGCGCAGGATCAGCGGATCGCCCTTGCCGTCGACGATCCGCTGATGATCGGCGCGAACGAATCCCTCGGCCTGCGCCGGCGGTGCAAATGACCCAAGGCAGATAATGGACAGGCTGGTAAGGAACAGCAAAAAATGCCTCATGAATCCCAACTCGCGTGAAACTTTGGCGCCATGTGGGCAAGGTAGCGCGCAGAGGGCCAAAGTCTCGTGACAACATCTACGCCGGCCGCTCCAATGGTCCGCCGAAGATGATTTCCTGATAGGCAGCAAGCAGGGCAGGTTCCTCGATGGAGCCGTGATGGTGAAGCTGACGCCAGACGCCGTCGATCCGGGTGAACCAGCGTGTCGTTCGAATGCGAAGCTCGATACTCCTGCCGGCCGTGACGCAACTTCCCCTCTCACGCCCGACGAACAGGTGCCAGTCATCGCCGCCCTGGCTGGTAAAATCGTGGAATGCGACCTGGACTTTCGCCTTTCCACCAAACAGCTTCGCATAGCCCTCACGGATCGACGGCCATCCACGCCGGATGCCTCCGATCGGATTGTCCATGCTTGGCCTGTCGCTATCGGCCCAGTTGGCGGCGAGTGCGTCCAGGTCGCCGGCATTGAAGGCGCGATAAAAGCCGATGAGGGCATCGAGGGCGCCGCCATCCCCTACCATGTTTTCGCCGCCGGTAATCTCGGTCAAGCGTTCCGTCATCTCCAATTCTCCTGTCGTCATGCATCATGATCTCGAATGTGCTCCCGCGGAGTGCGGATAAACGCCGCGACAGAGAGGTCGATCGCCAGAGCGAGAATCATTGCGCCGGCTCCGATCAAGAAGAGCACGCCGTAGTTTCCGCCGGTTCGGGCAAAGACGAAGGAAAGTCCGTAGGCGGCTGCCGCCTGAAACAGGGCGAAGAATACGGTTGCCAGGCTCCACGCGACTTTCTGTTGCGCCGGATGGTGCGGCAGCAGTTCTGCGATCCTGCCGAGCATCAAGGGAACCGTGCCGGTTACGAAGGCGCCGACGATCAGGCTCGAGGCGATGAGCCAAGCCTGCCCGAGGCCAGAGGCGGGAATGGCGACTGCGACTGCCTCGAGAAGAAAGGCGAACCGCAGCGCTGCGGCAAAACCGGTGCGATCAGCCAGATGGCCGGCAAGGATCGGGCCGATGGTGGCGCCGAGGCCAAACAGCACCCAGTATTCCGCACCGACCTGCAAGCCCTCTCCCAATCCGCGGGCAACGAAATCCACGAGGAAGATCATGTGCGGAACCCAGCCAGCGGCATTCAGCGCATATTCGATGTAGAGCGCACGCAGCGTCCAGCGTTTCGGGACATGCATGGCATTATGGCTTGTGGCAGTGTGGCCAGCGACATCGTGCGGCCATCCGGCCCAGGCAATGATCGTGAGCAGCAGCGACAGGGCGCCGAGGCCAAGCCAGGTTTCGCGCAAGCCCTGTTGCAGCAGAAGTGGAACCAATGTGCCCGATAATGCGACGCCAGCGCCGATGCCCATGAAGATTATGCCGCTGGCAAGCCCTCGGCGAGACGGTGCGATCAGCGGCAGGACGGTCGGCGCTGCCAGAACCATCAGGGCGCCACCGGCAAGGCCGGCTGCAAAACGCCACGCAAAGAACCATGAAAAGCTGACGGGAAAGGCGCAGGCAAAGAAGGCTGCCGTTGCGGCAAGCATCATGATCCTGAGCGTCAGGACGGTGGAAGTGCGTGCGGCGATCGTCCGCCCGAGCAATGCGCCGACCAGATAACCGGAAAGATTTGCGGCACCGAGATAGGCGGCTGCCGAGGCTTCGAACCAATGGGTATCGACGATGGCAGGCAGAAGCGGCGTATAGGCGAAGCGGGCAAGGCCGATGCCGATCAGGCAAGCGCAGAATGCCGACAGGATGGCACGCCATGCCATCCGGGCATTCTGATGATTCCGGTCGGTTTCATGCGCGGCAGTGTCGGTCATGGGAACTCTCTCAGCGATCTGTGCTTGAGAGAATACGCCGCATGTTGTATCATAAAAACTGAGTTATTATGAGAGCAGTTATCTCTATTGAAGATAAGACGAAGATGGACGTATCCGATCTCAGGGTATTCGAAGCGGTATCGCGGCATGGCAGCATGAACCGGGCGGCGCAGGAGCTGCACACTGTTCAATCGAATGTGACGGCGCGGATCCGGGCACTAGAAGAAGAGCTGGGCGTGAGCCTGTTCCAGCGGCATGCAAGGGGCGTGTCGACCACACCGGCGGGACAACGAATTCTGCCATTTGTCGGTCGCATCACCAAGCTTCTGGCCGATGCCCGCACCGCCGCCAAAGATGATGGCGAGCCGGGCGGGACGCTTTCAATCGGCAGCCTGGAAACAACCACGGCGCTGCGATTGTCGCCGCTCTTGGGCCGGTTCGCCAAGACCTATCCACAGGTACGTCTTGTCGTGACAACAGGTACGACCCGCCGGCTGATCGACGATGTCGTTTCATGCCGGGTCGAGGGCGCCTTCGTGGCGGGTCCCGTCAACCACCCCGATCTCGATCACGAGGTGATATTTCAAGAGGAGCTTGTCCTCGTTACAACGCCTGCCATTCGTGGAATGAAAGATCTGGCCGGCATTGTCGATCTGAAGACTATCGTCTTCCAGATCGGATGCTCTTACCGCCAGCGGCTGGAGTCGCTTCTTGCCGAGATGGGGATCGTCACCTCGAAGCCGCTGGAATTCGGTTCTCTCGACACGATCATAAGCTGCGTGTCGGCCGGCGTCGGCATGACTCTTCTGCCGAGAGGCGTCGTCGCTGCCGCCGCCCGGGAGGGCAGGGTCGCAATCCACGCGCTTCCGCCGGAGCGGTCGCTGGTGGATACGCTCTTCGTACGCCGATCGGACGCCTATACGACGAGCGCCATGACTGCGCTTCTCGATATGCTTCGTTCGACGCGTACGGCCTAGCTCGAAGCCATGATTTCCTGCCAGGCGCTATAGGCGGAAAGCACCGTTTCCATCTGCGCGGTATGGCCGGCGATGAATGCGTCGCCATAAATGGTCTCGTCCGGATATTCGGTTATCAAGGTCATAGGCACCGTATGGCGATCGTCGATATTGGCGAGGCAGGGGAAGCCGTTGATGATGCGGAAGCCTGTTTCGCCGGCATGTATTTCATAGAGTGCGATCTGGCGGTCGTTGTAATTCAGCAGACCCGGTATGGCGCCGAGGTGCCGGGTGACCTTGTCGAGAAGCTGCTCCGCCTGAGCGGCCCAGCCGGAATGATAGCGAGCAATCAGGAAAAAGCCCTTGGGCAGTGTCCACATGGCGAAATTGCGCGGGACATAGCCGGAGAGCGGGCGCGTCCATTCATGGGCCGGGTAACCGTGGAGATTGACGTGCAGCCGCGCGCCGCTCAGACTTTCCGCCTGGAAGCGGATTTTCTTTTCAAAGAGATAGGGACCGGCGGTCTCTTCGGTCCGATATTCGAGATCGTCGCCGAGCGCGGTATAGCGGGCGGCATGATACATGTGCCGCGGGCTGTCCCTACGCAGGCGCTGATGAAGGGCGTAACCGTCGGGATTTTCGAGGGGCGAAATAGTGAAATGCACGCCTTCGAGCTTGGCAAGCCGACGGGCCGCACGCAAGGCACCCGCACCGCCGGTTGTCTCGTTGGCGTGCTGCCCGCCGCTGATCATAACGGCTGCATCGCGGCCCTTAATATAGCGGGCTCTGACGGTGCGGCCGGAGCGAGTAAGGGCCTCAAATGCTTCGCCGCCAATCTCTTTGAGTTCGGCCTCGATCTGCTGCACAGCCACAGGTTCCGTTGCGGCCTCGATCTGCTGTTCGGCTCCATCCCAATAGCGAGACGTCAGCGGCTGCGTTTCCACTCGGACGAAAATATCGCCGGAGGAGGGCAGAATCTGCGGAACGATCTGCCCCGGCTTCAAGCCGCGGTCGCCGAGCGGGCGGCCTGACTTTTTCTGGAAGAATTCGAGCAGCGAGAAATAGAAGTCCTCATGCAGCGCCTCGCGAAGGCTCATGACTTCGTCGCCGACAGGCAGGGTCTCATCCAACGCCGGCAGGGCAACGCGAATGTTCAGTTCCTCGAAATAGGGTTCGCTTGCGCCCCAGTCGAAGTGCGTGACCGCGTTGATCGTCTCCTCGAAGAGCTGCTCATAGTCCGTGGCGAGCCGTTCGCCTGCCGCATCGCCATCTCGGATCAGCCAGCCGGTCGGAGAAACGCTGGTTTCCTCGGCCGCGTCGACATGCACGCGATTGGGCGCCAGCACCTTCGATCGACGTTCCTGGCCGGCATTGCCTTTCAGCAGAACGTCATAATGAAAGTCGCTATCGGCTCTTGCGACAAAGGTGATCTCGCGATTTCCCACCATTGCAGCGAGCGGATATGCTTCAAGGCGAAAGCGATTATCCGGTGCGTTGGGATGAACCGGATAGCGGATCTCGATCGCATTCACATCATGCAGGTCGATTTCCTCGATAAAGGCATTGACCAGCGGCTTGTAAGCGCTGCGGATGCGGGCCTGTACGCCTTTTTCCCTGAGTTCGCGCTCTGCCTGCTGGCGGCTTTCTCTGTCATCGAAGGTCCAGGCTTCGAAGTTCTGGCCAGGCTTGGCATCGGCAACAAGGCGCGACAGTGTGCGCTCAAAACGTCTCTCGAAAATCATAGCCATGATATTCTACCTTGTCGTTCTGCCAGTCGGATCGAGGCTATCGCGCAGCCAGTCGCCGAGGAGATTGAGACCGAGCACGGTCAAAAGGATTGCAAGGCCAGGGAAGAGGCTCACCCACCAGGCGGTTTGCAGATAGGTTCTCCCATCGGCCAGCATGCCGCCCCAGCTCGGAATTGTCGGGTCGACACCCATGCCAAGGAAGGTGAGGCTGCTTTCCAGAAGGATGTTGTTGGCAATGTTCAGCGTCATCAGCACGATCACCGGTCCCAGAAGATTCGGCAGCAGATGCTGGAAGATAATGCGCCAGTCTTTGACGCCGATCGCGCGTGCCGAGAGGATGAATTCGCGCTCGCGCAGGCTCAGCACCGAGCCGCGCACGAGGCGCGCATATTGCACCCATTGCGACACGATGAGCAGGATGATCGTGTTGGTGAGGCTGCCGCCGACGATGGCGATGAAGGTAATGGCCAGGAGAATGAAGGGCATGGCGAGCTGGATATCGGCAAAGCGCATCAGCAGCATGTCCCAGATACCGCGATAGTAACCCGCGGCAAGCCCCACCAGCACGCCGAGCACCACGCCGCCGATCACGGAGGTGAGGCCGACACTCAGCGATATCTTGCCACCTGCGACGACGCGGGCCAGCACATCGCGCCCGAGCGGATCGGTGCCGAAGGGATGGGCGAGGCTGGCGAAGGGTTTTGCAAGCCTTGCCATCAGATCGATTTTTTCGGCGCCGCCGGGAAAGAGTACATCGGAGAGAAGCACGGCAAGGCAGATGATGACGGTGATCAGGGCTCCAGCGATGAATTCGAAGCTGTAGAAACGCGAGCGGCGTGAAATCGTGGCGGCCATCAGCACTACTCCGTGCGTATACGAGGATCGACAAGTCCATAGGCGATGTCGACGAGAAGATTGACGCCGACGATGAACAGCGCCAGCACGGTGATCACGCCCTGCAAGACCGGGTAGTCGCGGGCGCCGACGGCGTCGAATGCCAGTGTGCCGAGGCCGGGCCAGCTGAAGACACGCTCGATGACGACGATGCCGCCGAGCAGGCCGCCGAACTGGATGCCGAAATAGGTAATGAGCGGGATGGCGCAATTTCGCAGGGCGTGCTTGTAGAGCACCTTGCTCTCGCTGAGGCCCTTGGCGCGCGCGACCATGATATATTGCGATTGCAGCGTCTCCAGCATGGCGGTGCGCACCAGGCGGACGTTCGTCGCCGTCAGGATCACGCCCATCGTCACCGCCGGCATGACATAGCTCGAAATCCCGACCATGCCGCTCGGCGGCAGCCAGCCGAGCGTGATGGAAAACAACAGCACCATCATCAGCGCCAGCCAGAAATTTGGGAAGGAAAGGCCGAGCAGCGAGAGAACGCGAATGATCTGGTCTGCCGTCTTTCCACGTGCCGTCGCCGCCTTGATACCGAGCGGGATGGAGAGCGCAATCGAGACCACCATGGAAATGAAAGCAAGCAGCAGCGTGGCGGGCAAGGCATTGGCGATCAGTTGAGAGACCGGCGTACCGCCGGTGAAGCTGCGGCCGAAATTGAGCGTCAGCAGTCCCTTCAGGAAGGTGAAATACTGCACGAGGAAGGGCTGGTCCGTGCCGAGGGCCGTACGGATACGCGCAAGATCCTCTTCCGTCATGCTGCCGCCGCCTTGAAACATCATCACGGCAGGGTCGCCCGTCAGTCGGATGGCGAATGAGACGAGAAGGGTGATGGCGATCACGACGAAAATCGCCTGCAGCAATCGCTTGATGAGAAAACCGGCCACGTTCTTACCCTAAGAGCTTTCTAGTGACGCCGCCGGGCGGGCCGGCGGCGTCTTGCTGGATGATTAATCGACGGTGACTTCGTTCAGCTTGATGCGCGTATCGGGAGCGGGCACGAAGCCCTTGACCCGCTTGCTGACGCCGTAGATCGCATTGCTGTTGTAGAGCGGCAGTTCCAGCGCCTTGTCGGCAACATATTTGCCGATGTCCTTGAGCACCTTTTCGCGCTCGGCGCGATCGGTGAGCGGGCGCTGCGATTCCAGGAGCTTGTCGAGAGCGGCATCCTTTTCATAAGGGTTCCACTTTTCGCCGGAGTGGTACATCGAATAGGCGGTGTTGTCGTAATCAAAGGTCCAGCCGCCCCATTTCTGCTGGAACATCGCGCCGGTCTTGCCTTGCGGGATGATGTCGTTCAGCAGAACGTTGGTTTCATACGGCTTGATGGTTGCGGTGAGGCCGACCATCTGCAGGTAGCTTGCGACGACCTGCGCCACCTCGTTCATCGTCGCATCATTGCCCCGAATGTCGATCTGCAATGCCGCGCCCGGCTTCACGCCGGCTTCGGCGAGCAGCTTCTTGGCGCCTGCCGGATCATAGGGAAGTGGCTTCAGATCGGCATCGTAGCCGAAGGACAGGGAGTTCTGGAAGCTGACGATCTCGGTTCCCTGTCCAGCGAGGATCGACTTGACGATCGTGTCGCGATCGACGGCCATGATGATCGCCTTGCGCACGCGCGGATCGGCGGTGATGCCGTCGCGGGTGTTGAAGCGCAGCGCATCGACCGTTGGGCCTGGAACGCTGGCGATTTCCAGCTTGGAATCGCCCTGGATGACCGGCAGCATGCCGATCGGAATGGTCGGTGGGATGACGAGATCGACGCGGCCGGCCTGAAGCTCGGCAACGGCCGTCGCCGGCTCGCTGATGAAGCGGTATTCGAGCTCCGAAAGCTTCGGCGCGCCGCCCCAGTAATCCGGATTGGCTTCGAGCTTGATGTTCACCTTCGGCGTATAGGAAACGAACTTGAAGGCGCCGGTCCCGACCGGGTTGAGGTTGAAATAGTCCTCGCCCTTTTCCTTGATGTATTTCGGCGGAACGATCATCGCGCCATAGCCGGCAAGCTTCGTCAAAAGCACTGGATCGGGCGTCTTCAGCTTCATATCGACCGTGTAGTCGTCGATGATGTCGACGCTTTCGATCGCCGTGTAGTTCGAGCGCTGCGGTCCCTTGGCGCCCTGCTCGCCGAGCAGACGATCGAAGGTAAACTTCACCGCTTCGGCATTGAAGGGCTCGCCGTCATGGAACTTCACATTATGACGTAGCTTGAAGCGGATGCGCTTGCCTTGATCCAGCTCTTCCCAGGATTCGGCAAGGCCCGGTACCAGCTTGAGATCGGGGCCGCGATACGTGAGGCCGTCGAAGATGTTGGTCGAAACAGCGGCCCATGCCACCAGGAAGGTGTCGATCGGGTCCCAGCTGCCGGGATCCTGCGACGACGACACCGTCAGCTTGCCGGCCGCGAAAGCGGGAGCGGCGGTGATGGCGACGCTCGACATGACGAGTGCGGTCAGAGCGGTCTTCAATCCCCATTTCATTCTTTTCATTGAACCTGTTTCCTCTTCAGATCGATGCGATGGTTGGCGGTCGTTCAGGCGCTCTTGGCGATGAAGTGGCCTGAGGTGATTTCTTCGTGAGCCAGGATCGGCGGCTCGTCGCCGACGCGGCGGACCGGATTGGGGATCTCGCCCTCGATAAGCGCGGTTCTGCGCTCCTGCGTCGGGTCGGCGATCGGCACGGCCGAAATCAGGCGCTGCGTATAGGGGTGCATCGGCGTTTCAAAGACCTGCCGCCGGCTGCCGATCTCCATGATCTGGCCGAGATAGAGGACGGCGACGCGATGGCTGATCTTTTCGATCACCGCCATGTCATGGCTGATGAACAGATAGGCGAGCCCCCGTTCGGCCTGAAGATCCATCAAGAGATTGATGATCTGGGCCTGGATCGAAACATCGAGAGCGGAAAGCGCCTCATCGGCAATGATGAGTTTCGGATCGGAGGCAAGGGCGCGGGCAATGCAGACGCGCTGGCGCTGGCCGCCGGAAAACTCGTGCGGATAGCGATCGGCATGGGCTGACGTCAGCCCGACGCGTTCCAGTAGCTCGTCCACCCGGCGGCGAACCGCCTTCGATCCAGTGATGATGCCATGCGTGTTGATCGGTTCTGCAATCGAGAATCCCACAGTCTTACGCGGGTCGAGCGAAGCGAAGGGGTCCTGGAAGATATACTGCACATCGCGGCGCAGGCGGAAACGCTCCAGCGCCGACATGGCGGCAAAGCTCTTGCCATTGAAGGTGATTTCGCCGGAGCGCGCTTTCTGCAATTGCTGGATGGTGCGTCCGATCGTTGACTTGCCGGAGCCGGATTCGCCGACGAGGGCCAGGGTTTCACCGGGATGAATATCGAAAGCGACCTTCTGGACGGCACTGCAGCGATGCGTGACCTGACCGAATATGTTCTTCTTGATATCAAAGCGCACGAAGAGATCGCGCACCGACAGGAGCGGCTGCTGGTCGTAGCGGGCAGTATTCTGGACCCGTTCTTCACCGACGATCTTCGGCTCGCCGCCGTCGAGGACAGTCAGCGGTATGCGTTTCGGAAAATCCTGACCGGTCATGCTGCCAAGCCTAGGCACTGCGGCGAGAAGTGCCTTCGTATAAGGGTGTTTCGGATTGGCGAATATCTCGCGAACCGGACCCTCTTCGACCTTCTTGCCCTTCCACATGACCACGACATCATCAGCCATCTCGGCAACCACGCCCATGTCGTGGGTGATGAAGATCATACCCATGCCGAGATCCTTCTGCAGGTCCCGCATGATGTTGAGAATCTGCGCCTGGATGGTCACGTCGAGCGCCGTCGTCGGCTCATCGGCAATCAACAGCTTCGGACGGCAGGCAAGCGCCATGGCGATCATGACGCGCTGGCGCATGCCGCCGGAAAGCTGATGCGGATAGCGGTTCAAAAGGGCGGCCGCATCCGGCAGGCGTACCATCTTCAGAAGGCGACGGGCTTCCGCCATTGCGGCGGATTTGCCGAGTTTCTCATGAAGAAGAAGGACTTCGCAGATCTGGTCGCCGATGGTGAAGACGGGATTAAGGGAGGTCATCGGCTCCTGGAAGATCATGGCGATCTCCTTGCCGCGAACTGCGCGCATATCCTTCTGCGAGAGCTTCAGCAGGTCCTTGCCGTTGAAGATGATGCTGCCGGTCTGGAAGCGCGCGCCCATCATATCGGCAAGGCGCATGACCGAAAGCGAGGTCACCGATTTGCCGGAGCCGGATTCGCCGACGACTGCGAGCGTTCGCCCGGGCTCGACCGAAAATGAAAGCCCTTCGACCACGCGGTTTTCGCCGAACCGCACAGTCAGATCCGTTACGGACAGAAGCGGTTTGTTGTCGCCAGCGGCCTTGGTCATGCGCTTACCTCGGTATTGGGCAGGTCGTTCATGGCATCCGGAATGATAGCCGCGTTGTTCTTTGCATCGATGATGCAGGCGCACTCGCTGGGATCGCCACCAAGTTCGGACCGCAGCATGCTCATGCCGGCACCTGTTGCAGCCTGACAAAAGCAGGCGATGTTTTTCTACAAGACAGGCGTCTCATGAACATCTGTATCTGCGTTCCCATTATATTTGTTAGGCCGTGAGATAGCATCAAACGACAATCTGGTCTATATTGTTCAACAATTTTCATATTGCCAACGAAAAATGGGACAAACCTGCATGAAATCGTCCAGCGGACTTGCCGTTGGGACGGTGTGACTGCCGCAGGCAAGCATGGCAACGCCGCTCGCGTTCCAGCAAATGCTTGATATAGGCAGGCATCGAAGACATTTGAGTGCGGGCGCCGGGAGAGCGAATGAAGCAGACAAATCTTGCCAGCATCGAGCCGGCGACCGTCGCGGAGACGGGGCAGACGGTTGCAGAACTGACCGCCGCCCGCATCCGAGAGCGCGTGATCAGCGGCACGCTCTCGCCTGGCAGCCATCTCTCGGAGGCGGCTCTTTGCGAGGAGTTGCAGGTCTCGCGCAATACGCTGCGCGAGGTTTTTCGGCTGCTGACGAAAGAGGGCGTGCTACGCCACGAGGCCAATCGCGGCGTCTTCGTTTCCACGCCGAGCATTTCGACGATCATGGATATCTTCCAGATTCGCCGCCTGATCGAGTGTTTGGCACTCGCCAATGCACATCACCGCCACCCAAGCGTCGACAAGATGCGTGCCGCCATCGATGCCGCCGTCCAGCATCGTGAGCGTGGCGAATGGCTGGAGGTCGGCAGCGCCGATATCGCCTTTCATGCCGCGATCGTCGAGCTTGCCGACAGTCCCAGGCTTTCGGCCTTCTATGCGCAGATCTCGCTGGAGCTGCGCCTCGTCTTTGGGCTGATCCGTGATCCCGAATATCTGCACGCACCCTATGTCGGCCAGAACGCGACCATTCTTGCGCATCTGGAGGAGGGGGCGCCGGCGAGTGCCGCCGCCGCGCTGGAGAAATATCTGTTCCACGCCGAACGCTTTATTTTGGCCGCCTATTCGCGCGCGATGCCTGGCTGACGCCCAATTGCCACCATTGATATGATGAATGATGTGGGCAATCCGCGTCTGAGAAGGTCAAGCGCGATGCAATCATTTGCGTCTTGATCAGCTTTGACGGAAGGATATCCCAGCGCCTCGGATAAAGGCCTACTTTGCAACATACCCGACCCCGCCAATGACCCGTCTCCTTCCCGACGTTTTCCGCGACCCGACCATACGGGTGAGCATGCTTGCGATCTTTGCCTTCGGTTTTGCCGGAGCAGCGACCTCGCCCTATCAATCGGTCGTCGGTATCCGCGAACTCGGCCTCAGTAACGGGCTCTATTCGACGCTGATCTTCTGCGCGGCGGCGGTGAATGTCGTCGTCAGTATCCTGCTTGGAAATCTGGCCGACAGGCTCGGCCAATATCGGGTTATGATGCTGACGGTCGCCACTTTCGGCGTGCTGGGTTATGGCGCCGTCTATGTCGTTCCGGCACAGGCGACTTTCGTGCTCAGCGCCTTGTTTTTCCTGCCGATCTACGGCTCGCTCAACTCGCTGCTCTTTGCCAATGTCCGCGTTGCGACGAGGGGAATGGAGCGCAACGATATCGCCACGGTCAATTCCGGCGTGCGTGCGATGATCTCCCTTTCCTGGGTGCTGGTGCCTGGGATAACCGGAGCGCTGCTTGCAAATTCAGCGAGCATGCTGCCGGCCTATCTGTTCGCCGGTCTCGCCTGCGTCGCCTGTTTCGGATTGATCGCGATTTTCCTTCCGCGCCAGGATGGCATAGACAAGGCTGCTGCCCATCATCTTTCCTATCTTGCCGCGCTGGGTGAGGTCATTTCGCCACCGGTCTTCCTGCGCCTGATCGCTGTCGCGCTGATCAGCAGCACGCTGCATGTCAACGGCGCCATCCTGCCGCTTATCGTCACCGGTGCGGCACACGGAACCGTGACTGATATCGGCATTTTGGTTGGGATCGTTGCCCTTCTCGAAATCATCTTCATCGTTTTGTGGGGACGTGCACAGCGGATCATGAGTCACGTAATGGCGCTGGCGATCGGCACCGTCATCTATATCGTTTATCTGGTTCTGCTCGGATTGGCATCTGCCCCCTGGCATGTCTATGCGCTGACCCTCATCAGCGGCATCGGGGCAGCTGCCCTGATCAGTATTCCGATCACCTACCTGCAGGATCTGATTGCCGAGCGCCCGGGTTTGGGCAGCGCCCTGATCTCGGTCAATATCTTTCTGAGCGCAGGTCTCAGCGCCCTTCTTTTCGCGATCGGCACGGCCGTCAGCAATTATTCCGGAACGGCGCTTATCGGAGCCGCTGCCGGTTTGCTGGGGCTCGGCTTGCTGCTTTTCTTCGAAAGGGTGAGGCGGCATAGCTAGGGGCGGTCGTTCGGCTGATGAAACTCATTGACGAGGCATCGAGTATTGCGTAAGTGATAAAGTCATCCGATGACTTGATGAAAGTTCAGCCATGCGCGCTCTGACAAAAACGACGCTTGCGGATACAGCCGTTGAAGCAATCCGCAGCGAAATCACCGCCCGACGCTGGCTGGTGGGGGAAAAGCTGCCGAACGAAGCCTCCCTTTCATCCACGCTTTCAGTCAGCCGCGGCACGATCCGCGAGGCGGTGAGGGTGCTGGTCTCCCAGGGCTATCTCGAAACCCGGCAGGGATCCGGGACTTATGTTCGGTCCAACAAGAATGTCAGTCTCCCCCTGGATATGGCGCGCCGCGCTGGATTGAGGGATCAGTTCGAAGCCCGGCTTGCGCTGGAGGTCGAGGCCGCACGGCTTGCCGCGCTACGCCACTCATCGGACGTCGTTTCACAGTTGCGCGCCTTGTTGGTTGCCCGCGGCAATTATACGGGCGGCGATAAGGCCGCATTCGTCGAGCGCGATCTTGCCTTTCACAGGGCGGTCGTCGCAGCTTCGCAGAACAGGGCCATGATCGAAATCTACGAGTTCTTCTCTTTCTCGATCGCCGAAACTATCGAGGCGACGCTCGGTGCGGATATTCCCGAGCCGGATATGCAGGCGCATATCGCCATCGTCGATGCCATCGAAAGCGGTAGTCCCGAAGCGGCCGACAGAGCCGTGCGCCACTTCATGGCCCCCATCGTCGCTACTCTTGATCGGTTGCTTATGTCATGACCATGCCCTCGCAAAATCTCCCCTCCGTCGAGTTGATCGATGCCGAGGCCGATGAAATTCCGGTACCGCTGCCGCATGGAGGCAAATCGCCGATCGGCAGGTTTCTACTGGGTGCGAGCCTTGTGCTTATCGCTTTCAACCTCAGGCCGGTCTTTTCCAGCGCGTCGACACTTTTGCCGGAGATACGGGCCGGACTTGGTCTCTCCGCCTTCGGCACCAGCATTCTCACGACCTTGCCCGTCATCTGCATGGGACTGTTTTCACCACTTGCGCCAAGGCTCGCACAACGCATGGGCACCGAGCGTGTTCTGCTCGGCGTCATTTTCCTTCTTGCGCTCGGTACAGCGCTGCGGGGCTTTTCCTCGATTTCGCTGCTGTTCTTGGGTACCGCGTTGGCCGGCGCCTGCATTGCTATCGGCAATGTACTCTTGCCGGGCGTGGTTAAGCGCGATTTCCCCGATAGAGCGGCGCTCATGACGGGCTGCTATACGATGGCGCTATGCGCGGGAGCTGCGAGTGCAGCCGGGTTCACGCTTCCCGTCGAACATGCCCTCGGCGATTCGCTGGGTGGCGCGCTCGCCATCTGGGCCCTGCCTGCCTTCGCAGTCGGACTTCTCTGGTTGCCGCAGGTGATCGGAATGCATAATCAGGCCCGACGTACCGGTTTTCGCGTTACCGGTTTATGGCGTGACCGCATTGCCTGGCAGGTGACGCTTTTCATGGGGCTGCAATCGGCTCTCGCCTATTGCGTCTTCGGCTGGCTCGTGCCCATTCTGCGTGAGCGTGGTCTCGACGGCGTGACGGCTGGTGTCATCGTATCTGCGTCGGTTATGGTGCAGGCGGCTGCCTGTCTGGTTGCCCCCCATATCGCCGTTAAGGGTAAGGATCAGCGCGCCATCAACGTCAGCCTGTGCGCGATCGCCGTCATCGCCTTGCTGGGCCTGCTTTTCGCTCCGCTTTGGACGGTCTGGTTCTGGGCCGTGCTTCAAGGCATCGGTCAGGGTGGATTGATCGCGGTGGCGCTGACGGTCATTGTGTTGCGTTCGCCTGATGCGCATGTGGCGGCGCATCTCTCCGGCATGGCGCAATTCGTCGGTTATTTGCTCGCTGCAATCGGCCCGCTCGTCGTCGGCATGATTCATGGCTGGACGGGAAGCTTTGCCTGGTGCGCAGTGTTGTTCGTGCTGCTTGGTCTCGGGGCTGCGATCAATGGCTGGTTTGCCGGCCGCGCGATCACCGTCAATGCGAGGACAATCGAAACCCCATGATGAAATGAGGGCTGGTTGCTTGGAGGGCGATGGGTGAGGGCGCGGAAGCGCCGGGACGGATCTCATGTAGGTTCGCCGGCAGAGGGCGCTCTATCGATGTGCCAGCAGCCGGGATGAATTTGCTCACGCAAGAGCGATCGCTCATTAAAAACGCAGCGCACGCTCGCGGCGCCTGGCGAAGCGCCGGGGGTTATCCGATCTTGCGTTGCCGGCGGGGCGGCTCAACCACCGGAGGAATCTCGGTCGTGCCCTTGGCGTGGCCAAGGAGAGCCTTCTTGGCCAGCGTCGATCTTGCGGCGGCATAGGAGGCACACACCATTGGATAGTCCGCAGGCAAGCCCCATTTCCTTCGGTATTCTTCGGGCGTGAGACCATACTTGCTGTTCAAGTGCCGCTTTAGCGATTTGTATTTCCCACCGTCTTCCAGGCACACAAGATAATGATCCGTGATGGATTTCTTGATCGGGACTGCTGGTTTCTGAGATCTTTCCGTCGGCGCTGCCGACGGCACAAATTGCTGAGAGCCTGCAAGTGCGGAATAAGTTTCCGCAATGAGCCTCGACAAATCTTTCATCGCGAGCTTATTGTTAAGGACGTAGGCGGAGACGATCTTGCTCGTCAGCGCAAGAAATCTTTCGCCAGCGACAGTATTTCCTGTTTTCATTTCCCGCCTCCCATGCTTATTTAATTATTTATGCAATATGGTTTCGGCTTTCAATGGAAGATTGAGCGATTTTGGAGATTATTTTTTACGGGTTATTGTTATAGTAAATATGAGGGGCTTAGGATCTGCAAATTGTTATTTGCCCTGCATGCGCGTTTTCGAACTCACGGTCTCCGTCGTTTGACCGAAAGTCGATAGATTTCCACGAGGTAAGCCATATCGTGCTTTAGCTCTGCCGGAGTCGAATGTTAGTTGCCGGGGGATAGACTATATTGTCGATGAAATGGCAGGACGTGATGTTCGGTAAGCGGCGCCATGACGATATCAGGCGGATTTTGTGGTGAAATCCAGCGAATCTCCTCGATCTCGGCCGTTGCTCCGATTTCGGCATCGCCCACGTGCAGCCGGAATATATCTGCAATGACGGTATGGTCCGGCTCGTTGGCGGCCGGCGCCTGGAAGCGGCCGATGAAAGTCAAATCGCTTGTCTCTATCGTAAGGCCGAGCTCTTCGAAAAGCTCTCTGACAACGGCTGCCTCTGCCGTTTCCTGCGGCTCGATCTTGCCTCCCGGTTGCATGAAGGCAACAGTGTCGCGCTTGCGCACAAGCAGCGTTTTTTCATCCAGGCGCAGCATCAGGGCCGCTGCTATGCGTATCGTTTTTGCCATGCCGTGATCTGAGCGGATTCGCCGGTCAGTTTCAACGCTCGTGATGTCCGCGCATGGTGCCTTACGATAGCGGTTTGGCGCCCAGCAATGTGCATCGTTACGATACTGTCAGATGCTGCCGGAAAAATGCGACGATCGCAGTACTGAACTGCTTGTGGGATACGCCGCGCCGCTACCTTGCATAAACAGATAGCTTGTTATATCTTTTCTGTAAAGCTGAGGCGTTCATGACTGACTCGATCCAAGTTCAATTGCGAAAAGGTGTGCTGGACTTATGCGTCCTGGCCGTACTCTCACGCGGAGAAAGCTACGGCTATGAAATTGCGAGCACACTTGTGGCGGCGGTCGGCATGGGTGAAGGAACGATCTACCCGCTGATGCGCAGGATGCAGAATGACGGGTTGGTCGCGACCCGCATCGTCGAGTCGAGCAACGGGCCGCCGCGTAAATATTATCGGCTCACGCCGTTGGGGCGTTCGATTTTCGAAGCGCATCGCCGCGATTGGCGCACGTTAGCAGGCTCCGTCGACAAGCTACTTGAGGATTTGCCATGAGCAGGGAAGCCTTTTTGCGCACGCTGAGATTGGGGCTTGCGGGCCTGCCTCCGCACGAGATCGATGATATCGTGGCCGACTATGCTGCCCATTTTTCCGAATCCGAGGCGTCAGGCCGAAGCGAGGAGGAAGTTTGCTCCGCGCTCGGCGACCCTGCCAGGATCGCAAGGGAATTGCGTGCGGATGTCGGGCTGCGTCGTTTCGAGGCGCACTGGAGCGTGCCGAATCTTTTGGCCGCTACGATGGCGCTGGCGGGCCTTGCCGTCGTCGATATCTTCTTCCTGCTACCTTTGCTGTTTGCGGCGATGTTCGTGACGCTCGGCCTTGCGATCGCTTTGGTAGCCATTGGCGCCGTCGGTCTGAAGATTGTCGTGACGACCGTGCTGTTTCACGTCGGCTTGCCCTCCGTCGGCATGCTGGCTCGTCTGCTTGTTGGCGCCGGGCTGGTGAGTTGCTTCGTGGGCGGCGGGGCCTTGCTGCTGATGGGGTTGAGTTTGGGTATCCGCATGCTTGGGCAATATGCCCGCCTGCATTTCCGCCTGGCGCAAGTAGACGAAGGTCGAGCTTGAGCGCCGGAATGCACATCGTTGGAGGAAATGGACAATGAACGGGAAATTGGCGACTATTGCGACGACCGGACTGATTTGTGCATTCGTCTTTCTGGCCCTCGGCATCGGGCTTTCCGGGCCGGATTGGGCAAACGCAGGCCATTGGTGGGGTGGTACGCAATCCAGTTGCGGATCTGCGGCATCCGGCGGACAGCAGGTTATCCTGCCTTTCAGCTCCAATGGCAGCCTGACGATCGATATCCCGGCCTCTGTTCACTATCAGCCGGGCGGAAAGGCGGAGGCCGTCGTGAGCGGTGATCCAGCGCTGCTTAATCATGTGCGACTGGAGGACGGAAGGCTGAGCATGGATTGTAATCCGGGTTGGTCCAACTCCAAATTCGACGTCAGCCTGTCAGGACCGCTCGTCACTGATTGGAGAGTACGGGGCAGTGGCGATCTCGCTCTGTCGCAGCTCGATCAATCAGACCTGCGCCTGAGGATATCGGGAAGCGGCAGCGTCACGGCCACGGGAAGCGCACGCTCGGTCGATCTCGATGTATCCGGTTCGGGCACTGCGCGTCTAAAGGACCTGGCCGCTCAATCCGCGAAGATCAGAATTCAAGGCAGCGGCGACGCGGAAGTCGCCGCTGCCGCGGATGCAGATGTCTCGATCAGCGGAAGCGGTAATATCGAACTCTACGGGCATCCGGTGCTGCGGCGTTCCGAGATCAGAGGCAGCGGCCGCTTGGTAGAGGTGCCATAATCCATGGCGAGAAAGCGCGCCGCGCGGCGGCGATCTTTGCCATCGGCTTTGATCGATAACATGCGATCGCCTTGCTTTGAATGATTCTCATGTTAATCAGTGAGGGCCATAATCGAAGCGAATATGCAAAAGATGCAAAACAGAACAGACAGTGATGTGAGGCCGCGCGCTGAGCCGGAAATCGCGGCCACGCACCCCAAACGGCCACTGCGGGACCGTCGCCGTTCCCTGGCGATCGGACTTCTGCGCGCCCGTGAAGCGGTCATGAGCCATTTCAGGCCGATCCTGGTGGCGCATGATGTGACCGAGCAGCAATGGCGTGTCATTCGCGTTCTCTACGAAGGCGGAAAGCTCGATGCGACGGAACTCGCAGACAAGGCATCCATTCTTGCCCCGAGCCTGACGCGCATGATCCGTTCGCTCGAAGAGCGCGGCTTTATCACCAAGCATAAAGATGATGCCGATGGCCGCAGGGTATTGTTGCAGATCACAGCGGCCGGGGAGGCGGTTGTCGAGGACGTTATGCCGGAAAGCCTGAAGGTCTATGCCGATATCGATGCTCGGTTCGGCGTGGAGCGCGTCGAGAAGCTTCTCGATATGCTGGATGAATTGGCGGCATTGAAATTGGAGAATGGCTCGGTCGGCGAGGAATGAGGGGCCGCTTCGGTTCTATTGATCCGCAAAATAAGCAATAGGCGAACGACGACCGCCGTGGCCCCGGCTATTAATAGACCTTGACGTCCTCAGGCGGCTTGGCTGCATCCGCCTTCTTGAAATCGTCAAGAAGCTTGATGGTAGCATTGGCAAGCAGTGTGACGTCGTTGCCTATCGCGACGAAGGTGGCGCCAAGCTCCAGATAGCGTTTTGCCAACGAGAGATCGCCGATCAAGATGCCCGCCGCCTTGCCATGCGACTGGATTTTTGCGAGCGCCTTTTCGACTTCTGCCTGCACTTCAGGGGCACCCGGCTTGCCGAGATAGCCCATGTCTGCTGCAAGATCGGATGGTCCGATAAAGACGCCGTCAACGCCTTCGGTCGAGGCGATGTCGTCGAGCGCCGCAAGCCCCGCGCGGCTTTCAACCTGCAGCAGCAGGCAGATCTCGTCATTGGCCGTGGCAAGGTAGTCCGGAATGCGGTTGAAGGCGGAGGCGCGGGCAAGGGCCGCACCGACACCGCGCATGCCATGCGGTGGGTATCGCACCGCCTTGACCATGGTCTCGGCCATCTCCTTGCTGTCGACCATCGGGATCAGCAGGGTCTGAGCGCCGATGTCGAGCATCTGCTTGATGATCCAGGTCTCGCCGATCGGTGGACGGATCACCGCGTGGCTCGCCGTACCCTTCATCGCCTGCAATTGCGAAACGAGAAACGGTATATCGTTTGGCGCATGCTCGGCATCGAGCAGCAGCCAGTCGTAGCCGGCGCCGGCGCAGATTTCGACTGTGTAGGCATTGGCGAGCGCCTGCCAAAGGCCGATCTGCGCCCGCCCTTCCTTCAGGGCCTGTTTGAAGAGGTTTTTGGGCGCCGGCATGGTTCACCCCTTCATGCAAAGAACAGGCTGACCGACCCGTAGGGCCCGAAATCGGCATTGATCGTATCGCCATGTCGCGCCTCGATCGGGCGGATGAAGGACCCGGCAAGCACGATCTGGCCGGCTTCGATACCGTCGCCATATTGCGACAGGCGATTGGCCAGCCAGGCAATACCGCGTGCTGGCTGATTGAGCACGCCGGCGCCGAGGCCGGTTTCCTCGACCTCGGCATTACGGCTGACGATCGCGCCCATCCAGCGCATGTCGATCTCACCAGGCCGCACGGCGCGGCCGCCGGTGACGATGCCGGCATTGGCAGCATTGTCGGAGATGGTGTCGACGATGGTGCGCGCCTTCTTCGTCTCCGGATCGACACGAAGAATGCGCGTGTCGAGGATCTCAAGCGCTGGCGTCACATAGTCGGTCGCGTTCAGCACGTCGAAGATCGAGACATTCGGCCCCCTGAGCGGCGCCTTCATGACAAAGGCGATTTCGGCTTCGATGCGCGGCTGGATGAAGCGGTCGGCCGGCACCGTGGCGCCATCTTCGAAGACCATATCGTCAAAGAGCACCCCGGAATCGGGGATGTTGATGTTCAGCGCATATTGCATCGCCTTTGATGTCAGCCCGATCTTCCAGCCGATAGGCTTGCGGCCGCTCGCGATCTTCTTCTGCACCCAGGCGCTTTGGACGGCATAGCAATCGTCCATCGTCATTTGCGGATGCTTGAGCGAAAGGAGCCCTGTTTGAACGCGCGTCCGCTCGGCCTGATCGAGGCTTTCGGCGGCAGCCTGGATTTCATCTTGCGATAGCATCAGCGCACCTCGTCGGCGATCGTGTTTTTCAGGATGCCGAGGCCATCGGCCTCAACCTCGACCACATCGCCGGGCTTCAGCCAGATCGGTGGATCAAAGCGGGCGCCGGCGCCGGTCGGCGTTCCCGTGACGATGACGTCGCCGGGGACGAGCGTCGTGAAAGTTGAGATGTAGTTGATGATCTTGCGGAAGGAGAAGATCATCCGGCTGGTACGATCGCTCTGGCGCACCTCGCCGTTGACGCGCGTCGTGAGCGCTATGTCTTCAAGCTGGGCCGCATCCGTGAAGGGGATCAGCCAGGGGCCGATCGAGCCAGTATTGTCGAAGTTCTTGCCCTGGGTGACGTTGAATTTTGCATGGCGCACCCAGTCGCGGATCGTGCCCTCGTTGCAGAGCGACAGGGCCGCGATATGGGAGAAGGCGTCGGCTTCGGCAATCCGGCGGCCACCCTTGCCGATGACGATGACGACTTCGCCTTCATAGTCGAGCTGCGGGCTTTCCGGCGGCCGGATCAAGGGCCGTTCGTGCCCTGTGAACGACCGCGGAAAGCGGATGAAGAGCGAGGGGTTGGAGGGGGCGGCCTGCCCATCCTTGTATTCCTCATTGCGGTCGGGGAAATTGACCCCGACACAAATGATCTTTTCCGGCGACGGAATGGGAATCTCGAAGCGGATGTCGTCAAGTGCGAAATCCGGCTTCAATGATTTGGCTTCTTCTGCGAGTTGAGCGAGGCGACCGGTCTCGATCACCTCACGCAGCGTCGGCCAAGTCGCGCCGTGGCGCGCGGAGAGGTCCACGACACCGTTGCCGACCGCAAGTCCATAGCCATGACGGCCGCTTCTCGAAAAGGAGAGGAATCTGGGATGGGTCATGCTTTCATGGCCTTCTCTTGACCTCAGACGACGCCGCCGAGGCAGACATATTTGATTTCGGTGAATTCCTCGATGCCGTAGCGTGAACCTTCGCGGCCGAGGCCGGAGAGCTTGACGCCGCCGAAGGGCGCTTCGGCCGTCGAGATCAGGCCGGTATTGACGCCAACCATGCCGTATTCCAGGGCTTCGGCAACGCGGAAGACGCGCGCGAGATCCTTGGCATAGAAATAGGAGGCAAGGCCGAACTCGGTGTCGTTAGCCTGGGCGATGACGTCGGCCTCATCCTTGAAGCGGAAGAGGGGCGCTACCGGCCCGAAGGTCTCTTCTTTGGCAACGGCCATGGAAGGGGTCACGTCGGCAAGCACGGTCGCCTCATAAAAGCGTCCGCCGAGCTGATGGCGATGACCGCCGGCGACGACCCGGCCACCCTTGGACAGCGCATCGGCAACATGCTCCTCGACCTTGGCAAGCGCCGCCTCGTCGATCAGCGGGCCGAGATTGATGCCCTCGTCAAAGCCATTGCCTGTTTTCAGCGAGCCGACAGCTTTGGAGAGTTTCTCGGCAAAGGCATCATAGGCGCCCTCCTGCACGTAGAGCCTGTTCGCGCAGACGCAGGTCTGGCCATTGTTTCGGAACTTGGCGATCAGTGCGCCCTCGACGGCGGCATCGAGATCGGCATCGTCGAACACGATGAAGGGTGCGTTGCCCCCAAGCTCAAGACCGAGTTTCTTGATGGTCGGTGCGCTCTGCTTATAGAGCTCGGCGCCCACTTCGGTCGAGCCGGTGAAGGTGAGCTTGCGCACGACCGGGCTTGCGGTCATCTCGCCGCCGATGGCACGGGCCGAGCCTGTGAGAACACTGAAGAGGCCCTTCGGCAGGCCGGCGCGTTCGGCAAGGATCGCAATGGCAATCGCCGAAAAAGGCGTCTGCGAGGCGGGCTTCAGCACCATGGCGCAGCCGGCGGCAAAGGCCGGACCGGCCTTGCGGGTTATCATCGCATTCGGGAAGTTCCAGGGCGTGATCGCCGCGACCACGCCAATCGGCTGCTTCATGACCAGAATGCGTTTGTCCTTCTGGTGGCCGGGAATGATGTCGCCATAGACGCGGCGGGCCTCTTCGGCAAACCATTCGATGAAGCTTGCGCCATAGGCGATCTCGCCTTTGGCTTCGGGCAGGGGCTTGCCCTGTTCCGCCGTCAGGATGCGTCCAAGATCGTCCTGGTTTTCCATCATCAGCTCGAACCAGCGGCGCAAGATGCCGGAGCGTTCCTTGGCGGTGCGGGTGGCCCATTCCTTCTGCGTGGCTTCGGCTGCGGCAATCGCCTTTTTGGTCTCGGCAGCGCCCAGATTGGGAACCAGGCCGATGATTTCGCCCGTCGCGGGATTGTCGACCTTGATCGCATTGGATGGATCGGCTTCGATCCACTCGCCGCCGACCAATGCGGCCTGCCGGAACAATGTTGCGTCTTTCAATTTCATGACTGCCTCCTCGCGCTTGCGAACGTTGATGAGGAGCGGGCGTTTTTCACCCGCTCTCAAGGGTAACGCTTACGGCGCGATAATCGGCTGTGCCTTCAGGTCAGGCTCACCCACTTCCGCACCGGCAAACAGGCTACCATGTTCGAACCAGGATTTGGGAGCGGGTGCGCCCCAAAGTGTCTGGCGCTGCGGATCCTTGAGGTCCCATTTGATCGGCTCCAGATCGGGATCGACGGTCTGATAGTCCGAGCAGTAGATCTCGATGCGGTGGCCATCCGGATCGAGGATATAGAGGAAGAAGGCGTTGGAGATGCCGTGGCGTCCCGGACCGCGCTCGATATTGGCAACCCAACCGGTGGTCGCCATCAGGTCGAGCAGGTCGATGATGTTGAGCGGCGTCGGCACCCAGAAGGCAGTGTGGTGCAGGCGCGGACCACGGCCATTGGTGAAGGCGATGTCGTGGACGCCGCCCTTGCGGTGCGTCCACGCGGCCCAGAGGCGGCCGGTTTCCTCGTCCTCGGTATATTCGGTCACGCGGAAGCCGAGCTCATTATAGAAGGTGACACTTTCGTCGACATTGGTCGAGAAGCAGTTGAAGTGGTCGATACGCAGCGGCTTCACGCCCTTGTAGAGAGCGTATTTCTGATGGATCGGCGGCAGGCGGTCCATCTTCGAATAGAATTCAAGCGGGATGCCGTGCGGGTCGCGGGTGCGGAATGTCCGGGCCTGATAGGGGCGCTCGACCCATTCAACCGGCAGGTCCTTGCCCTTGAAGAAATGCGCCGCCTTGTCGAGGTCCTCGTCACTGAACACCTTGAAGCCGAGGTCGCGGGCTTCCGCCTTGTCGGATTTCTTGAGCACGATGCAGTGATGCCCGCGCTCTTCCATCGCACGCAGGTAGATCGCGTCGGCCGTCTCATCCGTCACCTGCAGGCCGAGCGTGTCGACATAGAAGGCGCGGGACTTGGCAAGATCGATGACGCCGAATTCGATATGGCTGAGGCGCACGATGTTGAAGGGCGGATAGAGATTAGGTTTCGGCAGGGGCATTTGTTCCTCCTCTTATGCGTACTTATAGATATTGGCGGCTCAGCCGCCGAGTTTCTGGATCGCGTGCGGCTTGGTGGCGAAGGCGACGTTCTTGGTTTCCATGTAGAAATCGAAGGACCAGTCGCCGCCGTCGCGGCCGATGCCGGAGCTCTTGACCCCGCCGAAGGGCGTGGGCAGGTGACGGACGTTTTCCGAATTGACCCAGATCATGCCGGCTTCGAGGTGATCGGTGAAACGGAAGGCGCGGGTGACGTCCGACGTCCAGAGATAGCCGGTGAGGCCGTACTGGACATCGTTGGCAAGCGCCAGCGCATCGGCTTCGTCCTTGAAGGGGATCGCGGTCAGTACCGGCCCGAAGATCTCTTCCTGCGCGATGCGCATCTGGTTGTTGGCGCCGGTGAACAGCGTGGGCGAGACGTAGCAACCGCCGCCTGGGCCGTTGACCTTCTCGCCGCCAGCGGCCAGCGTCGCACCTTCCGAACGACCGATCTGAATATACTCCAGCACCTTCTTTTCATGCACGGGATGGACGAGCGGGCCGACGACCGTTTCCGGATCAAGGGGATGGCCGACCTTGATGCGTTTCGCCTTCTCGGCGACGATCGCGGTGAATTTGTCGTAGACACTTTCTTCGACCAGCAGGCGCGAGGACGAGGTGCAGCGCTCGCCGTTCAGCGAGTAGATCATGAAGACGGCGGCATCGGCGGCGCGCTCGAGATCGGCATCGGCAAAGACGATGACCGGGTTCTTGCCGCCGAGCTCGAAATGCACGCGCTTCAGCGTATCTGCGCCCTGCTTCATGATCATCGAACCGGTGCGGCTTTCGCCGACGAAGCCGATCGCCTTGATCAAGGGATGTTCCGTCAACGCGCGACCGGCATCCTCGCCGAAACCGTTGACGAGGTTCCACACACCCTTCGGCAGACCTGCTTCCTCGGCAATCTCCACTAGCAGGCGGGCCGTCAGTGGTGAGAATTCGGCTGGCTTGTGGACGATCGTGCATCCGGCGGCAAGCGCCGGCGCGATCTTCCAGGTCGACAGCATGAAAGGGGTGTTCCAGGGCGTGATGATGCCGACCGGCCCGATCGGCACGCGGGTCGTCAGGTTCACCTGGCCCTCGGCGCGCAATGCCTTGCCATCACGGGCTTCCGGCGCGCGGTCGGCGAAGAAGCGGAAGTTTTCCGCGCCGCGCAGAGCGGCCTTCGCCATAAACTTCAGTGATTGTCCTGTGTCCATGCACTCGACGAAGGCGATCTTTTCGGCGCGTGCGACGATTGCGTCGGCGATCTTATGCAGGAGCTTCTTGCGCGCTTCACCCGGCATCGCAGCCCACTCGGCGAAGGCAGCTTTTGCGGCCTTTGCCGCGCGGTCGATATCGGCAGCCTTGCCGCGCGCAACGGTGGCAAGCGGCTTCAGATCGACAGGCGAGATGGTCTCGAAAGTCGAACCGTCGTCAGCGCGCGTATCCTCGCCATTGATGCGGTTCAGTACGCCGCTATCCTTGAACCGGGCCAGATAGGTTTCGGCCTTCGCGATGTTTTCCTGCAATTTGGACATCGTCTCTTCCCTTGATGTTGCGTCGTCCCGCGAGGGGAGTGTTTTACTTGCCGCGCAGCCGCGGATGGATGGCGTTCTTCTTCCAACTCAGCTCCGCATCGATTTCGCGGATTTCCAGCGAAAGGGCGAAATGCGGGGTGTCGAAGAGCGGGCCGAGAGCGTCGATGGCCGCGGCGAAGATTGCTTCGCCGGTGCGTTTCTTTTCCTCATCCGTGCGGCCCTTGCCGATGCGGAAGTTCAGATCGACGAAGGCGTTTTCGGGTAGCTTGTCGGCGATGGCGTAATGCTCGGCGCGAAAGGCGCGCACCCGCACGGCACCAATCTCGAAAAGGCCGGTCTCCAGAACCGTCTTCAGCAGCCGCTCACAGAGTGCGCCGATATCGGCGCGACCCTCCAGATTGGCCGAATATTCGATGGCGAGATGCGGCATCAAGTCCTCCCAAGACTTTAATTACTTAACACGTTAATAAATATCTCGCGGATGTCAAGCGACAAAGTCGAGCTGTCTTGCCATCTGCAGACTTTCATGGACGTAACGCGACAGACGTTCGACATTGTCCGGAATTTCCGGACGTTCCGCGAGCCATCCAATATATGTAAGGTTCCTCAGCACCATGAATAGGGGCAGGGCCACCAGAGCCGCTTCGGAGAGTGCTCGCCGGCTGCGATAGCCTGATATCAGCGCTTGCTCGATCACCGGATAGGCGGGTTCGTTGCGGTTCTTGAGCAGGGTGGTCGCAAGATCGAACAGGCGGAAGCCGTGTCCCGCATCGTCGAAATCGATGAAGGCGACATTGCTGTCGGTTCCCGTCAGAAAGATGTTTTCTCGCACGAGATCGGCATGGATCAGCCCATAGTCGAGGCTTTGGCTATCCGCGTTCGCGAGCAGTCGGCGCAGCTGGTGGCGCAATGCCGACAGGGCGATAGTGCTCTCGGGTGAAAGGCCGCGACAATCCCAGAAGCGGCCCCAGAGCGGCGTTTCGCCGACCAGCCCATCGATGTCCCAAACCGGGCGGTGAAAATGTTCCGGTGGTTCCCACACATCGGCAAGCTCGTGCATGATGGCCATGTTTTGCCCGATGCGGAAGAAGATTGCTTCCTGCATCTCAACAGATTGCGATAGCGGCACGCCACTTTGGCCAAGCGGCACACCATCGATCCAACTCACCACATCGGCATGCTGTTCGGCAAAATGTCTGTTGGCCGGCAGTCGGACGAGGCTCTGCTTTCTGCTTGTCGGCACAGGGCCTGGCACATCGAGGCCGCCGAGCTTGAGGGCGGCCATGAAGTGCAGCTCCGAGCGCAGGCTCGTCTCGTCATGGTAGCCCGGGCGATGCAGCCGGAGCGCGGCGAACTGGCCGTCTTCCAACGTGATGCGGAAGACGGCGTTTTCCCGATATTTCATCAGGACAGGCTCGTGATCCCGAACAGGCCAATGGTCGAGGGCTTCTAGCGCTCGTTTCTGGAGCGCGTCACGGATGGTCTGTGGCAACGGGCCGGCCATATTGCCTCACAGGCCAGTCAATACGTCGTTGAAAATCGACAACATGAAGTCGGCATTTTCCCTGGTGAACGGCATGGGCGGGCGGATCTTCGTGGCGCACTGGTGAATGCCGATCTTGCCCATCAGCACGCCGCATTCGCGCATGGTGTTGATGATGCGTGTCGCCTCGGCAGTGGCCGGCTCCTTCGTTTGCCTGTCCAGAACGAATTCCGTGCCCATGAAGAGGCCGCTGCCGCGCACATCGCCGATGATCGAGTGTTTCTCGGCCAGCCGCTGGAAGGCATGGCGGGTATATTCGCCGACGTTGCGGGCATTTTCGATGAGGTTCTCGTCGTCGATGACGTCGAGCACGGCCATGGCTGCCGCGCAGGAGACTGGATTGCCGCCGAAGGTATTGAAGTAGCGGAACGCCTTGCGGAAGGCATTTATCGTGTCGACATTCGCGATGACGCCGCCCACCGGATGCCCGTTCGCCATCGGCTTGCCGAGTGTCACGATATCCGGAACGATGCCGGCGCGCTGATGGCCCCACATGTGCGAGCCTGTGCGGCCAAAGCCGGGCTGTACTTCGTCGGTAATCACAAGGCCGCCCGCCTTGCGGACAGCAGCAACCGTTTTGTCGAGAAAGCCCCGCGGCAGATCCGGAAAGCCTTCATTGGCGAAGAACGGATCGATGATGATGGCCGAAAAGCCATGCGGGGTATCCTCCAGCGAGGCGATCGCTTTTTCGACTTCTGCCGCGAAGGCCGTGGCAAAGGCATCTCCGCCTTCACCGCCGAGTGGACGATAGCTGTCCGGCGCGGGCACGTGCCGGACATGGCCGCCGAAGCCGCCGACCGGCGGCATGCGGGTCGACAGCTGCGACACTGCCGCCGTGTTGCCGTGATAGGTGTGGTTCGTGGCGATGACGCCGGTTTTGCCGGTTATGGCCTGCGCCATGCGCAGGGCCACGTCGTTTGCCTCGCTACCGGTACAGGTCAGGATCGCGGCATTCAGGCTCTTGTCGAAGGTTGCCGTCAGCCGCTCCACATAGTCGAGAATGCCTTCATGCAGATAGCGCGTATGCGTGTTCAACATCGAGGCCTGCCGCGCGATCGCCTCGACCACGCGCGGATGACAATGGCCGACATGCGGCACATTGTTGTAGCAATCGAGATACTTACGCCCGTCGGCATCCCAGAGCCAGACGCCTTCGCCGCGCACGAGATGCACCGGCTCGTCATAGAAGAGCGACATGTTCCGGCCCAAAAGCCGTTCGCGGCGCGCGATGAGGGTTGCATTGTCGGACATGATCAGCCCTTTGCAGCGGTGAGGCCGGCATCGAGCGCGGTCAGGATCGTCTGGACATTCGTAGCCGTCACGATCAGAGGCGGTGACAGGATGACATTGGCACCGGAGGTGCGGACCATCACGCCGGCATCATAAGTCGCGTCATGGACTTTCTGGACGGTATCCTTGGCCGCCGCGCTCTTCTTCGCCCGGTCACTGACGAGCTCGAGGGCGCACATCAGGCCCTTGCCTCTGATGTCGCCAACCAGTTCATGCTTCTCCTCCAGCCTCTTCAGTCCGGCAAGCAGCTCTTCACCGCGGGCAGCGGCATTGGCGGCGACGTCGAGCCGTTTGGTTTCTTTCAGTGTCGCAAGCGCTGCAGCCGCACCGACCGGGTGGCCGGAATAGGTGTAGCCGTGGCCGATATTGCCAACAGAGTTCTTGTTGCTCTCGAATGCCTCGGCGACCTTGTCGGAAATCATCACGGCGCCAAAGGGGAAATAGCCGTTGGTAATCGCCTTGGCAGTCGACATCATATCCGGTTTGACGCCCCAGAGGCGCGATCCGGTCCAGGCGCCCGTGCGGCCGAAAGCGGTGATCACCTCGTCGGCGATCAAAAGGATGCCGTGCCGGTCACAGATCTCGCGCATCAGCGGCAGGAAGGTCTCGTGCGGGACGATGACGCCGCCGGCGCCGAGTACTGGCTCGACGATCAGGGCTGCGATCGTATCGGCGCCCTGGAAAGCGATCTCTTCCTCGAAGAGCCTGCCAATGGCAGCCGCGATCTCCGCGCCATCGGTGGTGTTGAATGGATTGCGATAGGTGAAGGGTGCGGGGAGGTGGATGACGCCGGGCAGCAGCGGCTCATAATTGCGGCGGAAATTCTGGTTGCCGTTGACGGAGGCGCCACCGAAATGCGTGCCGTGATAGCCCTTCTTCAGCGCGATGAACTTGGTGCGCTCGGGCTGGCCATTGACCTTGTGGAATTGGCGCGCCAGCCGCAGGCAGGTCTCGACCGAGTCCGAACCGCCAGAGGTGAAGAAGGAGCGGCTGAGGCCATCCGGCTTGAACCATTCGGCAAGCTCGTAGGACAGTTCGATCAGCGGCGAATTCGTCGTGCCGCGGAAGGTCGAATAATAGGGCAGTTCGTCGAGTTGATCGCGGATCGCCTTCTTTACCGGCTCGCAGGAATAGCCGAGATTGACGTTCCAGAGGCCGCCGACTGCGTCCAGTACCTTCCTGCCCTGGATGTCGACGATCTCAACGCCTTCGCCGGAGTTGATGATGCGCGGCGGGTTGGCCTGCATCTCGGCCGGATGGGCCATCGGATGCCACAGATGGCGTGCATTGTTTTCGATGATGAAATTGGTCTCACGCATGTCAAATTCCTCTTGGTTCAGAGCCCCAGCATGGCAAGTGCGCGGGCATAGCTTTCGGCAGGGCGGGTCACGTCGAAATGCACGTGAGGCAGGCTCACGGCTTCGGCGCCCTCGATGTTCTTCTTCTGGTCGTCAACGAAGACGCAGGCTTCGCGCGGCAAGTCGAGCTCGGAAAGAACGAGTTCGTAGGCGCGGGGATCGGGCTTCAGGATTTTCGTGTAGGTGGCATCGACAATGACGTCGAAAAGCTCGATCAGCGGAAAACGCTGGCGGAACTCGACGCCATAGAAAAGGTCGAGTTCGTTCGACAAGATCGCCAACTTCAGGCCGGCCTCCTTGGTACGCAGGATGGCCTCGCGCGCTTCCGGGCGCAGGACAAGCTCCGGCTCGGCGCCGCGCGCCCGGCGCACGAAGGTCTGCATGTCGGTCCAGTTTTCGCCGACCATCTTACCCACCTCGGCCGTGCGTTTGAGCCAATAGTCGCGTTCGGTGATCTCGCGGTTCTGCATCGCGACCCAGAGCGGATCCGTGGTCGTGTCGAACGGCCCTAGCCAGGTCAGCGATCCCTTCGGAAGGCCAAGCGTGCGCTCGGTGATGTCGTGCGTCTCGAACAGCGTACGAGTGACCACACCGCCGAAATCGAGAATGAGGGCGCGATCGACGGTCATCGACGTCCCTCCGGAATAACGCCTTCGGCCACCCATTGATCGAAGATGGCGAGTGCTGCAGCGGAGAAGGCCGGCTCATTGATATGGGCATCGACCTCCTGCAGGGTGACGCTGGACGGAATCGCACGACGCATCTCGTCGATAAAGGCGTCTAGCCCTTCCGGATCATGCAGCGGCTCTTCCGGCTTGTCCCATTCCTGCAATCCTTCGGTCGGCAGCAGGAAGGCGACCTTCGCTTCGGCGCGCCGCAGTTTTTCTCCGATCACACGGGCAACTTCCCGCCGCCCTTCCGGCGATATCGTTACCGACCCGATCAACCTGTTATGGGCGTGATAGGGACGGTCGGCAAAGATTGCAGGCAGCTCCTGCCATGCCTGAATATCGACCATGTCGACGGCGCCGGGGGCGACGATCTGCGGAATGCCGGCGCGTCCTGCATTTTCGAGCCGGTCCGGCCCGGAGGTGACGACGCTGCTGTAATGATGATTGCTGACTTCCTGGATGCAGAAATCGAAGACGGCGGCAAAGTCGCCCTTGGCGGCGATCGCCTCATAGGCACGGCCGCCCATGCCGGTGGAATGGAAGACCGCAACGTCGTAGCCGCGCTTTTCCAGCTCGGGCCGCAGATATTTCATATATTTCAGGCAGGACGAGCCGAGCGACGTCATGCCGACGAGCGGGCGTGTCCGGTCGGGCCTCGTTCCGTGTTTCGCTGCGCCGACGACGGCGCCGCAGGCCTGCGAGAGCACCGAACTGCAGATGCTGTTGAGGCCATAGAGACCGCCGGCCCAGAGGATCATCATCAGGTCGGGCGCTATGCGTTCGGGCGGGATCAGATGCGAATAGGCGATTGTGGAAACCACGAACTTCGGGATGCCGAGCGGCAGAACGGCGGCGACATCGAGGGCCAAATCCGTGCCCATGGAGCCGCCGAGCACGATGATGCCATCGACGAGACCATTCTCGTATAGGCGGAGGGTCAGTGCCGATGCGCCTTTTGCCATGGCTGCCATGGCGCTGTTTTCGTCACCGCTTTCGGCAATGGCCTCGATGGTTGTCGCGGCGGCCTTGGCAATGTCATGTCTGGAATAATCCGGAGTGTATGGCGGGTCGCCGAGAATGCTGACATCCATCATAACAGGCTGGCCGCCGGCTTGCCTGATGACGGACGCCATGAATTGCAGTTCGTCGGATTTGGTGTCACCGGTTCCGATGACGAGTATCCTTGGTGAGGGAGCCGCAGGGCTCATCAATCTGTCCTCCTGATGTTTGCAATGGTTCCCATGGGTCTTTCCGATCCATAATATTTTTCTGAGATTGCATTGGCGGCGGCGATGGCCTGCGCGCCGAATTCATGAATGGCCGTCGTCGTCGTGCGCGAGAGCGGTGCCGCGATGGCGACGCAGCCGATCGGCCGGCCGTTGGGCGCTCGTATGGGCGCAGCGGTGCTGATGACACCGGCCTCAAGCCCCTGATGGCTGATCGAGAAGCCCCGCCCTCTCGTCTCATCGAGCAGGCCGCGAAGCAACTCCGGATCGACGACTGTATGTTCGGTGAATTTCTCGAACGGTTTCTTCAGCGCGTTGTCGATCTCTGCTGCCGGGCAAAAGGCCAGAAAGGCAAGACCGGATGCGGTGGCATGAAAGGGCAGGAGGCTACCGACATCAACGATAATGCGGTGCGCTCGATTTGAGTCTTCGACATGGATGGTCGAAAGCTGCCCGCCGGAAAATTCCGAGAGATGCACCGTCTCTGTCGATGATTCTGCGAGCGCCTTGATGAAGGGGATGGCGACCCGCAGGAAGGGAAAGCGCGCTTCGCGAATGCGCGCAAGGCGAACCGGCGCGGATCCGATGCGATAGCGGCGCGTATCCTGATCCTGCTCCACGAAGCCGTGCTTTTCCAGCTCCACCAGAAAGCGTCGTGCCGTCGCCTTGTCCAGCGCGCACAGGCGAGCGATGTCGGTCAGACCCGCCTCCTTGTCCAGCCGTGACAGGGTGTCCAGCAATGCCAGCGCCTTTCCGATCGTGCTCATGGTTCCTCCTCTTGGGTTGGTCAGCTGCTGATTCTGTGCGTCCAGCCGGGGCTTGCGTCAAATCAGCCTGTTGACCCAGCGCCGCGGCACGATAGCAGCGACCCAAGATACTTAACATGCGAAATAACTTGACAGAGGCCGGCAATGTTTGCAAGTCTATATTTGAAGCTTAGGTTCAAATAATGAACCATAAGCGCTGATGGCGGCAAAATCAACAAAAGCATAACCCCCGCTCGTCAGTCCGGTTTTGATGGAGGTCGCTAGTGCGCAATCGCAGCGATGATCGGATACTCTCAACAAGGGGAACGAACGCAAATGAGTACACCAAATTCACAAGGCACGGCTGAGAACCAGCTGCGCAAAAACAGTCTCGGCGTGGGTGCCGTGACCTTCCTGGTGGTTTCGGCCGCAGCGCCGTTGACGGCGGTTGCCGGTGGCGTGCCGCTATCGATGATGCTCGGCAATGGGCCGGGCATCCCGCTCACCTTCCTGCTGGTAACGGGTATTCTGCTTCTATTCGCGGTCGGCTATGTCGCCATGGCCCGCCATATAAGAAATGCTGGCGCCTTTTATGCCTACACGGCACAGGGTCTCGGTGGTCTCATGGGCGGTGCGGCCGCGCTGATCGCCATCCTTGCTTATAATGCCATGCAGGTCGGCGTCCTCGGCCTCTTCGGTGCCGCGACCAAGGGCTTCTTTGCCGAGCAACTTGGGCTGGACCTGCCCTGGTGGGTCTGGAGCTTCGTTGGTATCGCCTTCGTTGCCGTTTTCGGCTACCGTCGCGTCGATCTTTCGGCCAAGGTGCTGACGGTGCTGGTCATTCTGGAATATCTCGTCGTCCTCGTCATCGACGCCGCGATCTTCGCCAAGGGTGGCGACAGCGGCCTGTCCGCCGTGCCTTTCACACCCACAGCCTTCTGGAGCGGAACGCCGGCCATCGGCCTCCTGTTCTGCTTTGCCGCCTTTATCGGTTTCGAAGCAACGACCATCTACAGCGAAGAAGCGCGCGAGCCGGAAAAGACCGTACCGCGTGCGACCTATATCTCCGTTCTCATCATCGGCCTCTTCTATATGCTGACCTCCTGGCTGATGGTGACGGGCGCCGGCGCTGACAAGCTCGTGCCGACCCTGCAGGGCCTTGCCGATCCCACGACCTTCCTCTTCGGCCTTGCCGAGCGTTATGTCGGCCACTGGATTACCGTCGTAATGAGCGTTCTCTTCATCACCAGCCTGTTTGCCGGCATCCTTGCGTTCCATAATGGCGTGGCGCGCTACATGTATGTCGCCGGTCGCGAGGGCCTGCTGCCGAAGTCGGTCGGCGTCACGCATCCGGTCTTCCAGAGCCCGCATGTCGGCTCGATCATCCAGACGGTTATCGCCGTGCTTGTGATCGCACTCTTTGCTGTGACAGGTCAGGATCCGGTGCTCGCGCTCTTCTCCTGGCTCACCAATGTTGCCACGCTGGCAATCATTCTGCTGATGGCTTTCACGGCCTTTTCGATCGTGGTGTTCTTCAGCCGCAATCCGGGGCTTGAACGCAATATCCTGGCGATCAAGGTGCTGCCAGTCGTGACTGGACTGATCCTTCTGGCTCTCGTCTACTATATCTCTGCGAACTTCGGCGCGATTGCCGGTGCCAATGGTGTGCTTGCCGTCGTCCTGCCGGGCCTTGTGCTGATCGCAGGTATCATCGGCCTTATCGCTGCGGCTCGCCTGAAATCGTCGGATGCGGCAGGCTATGCCCGTCTCGGTGCCGGTCAGGAAGCCTGAAGCAATTCCAATCGTGGTGGCGGGAAAACCCGCCACCCTTTTTGTGAGAGAATGAGATGCAGGACAAGATCGACCAGCTCCGGACATTATCCGTTTCACCACAGGCATTGTTCATCGGCGGCGTATGGCGCCAGCCGGTCAGCGGTGCTGCGATGGACGTCATTTCGCCGATCAATGGCACGCGGCTGACCACGATTGCCGATGCCGGCACCGAAGATGTCGATTTGGCCGTCAAGGCCGCGCGTCGTGTCTTCGAAAAGGGCAGCTGGTCGAAGGCGGCGCCGGCCGAACGCAAGAAGGTGCTGCTGAAAATTGCCGAACTGATCGAGAAGAATGCGCTCCAACTGGCCGTGCTCGGGGTACGCGACAACGGCACGGAAATCTCGATGGCGCTGAAGGCCGAGCCTGGCAGCGCCGCCGGCACATTCCGTTACTATGCCGAGGCGATCGACAAGGTCTATGGCGAAATCGCTCCGACGGCTGAGAACATACTCGGGCTCGTCCATCGCGAAGCTATCGGCGTCGTTGCCGCCATCGTGCCGTGGAACTTCCCGATGATGATCGGCGCCTGGAAGATTGCGCCGGCGCTCGCCGCGGGCAATTCCGTCGTGCTGAAGCCCGCCGAAGGCGCGTCGCTGACGCTGCTGAGGCTTGCCGAAATTTGCGCCGAAGCCGGATTGCCCGAAGGCGTGCTCAACGTCGTGACCGGTCGCGGTGCGGTGTGCGGCGAAGCATTGGGGCTGCACATGGATATCGATGTGCTGGCCTTCACCGGTTCCGGCCCCGTCGGGCGGCGGCTCTTGGAATATTCGGCACGCTCCAACCTAAAGCGCGTCTATCTAGAGCTTGGCGGCAAGTCCCCGAACATCGTCTTTGCCGATGCGCCGGATCTCGATCAGGCGGCCAAGGTTTCTGCCTATGGCATTTTTCGCAATTCCGGCCAGGTCTGTGTCGCCGGCTCCCGGCTGCTTGTGGAGAAATCGATCCATGAGGCCTTTTCCGAGAAAGTCATCCGCATCGCCGAGGCCATGAAGGTCGGAGATCCACTGCAGTTGACGACCGACGCAGGGGCCATTTCCAGCGAGATCCAGCTGAAGAAGGATCTCGGCTATATCTCGCAGGCGCTATCGGAGGGTGCATCGCTGCGCACCGGTGGTTTGCGTATTCTTGAGGAGACGGGCGGTTATTACATGCGGCCGGCGGTGTTCGACGTGACGCCGTCGATGACCCTGGCGCGCGAAGAGGTCTTCGGCCCGATCCTGTCGATCATCTCCTTCCAAACGGAAGCGGAAGCACTTGAGATCGCCAATAGCACGGAATATGGCCTTGCCTCCGCCGTCTGGACCTCGAACCTGTCGCGCGCCCATCGGATGGTGCGGGGAATCCGCGCCGGCGTCGTGCATGTCAACACCTATGGCGGCGCCGATAACAGCGTGCCGCTTGGCGGCGTCAGGCAATCGGGTAACGGACACGACAAGTCGTTGCATGCGCTCGACAAATACGTCGATCTGAAGACGGCATGGATCCAGCTCTAACAGCTATTTTCGCATGCAAACAGGGTGCCGCCTCGTCGCCGGCACCCTGCTTTATTTCCACGAACGCCAGCCATCCATGCGGCTCCTAGCCGCCGAAGCTGCCCGTCTGGGTCGGCACATGCACATAGTTGCGGTCGAAATAGAGCAGCGCATGTCCGTCCTTGCGGCTGCGAATATCCATGACTTCACCGATGAAGATATGGTGCGTGCCGACCAGGCGCGCTTCGGTCAGGCGGCAATCGAAGGAGACGATGGCATCGGAAAGCGCCTGGCTGCCGGAACGAAAGTTGATCCATTCCGCCGCGGCATAGCGTTCCTCCATGTCGGCGCGTTGGCCGGCGAAATAGCCGGCCAGTTCCTTGTGCTCCTGCGTCAGGACATTGACGCAGAAGCGACGATTTTCCAGGAAGAGGGAGGTCTGCGCCGAGCGACTGTTCATGCAGACCAGTAGCGTCGGCGGTTCGTCGGTGACGCTGCACATGGCGGTCGCAGTAAAGCCGCCGCGGCCGGCAGGGCCGTTGGTGGTGATGACGTTCACCGGAGCGCAGACCCGAGCCATGGCGTTGCGAAATTCGGTTTTCGAGAGTTGCTCCTCCATGGCAACGTCCTCACTCGGCGGCGTTGCGGGCAGGGGAGGTATCACTCAGCGGCGGCAGCCACGTATCTCCGGTCCAGCCGTTTTCGTCGTAATCGCTCATGCACTGATCGACGAGCGCTTCCATCTCCTTCAACCGGCCACCACGCTCGGCGCCCTTTAGCACCTGCAGGCGAACTTCCTCCGGCGCGCCGGCGTAGTTAAGTTCGTAAAGGGCGTGGCGTCCGCCGAATTCGGTGCCTGTGGCGTCCCAGAGCAGCTTCATGATCTTGATGCGCTCGATATGACCCATGTCGTTGGAACCGCGCACATATTGCGCGAGGTAGCGGTCGATCTCCGGATTGCCGAAGTCCTTGGCCGAGGAAGGCAAGTAGATTAGCCCCGAAGCGATGACCCTGCGTACGGTTTCGATGACGCGCGGATAGGCCTCCGACATGAAGGTGCGGTAGGAGAGCGCGGCTTCCATGTTCGGCAATACAGCGCCATTGGCCCAAGGTTGCGGATTATAGGCCATGGCGTTGGAAAACGACCAGAACATGTGGCGAAGCGCGATGATTTCGCCGAGCGCCGCCTGATTGCCGCGGAAGGCATCGCCGCCGGTCGCGCGCAGCGCCTTGGCGAGCAGTCCGGCAATGAAGTCGAGCTTCACGGCGAAACGCGTGCAGCCTTGGAAGCAGTAACCGTGCATGAAGCCCGAGGCCGGGTGGAAGGAGAGGATCTTTGCCGCGTCGCGCAGCACGAGCACGTCCTCCCAAGGCACGAAGACATTATCAAGCACCAGGATCGCGTCGTTCTCGTCAAAGCGAGAAGACAGCGGATAGTCGAAGGGATGTCCCACAGTATTGGCGGTCTGCTCGTAGGAGACGCGGCAGAACATCTTGATCCCGGGCGCATTCATCGGAACGATGAACATAACTGACAGAGACGGGTCTTCCGTGACGGTCGCCGAGCTCTGGGCAAGGAAATTATAGTGAGTCAACGCCGAAGACGTCGCTACGACCTTGGCACCGGAAACGTAGATGCCGGCATCGGTTTCCTTGGTGATGTGGACGAAAACGTCCTTAACGGCATCGGCAGGCTTGTGACGGTCGATCGGCGGATTGACGATCGCGTGGTTCATGAAGAGCACGGATTCCTGCGCCCGCTTATGCCAGGAAAGCGCATTGTCCTTGAATGGACCGTACCAGTCGGCATTGGCGCCGAGTGTGTTCATGAGGGCCGCTTTGTAATCGGCGGTGCGACCCATCCAGCCATAGGACATGCGGGCCCAATCGGCAATGGCGCCTTGCTGGGCGACAAGCTCGGCTGAGGATTTTGCCACCCGGAAGTATTTGTGGGTATAGCCGCCTGAACCGGTATCGGTCGGGGATGTCAGACGATCCTTGGTCTTTTCGTCGTGCAGCGCGTCGTACATGCGGGCGAGCGAGCGGACGGAATTGCGCATGGCTGGATGAGCAGTCACATCGGCGATGCGCTCGCCATTGATATAGACTTCGCGGCCGTCGCGCAGGCTTTCCAGATATTCGGTGCCGGTAAATGGGCGGGTCTTGTCGCTGCGGTGATCTTCAGCTCGCATCTCGTATTCCTCCCTTGAGATCATGAGCAATGCTACGTCCGGCGCGCCGGTCCGGCCATGGACAAAGGGGGCAATTCGCTGGTACTTTTTCCGGCATGTCGCAGAAGAACGAGATTCCGAATTTCTTTGTCTATGGCGTGCCGAGCCGGGCGCTCGATGTCGGATTCCTGCATGTGGAAACGGTCATGGACCGAAAAACGCTGCATTTCGGGCATGTGGCGCCGCACAAACATCCGCTGATGGGCCAAATCACCTATTGGTACAAGGGGGGCGGGCGCTACCGGGTCGAGGACCGAACTTGGAATTTTTCCGCTCCGACGATCAGCTTCGTGCCGAGCAACATCATTCACGGATTCGAGGTCGACGATCAATCTGACGCCATCGTCGTCTCTATATCGGACGACACGTTGAAGGCGTTGGCACCCCAGGTGGATCTCAGCCTCGATGTGCCGACCTTTCTGACGGCGCGGCCGGACGATCCTTCCTGGCAAAAGATCGAAACGCTGCTGCAAATGGTCAGCGCCGAGTATCGCGAGCGCGGCGGCCTGAGCGAAAAGGTCATGCTGGGGCTGATCGGCGTCGTGCTGTCGCTGATGAACAGGCTCGGCGGCAACGCGGCATTTCCATCGGCTTCGCCGACCGTGGCGCTGGCGCTCGCGCTGCGCAGCGCCATCGACCGGCATTACAAGAGCGATTGGCCGGTCGGCAACTATGTCGACCTGCTCGCCACGACGCCGCATCTGCTCGATAAGGCGGCGCGCGAGGTGTTCGGGCACAGCGTCAAGGAGATGCTTTTGGACCGGCGGCTGCTGGAAGCCAAGCGTCTGCTGATGTTCACCATCCGCTCCGTCGAGGATATCGGCCGCGAGGTGGGCTTTGAAGATCCCGCCTATTTCTCACGCTTTTTCCGCAAACGGGTGGGGGAGGCGCCGGCGGCCTGGCGGCGCCGGAATTTGGAGCGGGAGCCATCGGGTAACCATGCGGCGTAATAAGGGCCGGTCGTTGCGACGTGTTCGACCTATCTTGATCGATCAGCTTCGCCGATAGCGGGCACGAAACTCGCGGGGTGTGCAATTTTCGCGCTCATGGAATAGCCGAGAGAAGTAGAACGGATCATCGAATCCGACTTTTGAGGCGATGATCTCGATCTTGTCGTCCGTCATCGTCAGCAACTCCTTGGCGCGGTCCATGCGCACACGAAGCTGAAAGCCCTTCGGCGGTAGCCCGACTTCCGCCGTGACTTTTCGGCGCAGTGTAGCGGGCGACATGCCGTATTCGGCTGCAAAAGCTGCCATGTCGAGGGCTTCTGTTGCTCTTTGGCGAAGCGCCTCGATTATTTCGCCGATATCCGAGCCTTGCTGAGGGGAGGGAGTGGCCTGGCTCGCCTGCCGCGCAGCCAGAATGACGATCTGATGAAGAGCGGAGGCGGCAGCGGCTCTCGACAGGTTGGTATCCTCGATGAGATCGTCTTGGATCGTGCCGAAGAGACGCTGCACGCTGTCGAGATTACGCAGGGTAATGAGCGGATTCTGCTCGCTGATGAGGCGAAGGCGCAGAAAGTCGCGCACGAGAGAGCCTTCGAAAAGCGCCCATCGCTCGCTCCAGCCTTGCGCATCGGGACCGTAAGAGTGCTGGCGGTTCGGGAAGAGCCAGAAGACCGCCGGGCCCTTCACGCTTCTGCGGTCGCCGGCATCCGTTTCGAGAAAGCCCTGGCCGCTCTCGACGAGAACCACCGCATAGTTCGGCAGCTTCCGCGCGGTTACAGCATGCATGGCGTGCTGCCTGCCGCTGCCAGTGATCGACAGTCCTCCGGCGGCTGCAAGTGGTGAGCGGTAGATGGCATGTGTTGCCGGTTTCACGGTGAGCGAAAAGTCCAGTATCACTTTCGTCCATGTAGTGAACCATCGCTGGCAGCTAGATTCAATGGGCAATCAATTCAAACCATAGGCGAGTGAAATGTCGATTCCCATGCAGAGCATTCTCTCCGACAAGAGTGTACTCAACCTTGTTGCCAATGGAAAGGTTCTCTCCACTGCGTCCCATCGGCTCGGTTATCTCACCCCGACCGATCCGAGCATCGGTGTCGAGGCAGTCCGCCGGCTTTACGAGGAGAACGGCTATGTGTGGCTCAAGGGGTTTCTGCCGCGCAAGGACGTGATCGATTTTCGCGGCTGGGTCTTCGGTCACATGGCGAAGACTGGGCTGATCGAGGCGGGAACGGACCCGAGGCATGGAATATCGTCTGCTTTAGCGCCGGAATGCCGGGATGTCGATCGTTGCCTGATGTCGCTCGTGCGCTCGGTCGCCTATGAGGGCTTTTGCGCCCAGCCGCGCCTTTCGCGCTTCATGGACGAATTCCTCTCGGGCATCTCTTATCTGCATAAGCGCAAGATCATGCGCCACGTCCGGCCGGGAACGACGACGGCGACACCAGCCCACTACGATCTGGTCTATCTTCGCGGCGGCACCAGCCGGATCGTCACGGCCTGGATACCGATCGGCGATATCCCCGTCGAAATGGGCGGGCTGACCTATTTGGAAGGATCGCATGTCATCGGTGCCCGGATGGAGCGCGAGTTCAGCGAAAAGAACAAGGATCTCAGTCCTGAGGAACGCGTTAGCGCCTATAATCGAAACATGACGGAGGGTGGCTGGGTCTCGAAGGATCTGCCCGACATGGCGGAACGCTTCAATACGCGCTGGCTGGTCGCCGACTATGAGGCAGGCGACGTCATGCTCCATTCACCATTCATGATCCACGCCTCGACCACCAACCAGGACGGGCAGCGCAGACTGCGCCTTTCCACAGATATTCGCTATCAGAATGTCGAGGACGAGATCGATGCGCGATGGAACAATCACTGGACGCTCGGCGACATGCTGTGATTCAGGTTTGATCCTGTTGTAGGCTCGTTCGAAGCGTGCTCCAATTGTCATCCTTTAGCACGCGTTCGATTTCCTCGACACGATCACGACGGCGCTTGAGCCGTTTGCCGATGCGGCCAAACCAGCGTTTGCGCTTGGTCGCCTCGCGGCTTGCCTGTAGCTGCTCGATGAAGACTTCGCCGACAGACCCATTTTCGACCCGGTCGAATATCCAGCAGAAGGAGGCAGGCAATTTCGCCACCTTGAATTGCGGCTTCGCGCTTGCCGCATCCTCGGTGATGATTTCCTCCAGAACGACCTGATCCCACACGTCGGGCTTGGCAAGGCATCCTTCCCGCCAGCGCTCGATGAGTTGCGCCGCGCCAGGCGTATCGTTGATAAGAATGGTCGCGCTGATAAGGCGCTCATCGCCTTCATAATAGACGGCAATGTCGCATTCGAGTTTACGAAGCTCCGGCCAGGGATTGCGGTGGAAGACGGCGTCGACGTCGACGTAGAGCAAAGGCCCGCGCAGCCTTGCTCTTTCCTGAAGCAGGAAACCCGGTTTCAGCCCGGCATTCAATACCCAGCTGCCGGCGCTGGGCACTGCCGTTGCATAGACCTTCAGCCCGATCCGCTCGGCCGAATGGGCCATACGCTCCTTTTCCTGTTCGTAAAAACTGCCCTCAGTGAAAAACGCCACAATCGGGCCGTCGGCGCTGGTGGTCGTGGATTTGCGTTCGGCCAGATCCTGTTTTGCCGGGAAGGGGACAATCAATGCGCGTTGCTGCGGGCTCCACGGGCGAATTTTATTGAGGATATTCAAGAAGGCACCTTCGGGGGTTTATGAGCTTCAATCGAATATCCGCCACCACGAAGCGTTGCGGACAAGATTGAGAGTTTGGATGAATGGAGCATTTAGTCTGGCCAATTTCGGAAACGTCACACCGGTGACGTCCGTACCGGATTGGCAAACCGTTTGATCTTCGCTAATCGATTGTCATGTCCGATAATGTCATCAAGTTTGAACGTCGTCCGAAGCCGAAACCGCCGAGACAAACGCCTCCCTGGCTCAAGCGTTTGTTGGCGATCCTGGCCGTCATTGCGTTTTTCGTAGCAGCCTTTGCTTATTTCACGCTGAAGAGCGGCGCAGCCGGCCCAACATTCTGAGCAGTTCAAGACCGCTCCCCTTGCTTTTCGTAGAAAGCCGTTGAGCCTGGACACAGTTCATCTCGGCAAGATTTTCTTTTGCTGGAAATGAAGGTGTTTATCTAGATATTTCAATTATTTAACGGAAATACTTTATGTCCCCGCAGCTTGGTTGCGGGTGGAAGTTGATCCTCGCGTTTCTATATTTCAGGGATGTTCATGGTCTGACAAACAGGAAGAGGAGCAGGACATGACATTGACCTCGCAAGACGTCACCGCCGTACTCGGCCCTGTCGACGAGACCCTTATCGCCGATATCGTTGCGACAGGCGCAACGCCGACGGACCTGTCCGAGGCATGGGCTTGGGTCAACAGCGATGAGGCTTTGATCGGCGAGGGCCGCCATCTGCCGGCCGGTAAGGTCGCTGCGCTGGTGGAGCTGCTTTCCGCCGACGACGAGGAATGGGAAGAGTAGCAATTGGCGTTTTCAAGGCCCGATGCTAGCCATGCCGCCACCTATATGCGGCATGGCTGCAGGCTCTAATATTCTTAAAGCTCGACCTTCGCATTGTCACCCATGTCGGGTCTCGAATTCGAGACTGCAGCCGCCGCCATCTTGATGTAGCTGATGATGCTGCCGGGGCTATCCCAGTATTCGGCGAAAACAGGCGTTACCTTCAAAACGCGGATCGAGGGATCGTCGGCACTGTCCCACCACGCTCTGGCGCCTGTGGACCAGAGATCCTTGACGCGTTCGCGGTCGTTGCCGACTTCAGCTGTCCCGGATATCGAAACATATTTTTGACCCCGGGTGTCGGCGAAGGCGAGGCAGACATTCGGCCAGCGCGCGATCTCCTCATCCTTGTGGCCCGCGACATCCGTCAGGAAATAGATCGCGTTTTCGATCGGTTCGGGATGAGCGGCCATCGGCCGAGCGCGCAGGCTTCCGGATATTTGCGTGGTCAGCATGCAAAAGCCGATCTTGTCGACCAGCTCCCAAACGCGGGCGTTGTCGTCGGTGTCCGTCATGGCTGTCTCCTGGTTTCGATTGCAAAGAGAGGGAGTTGAGCTGAGATCATCCGATGAAGGGGCCTACGGCTGTTCGCGAGTGCCCGGTGCGGCTTCACGCTGGTCCGCATCGTCGAGGTCGCTCTTCACGACGAAGGCGTCGCCATGCTGGCGGACGGCTTCTTTTTCCGCTTCGATATTAGGCACGTCGTCAGGAGCGCGCTCTTTGACGTGTTCCGACGCCGCATCGATCTCACCTTTGGTCTGGTCGGCGGGAACCGATCCGGCGCGATTGCGGGTCGCGTCATGCTCGGTCTTCGCGTTGCCATTGTCGCGTCGCATGTCTGTCATTTCGCTCATCCTGTTCGTCTGGTCCGCGAAGTCTCGCGTCATTTTTGAAAATGGCGCGGCAGAGAGCCTTCCGTGGTGCGGGGGCGATCGGCCATGTCGGTCAAACCGCGCGGCGCGCTCATTGTTCCGTACTCGCGAGGCAAACACCGATTTCCTTTGTCGATGGAAGCCGGAAGGTTGGGCGGAATGGAACCTTGAACCCGAATTTGCGTCTTCCTAAGTGAGTGGCAGCCGAGGCTTTATGAGCTCGGTCACAATCACGTCTGTCAGGAGTGACCAAAATGGAAGAAAGAACAAAAACCATCGAAGAACTCAGCGTCGAAGAGCGCGAGGAAATTCTCATCGATGTTGCGAAGACGTTGGAAGGCAATGCACGCGAGGCCCTCGTCGAAGGCAACAAGCAATTCGCCATTCTTTCCACCAATATGGCCGAAGCGATCCGCGTCAATGCAGATGAGCTTGCCCGCGACGATCCGGAAAATGCCGAACGGCTTTTGCAACAGGCTGTCGCAATGATCTCGCAGTTCAATGCTACTCATCCTTACCGATTGGTCAGTACGGCTGTTCACTAAGGGGCCTCACGCCTCATTTCACGTTTCGACAACACGACCCGGAGGATTTCGATGTCAGAACTTATTGTGCTTGGTTTCGATGATGCAGACAAAGCGGACGCTGTCCTGAACCGGCTCGTTCAGCTCGAAAAAGAATATCTGATCGATCTGGAGGATGCCGTCATCGCCGTTCGTGATGAATCCGGAAAGGTTCGTCTGAAACAGAGTGTCAATCTCACGGCGGCAGGCGCCGCAAGCGGTGGTCTTTCGGGCGCTCTCTGGGGTTCGCTCGTTGGTCTGCTTTTCCTCAATCCTCTTGCTGGGCTCGTCGTCGGCGGTGCAATCGGTGCCGGCTCCGGCGCTCTTGCCGGATCGATGGCCGATTACGGTATCGACGACGATCTTATGAAGCGTCTGGCCGAAACCATTCCGGCGAAGAGTTCCGCGCTTTTCCTCCTGATCCGCAAGGTTCAACCGGAAAAGGTGCTTGCCGAATTCAAGGGCGAGCATGCGCGGCTGCTGCGCACCTCGCTGTCGCCCGAGCAGGAGGCGCGGCTGCGCCAGGTGCTTGTCGACGAGACCTCACCGACGTCCGAGGCTTCCGCCACCGTCTGAACGTAAATCCGATCTCTACTCCTGTTGTCGGCGGAGGCCGTGCTTTCGTCCAGGAAGCACGGTGGCTCAAGGATTGAACGGCGCGCTCGCATTACCTGCGCGCCTTCCCTAATCGCGCAAATACTGCCATTGTAGGTCATGCGGTCATTCACTAGCGGCAGCAGGGAGAGGGCAAGCCCCGGACGGCCATTGTCAGCACACGTTTCCAGGCGAAAACTTGCGCGATGACCGATCCTGTAATTCGTCAAAGCCAGCCGCCGTCAAAACCCAAGACATCGCTGATTCAGACCAAACGCGCGGCGCTGCAGGCGCTAAGGGTTATGATCGCGTGCACGATCACCTATGCCATTTCACAGCATCTTCATCTCCAGCAGGGCTATTGGGCCGTCTTCACGGTACTGATCGTCATGCAGGCGTCGGTGGGCGCGACCGCCGGAGCGGCTTTCGACCGGCTGGTTGCGACAGTCGCTGGCGCCGTGCTCGGAGGTATTGCGGTATTCGTCACGCCGCAGCAGCCGCTTGCGATTGGCATTGCCCTGATCTGCGTCGTCGGCGTTTCAAGTTTCGTGGCGGTGCGCGTGCCTCGTCTGCGCAATGCCGGACTGACGGCCGCGATCGTCATGCTGACACATTCCGCCGCCGTTCCCGTCGAGATTTTCGTGATCGATCGCATCGCCGAAATTACCCTGGGCGGTGTCGTCGGCGTGCTCGCCAGCCTGTTCATCCTGCCGACGCGCTCGCGGACCATGGTTTTGGATCGCTTCGGGTCGGCACTCGATGTCATGGCGCAGATCTTGCGAAGGCTCGCAGCCGGCGTCGAAAAGGGGGAGCCGGTATCGGCCACCGAGGCAAATATCGCCCTGCGTCAGTCCTTGATGGCGACAGAAGCGCTTTTGAGCGACGCGCAGCGCGAGCGCGCCTTCTGGCTGACACGACAGGGAATTTCGGAGGCCATTCCCCGTTCGCTCTGGCGCATCCGCAACGACATGACCTATCTCAGCCACATCGTGGAAACACCTTTCCCGCCGGCGATTGTCGAGGCGATCGGGCCGCAGGCAGGCGGAATGCTGGAGGCACAGGCCCGTTTTGCGGAGGCATGCGGCCGGGCGTTGCGTGCCGGTGGCGAAATCGATCCGGATGTGCTTTCGGCAGGCGACGCGGCTTTCGACGCCGCGTTCAGCACTCTTCAGACTTCCGAGGCTGCCCAATCGATGGGATTTAGCGAAACGGGCCGGTTGTTCGGTCTCGATTTCACATTGCGACGCATGCGCCAGAATTTTCTCGATCTCGCCGACCGCATCCGCGAAAGCAACGTCAATTGAAAGGCTCCAGCCTGTTTTTGGCCAGTCCCAAGTCTCTGCGTTGGGTGCGATGGTCGACATCCATCAACATGGAAATCTGATTGAGGCTGTCGAAGCAGTTGACGCAATTTTAACCGAGGATACTATATATAGTGTTCGAGGTTCTTCTGATTCGCAAGGATTGGAGGCTAAGATGGGAATCCGGTCGGCGAGCATGACGATTGCCAAGCCGGAGCTGCCCCCGCAACTGTGAGCGGCGAGCATTCGTTTGATGACGTCACTGAGGCCTTGTGTCTTGGGAAGACAGGACGAATGTTATGACCCGCGAGCCAGGAGACCTGCCTTGAGCAACAACGTCCACGGGCGGGGTGTCCGACTGGCGAGCGATGGTTCATGCGGCAGGATCGCCGTCATCGCTTCCTTGAAGACCCCGCATGAATAACTTCGGGGTGAAGTCCATGTTATTGAGTATTCATAGTCGCCCGCGCGAATGACGGCCGCTGAAATGCGTCCGGCCGCCGGCTAGCCTTACGTCCACTTTTCACCCGCCGAGCGGGCATCATCCGATGCCCGAGCGATTTTCTGTGCCCATCCATACGAGGATACCTCATGAGCATTACCGTCTACAGCAAACCCGCCTGTGTCCAGTGCACGGCAACCACCCGCGCGCTTGATCGCCAAGGCATCGACTACACCATCGTCGACGTATCGACCGATGCCGCCGCCTATGAGCTGGTGCAAGGTCTCGGCTATCGTCAGGTTCCGGTTGTTGTCGCCGGTAAACTGCATTGGGCCGGCTTCCGTCCCGACATGATCAGCACCCTCGCTTAAGGATCCGGGCCGTGGGCGAGATCGTCTATTTCTCCAGCCGGTCGGAAAATACCCATCGCTTCGTTGTCAAGCTCGCATTGCCGGCTGCTCGTATCCCGCTTGCCGCGGGCGACGAGTTTCGTGCGACCTCGCCCTACGTCCTGATCGTCCCGACCTATTGCGGCGAAGGCGGCAAGGGGGCCGTGCCCAAGCAGGTGATCCGCTTCCTCAACGATGCGGGCAACCGTTCGAACATCCGCGGGGTCATCGCCGCGGGCAACAGCAACTTCGGCGCGACCTATGGGATCGCCGGCGACATCATCTCTGCCAAATGCCAGGTACCGTATCTCTATCGGTTCGAACTTCTGGGCACAGATGAGGATGTCGCCAATGTCAGACACGGATTGGAACGATTTTGGACACGCTAAGCTCTTCTTTGTCGCGAGATGCCGGCGAAAAAACGCAGAGCACTTTTCCTGCTCCCGCGAATGACCGCCCGGCAAAGGCCCCGGAGACGGCGTTGGATTATCACGCCCTGAACGCCATGCTGAACCTCTATGACGAGCACGGAAAAATCCAGCTCGACAAGGATCGCATGGCGGCGAAGCAATACTTCCTGCAGCACGTTAACCAGAACACGGTCTTTTTCCATAACCTTAGGGAAAAGCTCGATTATCTGGTGACGGAAGGTTATTATGAGCAGGAGGTGCTCGACCAATATTCCTTCAATTTCGTGCGCGATCTCTTCGATCACGCCTATGCGAAGAAGTTCCGTTTCCCGACTTTCCTCGGCGCCTTCAAATACTACACCAGCTACACGCTGAAGACCTTCGACGGAAAACGTTATCTCGAGCGTTATGAAGACCGCATCTGCATGGTCGCGCTGACGCTGGCGCAGGGCAGCGAGCAACTTGCCCGCGATCTGGTCGACGAGATCATCTCCGGCCGGTTCCAGCCGGCAACGCCGACCTTCCTCAATGCCGGCAAGAAGCAGCGCGGAGAGCTGGTCTCCTGCTTCCTGCTGCGTGTCGAAGACAATATGGAATCGATTGGCCGCGCCATTAACTCGGCTCTGCAGCTTTCGAAACGCGGCGGAGGCGTGGCGCTATCGCTCACCAACATCCGTGAGGCCGGTGCGCCGATCAAGCACATCGAGAACCAGTCGTCCGGCATCATTCCCGTCATGAAGCTGCTGGAAGACTCCTTCTCCTACGCCAACCAGCTTGGGGCGCGGCAAGGGGCGGGCGCCGTCTACCTGAACGCTCACCATCCCGACATCATGCGCTTCCTCGATACCAAGCGCGAAAATGCCGACGAGAAGATCCGCATCAAGACGCTGTCGCTCGGCGTGGTCATTCCCGACATCACCTTCGAGCTCGCGAAGAACAACGAGGACATGTATCTCTTCTCGCCCTATGATGTGGAGCGCGTCTACGGCGTGCCGTTTACCGAGATTTCGGTGACGGAGAAGTATCGCGAGATGGTGGGCGACAGCCGCATCCGCAAGAAGAAGATCAAGGCGCGCGAATTCTTCCAGGTGATCGCCGAAATCCAGTTCGAGAGCGGCTACCCCTACATCATGTTCGAAGACACGGTGAACCGCGCCAATCCAGTTGCCGGCCGCATCACCATGAGCAATCTCTGCTCGGAAATCCTGCAAGTCAGCGAAGCTAGTGAATACAACGACGATCTGTCCTACAAGCATATGGGCAAGGACATCTCCTGCAATCTCGGCTCGCTCAACATCGCAGCCGCGATGGACAGCCCGGATTTCGGCAAGACGATCGAAATGTCGATCCGCGCGCTGACGGCTGTCTCCGACATGAGCCATATCTCCTCCGTACCCTCGATCGAAAAGGGCAATGACGAGAGCCATGCCATCGGTCTCGGCCAGATGAACCTGCACGGCTATCTCGCCCGCGAGCGCATTTTCTACGGTTCGGAAGAGGGCGTCGATTTCACCAATATCTATTTCTATACGGTGACCTACCACGCCATTCGCGGCTCGAACCTGCTTGCGGTCGAGCGAGGCCAGAGCTTCAAGGGCTTCGAGAATTCGAAATACGCCTCCGGCGAATATTTCGACAAATATACGAACCAGGAATGGAAGCCTGCGACCGAGCGTGTCGCGGAAATCTTCGAAAAGGCCGGCATTGCCGTTCCGACCCAGGAAGATTGGCTGGAACTCAAGAAAGCCGTGATGGAAGGCGGGCTCTATAACCAGAACCTGCAGGCCGTGCCGCCGACGGGCTCGATCTCCTATATCAACCACTCGACCTCTTCGATCCACCCGATCGTCTCCAAGATCGAGATCCGCAAGGAAGGCAAGATTGGCCGCGTCTACTACCCGGCTGCCTTTATGACGAACGACAATCTCGATTACTACCAGGACGCCTACGAAATCGGTCCGGAAAAGATCATCGACACCTATGCGGCCGCGACCCAGCATGTCGACCAGGGCTTGTCGCTCACGCTGTTCTTCCGCGACACCGCGACCACACGCGATATCAACAAGGCGCAGATCTATGCCTGGAAGAAGGGCATCAAAACCATATACTACATCCGGCTTCGCCAGATGGCGCTCGAAGGCACGCAGGTTCAGGGCTGCGTTTCCTGCACGCTCTGAACCTTTGAGGGACGATGACAATGAACATGCAATTCAAGCCGGCAAGCCGCGTTCGCGCCATTAACTGGAACCGCATTGAAGACGATAAGGATCTCGAAGTCTGGAACCGCCTGACTGGTAATTTCTGGCTGCCGGAAAAGGTGCCGCTGTCGAATGATATCCAGTCCTGGGCCACGCTGAAGCCGGAGGAGCAGCAGCTCACCATCCGCGTCTTCACCGGCCTCACGCTGCTCGACACGATCCAGAACGGCGTCGGCGCCGTAAAGCTGATGGCTGATGCCGCCACCCCGCATGAAGAAGCGGTGCTGTCGAATATCTCTTTCATGGAAGCGGTGCATGCACGCTCCTATTCGTCGATCTTTTCGACGCTCTGCCTGACGCCCGATGTCGATGATGCCTATCGCTGGTCGGAGGAGAACGAATTCCTACAGAAGAAGGCTACGCTGATCATCGAGCAATATGCCTCCGGCGATCCCTTGAAGAAGAAAGTCGCGAGCGTCTTCCTTGAGAGCTTCCTGTTTTATTCCGGCTTCTATCTGCCGATGTTCTGGTCGAGCCGCGCCAAGCTCACCAACACCGCCGATATGATCCGCCTCATCATCCGCGACGAAGCCGTGCATGGCTACTACATCGGCTACAAATTCCAGCGTGGGATTGAGCGGCTTTCGGACGGGCAACGCCAGGAGATCAAGGACTTTGCGTTCGATCTTCTGCTGGAGCTTTATGACAACGAGGCCAAATATACCGAAGCGCTCTATGACGGCGTCGGGCTAACAGAAGACGTCAAGAAGTTCCTGCATTACAACGCCAACAAGGCGCTGATGAACCTCGGCTATGAGGCGCTCTTCCCGGCCGAGGCCTGCAAGGTCAACCCGGCGATCCTCTCGGCGCTTTCCCCGAATGCGGACGAGAACCATGACTTCTTCTCGGGATCGGGCTCGTCCTATGTGATCGGCAAGGCGGTCGCCACAGAGGATGAGGATTGGAATTTCTGAGGATGGAGCTTGGCGCAGCTTAGGCAGTTCGAGCCAGTACTTTCGAACCGCCTCACGACGAAGCGGCGCTTGCGTTCGTATGAAACGGCAAATGACCGGCCCTAGCGGATAGGGTCGGTCATGAGCCTACGGGCCTTCGGCCAGAGCAGCGATTATTTGTTGAGCGCATCCTTCAGCGCCTTTGCAGGCGTGAAGGTCAGCTTCTTCGATGCTGCAACCTTGATGGTTGCGCCCGTTCCCGGGTTGCGCGCTTCGCGCTCCGGCGTATCCTTGACCTTGAACTTACCAAAACCCGGAATGGAGGTTTCGGCGCCGGAGGTCGCGGCTCCGGTGATGGCGGCAAAGACGGCTTCGACGATTGCCTTGCCCTGTGCCTTGGTCAGCTTGTGATCTGCGGCAATCTTGTCTGCAATTTCATTGGTAGTGGTCATGAGGCTTCCCCCGCATTGATAACGGCGGAATCATTTCCATTGGAGATGCCAGTTGTCACGAGGACTTCTGACATGAAAGGGCGAGAAAGCCTGCATTTCCACAGGTTCCGACGCATTGACGCCATTTTGGAGGTTTTCCGCGGGTGATTTTCCAGGCGAAGACCTGATCATGCAGCCGATAGACAGCGACAAACGGGTATCCGCAGAAGCCTGCGAATCTCCGAAAATGGACGAACCGTGGAGCAACGGCGCATCTTTTCACCATATGGACACCCGCTACGGCGGCGCGATCGGGGTGGCCTTTCGCTGGTTGGCTCTATAGAGGCTTGCTCACGATGGATGAATGGAACAAGCAATGGAACACGAGATCAAGATAGACAACCGCGGCGATTTCGGGCTGTGGGCAATCGAGGTCGCAAAGCAGATCATCAGCAATGAGGGCTTTGAACTGGCAAGAGCAGCGCGGGACGGCACGGACGACGATGTCCGCGCGGCCGGCAACGCACTTGGCCAGGCGATCACCAACGCAATGATGGAAATCTATGATGGCCTGATCGATAGAGCGGATGAAGATTAGGGTTGTCTTAGATCGTTGCTTCCGAGCACCCGCATATGGATAGCTTGGTTTGGTTGAAGTCCAAAAGTTTCGCCAACTTAAAATCGCAGCCTTACAATCACGAACAGGCATCCCCATATCAGGGGCAAATTCGTCTTTCTGCCCTATGACAGGAGAGCCAATGTTCAGTGCAATACCGCGTTTCGCCAAGATCGCAGCCATCGTCGTCCTTGCCGCCGCGTCGTCCGTGGCGACCTTTGATGCCGCCGATGCGCGTCGCGCTGGATCCAGCGGCTTCGGAAGCCGTGGAATGCGCACCTTCGATACCCCGGCCATTACGAGGACAGCGCCCACGCAGGCCGCACCCATTGACCGGACGATGACGCAGCGTCCGCAGCAGCAGACGACGACGCAGCCGCCGCTTGGCGCGCCGCAGCGTCCGGGCCTTTTCGGCGGCTTCGGCGGATCGATGATCGGTGGCTTGATCGCCGGCGGTCTTCTCGGCATGCTGCTCGGCCATGGTTTCGGCGGCGGCATCGGCTTTCTCGGAATGCTGCTGCAGATCGGCCTGATCGTGCTGCTCATCAGCTTTGCGATGCGCTTCTTCGCAAACCGGCAGCGCACGCAATATGCAGCACCCGGATCTGGGTCGTCCTACAATATGAACCCGATGAATAATGCCGGCGCATCGCCGCGTCCTTCCTTCTCCATTCCGTCCATCGGCGGTGGGGCAGCGGCCGCGCAGAAGGTGCGCCAAGCCAATGACGAGATCGGGCTGCAGCAGGCCGATCTCGATCGTTTCGAGCACCTTCTCACCGAAATCCAAACGGCCTATGGCGCCGAGGATTATGCGGCGATCCGTCGGCTAACCACGCCGGAGGCGATGTCTTATCTGGCCGAGGAGCTCGGTGAGAACGCTACCAATGGCGTGCGTAACAGCGTTTCCGATGTGCGCCTGCTGCAGGGTGATATCGCCGAGGCCTGGCGTGAGGAAGATGCCGAGTACGCAACGCTTGCAATGCGCTACTCGAGCATCGACGCGATGGTCGATCGCACGACCGGAAAGCTTGTGGATGGCGACGACCGCAATCCTTCCGAGACGACGGAACTCTGGACCTTCGTGCGCAAGCCGGGTTCGGACTGGAAGCTTTCGGCGATCCAGGGAACAGGCCAGCATTAATCTTGAACTGACCCCAGTTGGAGATTGCCCCGAGCGGAACCCGGGGCAATCGGCTGATCCGGCACCGGCATGAGCCCCTCCAAGGCAGGGCTTGGCTTTTATCAAGCCTTATTTCGGTTGCGGCGCCGTCTCAAGGCCATTCGTTTTTTCGAAACGCTCCAACGCCATTGTGAGACGGCTTTCAGCAGAGTGCTTTGGTGCTTGCTGGAGCGTCTAGCGCACCGGCTATGGAGCGGCTAAGGGCACCATTGAGTGCTATAGTGCGGATGGGAGCAGCACAGTAGCGCAAGAATCAAATCTTATGCTTGGAGGACGCGAATGAGGGCAGTCCGTTTGGAAGCGATCGGCGATATGACCATGCGCATGGTCGAGAAGCCGAGCGCCGAACCGGGAGAGATCATCGTCCGGGTTCTCGCCGCCGGCATCTGTGGGTCCGACCGGCACATGTACAAGGGCGAATATCCGACAGCGATCCCGGTGACCCTGGGTCACGAGTTCTGCGGCCTCGTGGAAGAGGTGGGTGAGGGTGTTTCGTCATTTGTAGGCGGAGAACTCGTTACGGTCGATCCGAATATTACCTGCGGTACCTGCCCTGCCTGCCGGCGTGGGCGGTCGAATCTCTGCGCCAACCTCACGGCTATCGGCGTGACGCGGGATGGCGGCTTTGCCGACTATGTTGCGGTTCCCTGCGGCCAGGCGTTCACGCTGCCTCCGGATCTCGATCCCGTCCATGGCGCTTTCTGCGAGCCGCTGGCCTGCTGCATCCATGCCATCGACAAGGCACAAATCCGTCCGGGCGATAGCGTTGCCATATTGGGCGGCGGCGTCATCGGCCTGCTCATGGTCCAACTGGCCCGTTTGGCCGGCGCAGACCAGATTATCCTTGTCACGAGACAGCTGTCGCGGCGCGAGGCGGCGTTGCGCCTGGGAGCGACGCTGGCCCTCGACCCGACGGCGATCGATGCGGTTGCTGCCGTCAAGGACGCTACCCATGGCGGCGTTGACGTCATCATAGAATGCGCCGGCGTTCCCGAAACGCTTCAAAGCGGCGTTCGGATGGCGCGGCGCGGCGGTGCTTTCGTCCTCTTCGGTGTAACGCCGGCAGGCCTCGAAGTGCCCATTCTGCCGTTTGATCTGCTCGTCAATGAGGTTGAGATCAGGCCGGCCTATCTCAATCCCTTCACCCACGCTCGCGCCGCCGCCATGGTGGCAAGCGGGATTCTGGAACTGGATTCGCTTGTTACGAAGACGATCGGCCTTGAAGACGTGGCAGGCGTGATTGGAAGCGCGCCGCTGGCCGGCGAAATCAAGGTCATAGTCCGTCCCTGAACGCCGCTGTTTTCGGCGAGGTTGCAGACAAGGTCTATTAGCCGCGTTGGAACAAATCCCGCTCGATTGCAGGGCAGGGATGCCGAAGTGGACTCCGATCGCCGTCAGCGCCAAAATCCAGCTATATTAGACGTTTTTCATGTGCTATCATGCAATCATGGAGGGTGGTCGATCTTGAGGAATGCGCCGGATTCTTCGAGTGAGTTCGGCAATACAGGCAGGGCATCTGCCTCGCGTATGAGCAGACTTTCAGCCCATCATCATTCGCACTGGCATTTATAAGATTTTTATATCTTCCGCTTTCCCGCCGTCTCGAACCTTAATGCGGTTCGGTCGCATATTGTGTTCGGAAGATGCACCCCAAGTGCTCTTTTGGTCGGCAGGAAAAAGAGGCGCTCCGAGCAAGGGCGCTCTCCGTCATTTCTGCATTCAACAATAACAATCAAGGAATCGCGATCGATGATGGACATTCTTCTTGTCGGGATCGGCGTTTTATTCTTCCTCCTTTGCGTCGCTTACACCAAGGCCTGCGACAGCCTCTAGTCGGAGAGACGGCAATGCTTCTCGATTACATTCTCGGTGGCGGCGTGACGATCTTTCTCACCGTCTACTTGGTCTATGCTCTCATTCGCCCCGAGCGCTTCTAACGGCGCTGGATAGGGAAAGTTACCTCCATGACCTTCAACGGATGGCTTCAGATCCTCATTTACATCGGGATCCTTCTCCTGCTCGTCAAACCGCTCGGCGGTTACATGACACGTGTCTTTACCGGCGAGCGCACCTTCCTCTCTTTCGTCCTCCGTCCTGTGGAACGGGGGCTTTATCGTTTGGCCGGCACGGATGAGCGCGAAGAGCAGCACTGGACGACCTATTCGGTCTCCATGCTGCTGTTTAGCCTTGCCAGCTTCCTCGCGCTCTACGCGCTGCAGCGCCTGCAGGGCAGCTTGCCGTATAACCCGGCCGGCATGACCGCTGTCGGACCTGAACTATCCTTCAATACGGCGGCCAGCTTCGTCACCAACACCAATTGGCAGAACTATGGCGGCGAAAGCACGATGTCCTATCTCGTGCAGATGGCCGGCCTGACGGTGCAGAACTTCGTTTCCGCGGCAACCGGCATCGCCATCGCCATCGCGCTGATCCGTGCATTTGCGCGTGCCTCCGGCAAGGCGATCGGCAACTTCTGGGTCGATATGATCCGCGCGACCCTCTATGTCCTCTTGCCGATCTGCATCGTGCTGACGATTGCTTTCGTCTACCTTGGCGTCCCGCAAACGCTCGGTCCCTATGTCAATGCCACGACGCTTGAAGGCGCACAGCAGACGATTGCTGTCGGTCCCGTCGCTTCGCAGCTCGCCATCAAGATGCTCGGCACGAATGGCGGCGGCTTCTTCAACGCCAACTCGGCGCATCCCTTCGAAAATCCCGACGCCGTCTCCAACCTTATCCAGATGCTGGCGATCTTCTCCATCGGCGCGGCACTCACCAACGTCTTCGGCCGTATGGTCGGCAGCCAGCGTCAGGGCTGGGCGATCCTGGCTGCGATGGGCACGCTGTTCATCGCCGGCGTGATTGTCACCTATTGGGCTGAAGCGGCTGGCAACCCGCTTGTTCATGCACTCGGTGTCCAGGGTGGCAATATGGAAGGCAAGGAAGTCCGCTTCGGGATTGCCGCCTCGTCGCTCTTCGCGGTCATCACGACCGCTGCATCCTGCGGCGCGGTCAACGGCATGCTCGACAGCTTCACGGCGATCGGCGGCCTGATCCCCCTCATCAACCTGCAGCTCGGCGAAGTCATCGTCGGCGGCGTCGGCGCCGGTTTCTACGGCATCCTGATGTTCGTCGTCATCGCCATCTTCGTTGCAGGCCTGATGGTCGGGCGCACGCCGGAATATCTCGGCAAGAAGATCGAGGCCAAGGAAGTGAAGATGGCAATGCTTGCCGTGCTTTGCCTGCCCGCCGGCATGCTGATCTTCACGGCGATCTCCGCGGTATTGCCCTCCGCCGTTGCCTCGATCGCCAATGCCGGCCCGCACGGCTTCTCGGAAATCCTCTATGCCTACAGCTCGGCCGCGGCAAATAACGGCTCGGCCTTCGCCGGCCTGACCGGCAATACCCCTTGGTACAATATCACGCTCGGTATCGTCATGCTGATCGGCCGCTTCCTGGTCATCGTTCCTGCCCTTGCGATTGCCGGTTCCCTGATCAGCAAGAAGACGGTTCCTGCCTCGGCCGGCACCTTCCCGACGGATGGTCCGCTCTTCGTCGGCCTGCTCGTCGGCACGATCCTGATCGTCGGTGGCCTGACCTTCTTCCCGGCGCTGGCGCTCGGACCGATCGTCGAACATCTGTCGATGATTGCAGGCCAGACCTTCTAAGGAATGACGGTTATGAGCCAACCGCTTCTAGGCAAGCTTAGAAAAGCCATCGATCCACGCCCCTTCGACAGGGGGCGTGGCCCGGTCGGAACAGCCTGCGCGTCCGATGCCATTTTGCTGGCAATGGCCGCACTGTTCCTCGGCCTTGTCGTCTTCGGATTTTTGATCGGCTGATCGGCAGCGTTCCGATCTGACGTTTTCCTCTTCACGCTGGAGCCTCTTATGAGCCAGTTAAAATCAGCGAGTATTCTGGATTCTCGCATCCTCGTTCCGGCGATCGGCGCTTCGTTCACGAAGTTGAATCCGCGCACCCTCGCCAAGAACCCCGTCATGTTCGTCGTTGCCGTCGTGTCGATGCTGACGACCGTTCTCTTCCTGCGCGACCTTATCACCGGCGGCGGCAATCTCGCCTTCTCGCTGCAGATCAATATCTGGCTTTGGTTCACGGTATTGTTCGCCAACTTCGCCGAAGCCGTCGCCGAAGGCCGCGGCAAGGCGCAAGCGGACTCGCTGCGCAAGTCGCGCACGGAGACCCAGGCGAAGCTGCTCGTCGGCAACAGCCGCACCGATTACAAGATGGTGCCCGGCACCAGCCTCAAGGTCGGTGATGTCGTTCTGGTCGAGGCCGGCGATATCATCCCCTCGGACGGTGAGGTCATCGAAGGCGTCGCTTCCGTCAATGAAGCTGCGATCACCGGTGAATCCGCACCCGTCATCCGTGAATCGGGCGGCGACCGCTCGGCTGTGACAGGCGGCACGCAGGTCCTGTCGGACGAGATTCGCGTCCGCATCACGGCGGCAGCCGGCTCGACCTTCATCGACCGTATGATCGCGCTGGTCGAAGGCGCCGAGCGTCAGAAGACGCCGAACGAAATCGCGCTCAACATCCTGCTGGCCGGCATGACGCTGATCTTCGTTCTCGCGACCGTCACCATCCCGAGCTTTGCCGCCTATGCCGGCGGTTCGATACAGACGGTCGTGCTCGTCGCCCTCTTCGTGACCCTGATCCCGACCACCATCGGCGCGCTACTGTCGGCGATCGGTATTGCCGGCATGGACCGCCTGGTGCGCTTCAACGTGCTTGCCATGTCCGGCCGCGCCGTCGAAGCCGCCGGCGACGTCGATACGCTGCTCCTCGACAAGACCGGCACGATCACGCTTGGCAACCGTCAGGCAACCGCCTTCCGTCCGGTCCGGGGGATCAGCGAGCAGGATCTCGCCGATGCCGCACAGCTCGCCTCGCTTGCCGACGAGACGCCTGAGGGACGCTCGATCGTCGTGCTCGCCAAGGAGAAATATGCGATCCGCGGCCGCGACATGACGAGCCTGAAGGCGACCTTCGTTCCCTTCACTGCACAGACCCGCATGAGCGGCGTGGACCTCGATGGCTCCTCGATCCGCAAGGGCGCTGTGGATGCCATCGTCGCCTATGTCGAAGGTGCAGCCAATGGTACGACGGAAGGCTCGGCGGTCATGTCCCGCACATCGAGCGAAATGCTGCGTGAGCTGCAAGGAATCGCCGACGAGATCGGCAAGGCCGGTGGCACGCCGCTTGCCGTTGCCCGTGACGGCCGTCTGCTCGGCGTTATTCATCTGAAAGACATCGTCAAGGGCGGCATCCGCGAACGCTTTGCGGAACTGCGCCGCATGGGCATCCGCACCGTGATGATCACCGGCGACAATCCGTTGACGGCTGCCGCCATTGCCGCCGAAGCCGGTGTTGACGATTTCCTCGCCCAGGCGACGCCTGAAATGAAGCTGGCGCTGATGCGTCAGGAACAGGCGCAGGGCAAGCTGGTCGCCATGTGCGGTGACGGCACAAACGACGCGCCGGCACTTGCCCAGGCCGATGTCGGCGTTGCCATGAACACCGGTACGGTCGCCGCCCGCGAAGCCGGCAACATGGTCGATCTCGACAGCGACCCGACGAAGCTCATCGAGATCGTCGAGATCGGCAAGCAGCTGCTGATGACACGCGGCGCACTGACGACCTTCTCCATCGCCAACGATATCGCTAAGTATTTCGCCATCATCCCGGCGATGTTCATTGCCTTCTATCCGCAGCTGAAGATGCTGAACGTCATGGGGCTGGCAACGCCGCAAAGCGCCATCCTCTCGGCGATCATCTTCAACGCGCTCATCATCGTCGCACTGATCCCGCTGTCACTGAAGGGTGTCCGCTACCGGCCGATCGGCGCCGGCGCGCTGCTCAGCCGCAACCTGCTGATCTACGGCCTCGGCGGCATCATCGTTCCCTTCATCGGCATCAAGGCCATCGATATGGCGATCACCGCCATCGGCCTTGTCTAAGGAGTTTCTCTCATGTTGAAACAAATCAGACCTGCGATCGTCATGATCGTCGCCACGACCGTCCTGACCGGCCTTGCCTATCCGCTTGCCATGACCGGTGTCGCCCAGGCGCTCTTTCCTCATCAGGCCAATGGCAGCCTGGTGGAGAAGGATGGCAAGGTGATCGGCTCCAGCCTTATCGGCCAGAATTTTACGGCGGATAAGTATTTCCACGGTCGTCCCTCGGCCACGACCGGCGCCGATCCGAATGACCCGACCAAATCGGTTTCCGCACCCTATAATGCCGCCAATTCCGGTGGTTCCAATCTCGGTCCGACCAATTCGGCTCTGATGACACGCATCAAGGGCGATGCCGCAACGCTGCAGGCCCAGAATCCGAACGCGCCGGTTCCGATCGACATGGTGACGACATCGGGTAGCGGTCTCGATCCGGACATCTCGCCTGAGGATGCCTATTTCCAGGTGCCGCGCGTCGCCAAGGCCCGCAGTATGGATGAGGCTAAGGTCAAGTCGCTTGTCGATGCGGCCATCGAGCCGCGTGAACTCGGCGTTCTCGGCGAACCTGTGGTCAATGTGCTGGCATTGAACCAGGCGCTCGATGCTTCTATGACTCAATGAGTTGAAGAGGTTGAGGCGGTTAGCGCCGTCTCAACCTTATCAGGAAAGACGACCCGCGAATGGCAGATGAAAGCCGCGACATGTTGAGCAGGCCTTCTCCCGATGCGCTTCTCGAAAAGGCGCGGGCGGAAACACGCGGACGGCTGAAGATATTCTTGGGAGCGGCACCAGGCGTCGGTAAGACCTATGAGATGCTGATGTCAGGCAGGGCGAAGATCGCCGACGGCGTCGATGTTGTGATCGGCGTTGTCGAGACCCATGGCCGCCGTGAGACACAGGCTTTGCTCGACGGATTCGAGATCGTTCCGCGCGTCAATGTCGAATACAAGGGCAGGGCGCTAGAGGAGATGGATCTCGATGCCATCCTCAAGCGTCGTCCCGAACTGGTGCTCGTCGACGAACTCGCCCATACCAACGCGCATGGCAGCCGGCATCCCAAACGTTATCTCGATGTGAAGGAGCTTCTCGACCGTGGGATCGATGTCTATACGACGTTGAATATCCAGCACGTCGAAAGCCTGAATGACGTCGTTTCGCAGATCACACGCATCCGCGTGCGCGAAACGGTGCCGGATTCAATCATCGACATGGCCGATGATGTCGAGATCATAGATCTGACGCCTGATGATCTCATCAAGCGGCTGCACGACGGCAAGGTCTATGTCTCGAAGACCGCAGAACGGGCGCTGACCAATTATTTCACGCCGGGCAACCTGACGGCGTTGCGCGAACTGGCGCTGCGACGCACAGCCCAGCGCGTCGACGACCAGCTCCTGACCCACATGCAGGCGCACGCGATCCAAGGCCCCTGGGCTGCCGGCGAGCGTGTGCTCGTTTCCATCGATCATCACCCGCGCTCGGCGTCGTTGGTCCGATATGCCGCCCGCATGGCCGCGCGTCTGCGGGCCCCCTGGGCAGCCGTCTATGTCGAGACCAACCGCTCGATCAGTTTGAGCGAGGCGCAGCGCGACACGATTGCCGCGACGCTCAGGCTCGCCGAACAGCTCGGCGGTGAAGCTATCACGCTTCCGGGCCGCGAGGTGGCGGAGGAACTGCTTCGCCATTCGGCGAGCAACAATGTCACCCACATCGTCATCGGTTCGCCGAAAATCGGCTCCTGGCGCGATTGGTCTCGCCGCTCAGTTTCCTATGATCTCATCCGCAGGGCTGGGGACATCAGCGTCCATGTCATTTCCGGCAGCGAAGCGGATGGCGAGGCTGCAAGGCGGGGTGTCAAAGTGGCGCCTTCGCCGCCGCCTTTCCAGCTGCGTGGTTATGTCCTGGCAACACTCTATGTCGCCATCGCGCTCGGTTTCTGCGTCATCCTCGATCAGGTGCTGGATGTGCGAAATCTGGCGCTCGTCTTCCTGATGGCGGTCCTGGCAAGCGCCGTGACCCAAGGTCTGCGTCCGGCGCTCTATTCCTGTATTCTCGGCGCGCTTGCTTTCAACTTCTTCTTCCTGCCGCCGCGCTACACACTGACGATCAGCGATCCGGAAAGCGTGCTCGCCTTCTTCTTCTTCCTCGGTGTCGCGGTGATCGCGAGTAACCTGACGGCGACGGTGCAGCGCCAGGCGGCGGCGGCGCGACAGCGGGCGCGAACGACGGAAGACCTCTATCTTTTCTCCAAGAAACTCGCCGGCACCGGCACGCTCGATGATGTTCTCTGGGCGACTGCCTTTCAGCTGGCCTCGATGCTGAAGCTGCGTGTCGTGCTGCTTCTGCCGGAACATGGCACCATCGCCGTCAGGGCCGGCTATCCGCCTGACGATACGCTCGATGATGCCGATATTGCCGCGGCGCGCTGGGCATGGGAGCACAATCACGCCGCTGGCCGTGGCGCAGATACGCTACCGGGTGCCAAACGCCTTTACGTTCCACTCCGCACCGGCCGCACCGCCGTCGGCGTCATCGGCCTCGATAGCGACCGGCGCGACGGCCCGCTCTTGACGCCGGAGCAACAGCGGCTGCTCGACGCGCTCGCCGATCAGGCGGCTCTTGCCATCGAGCGCGTACAGCTGGTTGCCGATGTCGATCGGGCGAAGCTTGCCGTCGAGGCGGACCGGCTGCGCTCGGCATTGCTGACGTCCATTTCTCATGATTTGAAGACGCCGCTGGCTGCCATCCTTGGGGCGGCAGGCACCTTGCGCGATTATCTGGAAACCCTGCCGCATGAAGATCGCGTCGATCTCCTCTCGACCGTCATCGACGAATCCGAGCGCCTCAACCGCTTCATCGCCAATCTTCTCGATATGACCAAGATCGAGTCCGGTGCGATGGAGCCGAATTATGCCCTGCATTATGCCGGCGATATCGTCGGCAGCGCGCTGCGGCGGGCGGAAAAAATCCTGACGCATCACCGTGTCGACGTGCAGATGCCCGTCGATCTGCCGATGGTGAAGGTCGATCCGGTGCTGTTCGAGCAGGTGCTGTTCAACCTGCTCGACAATGCCGCCAAATATGCGCCGGAAGGATCGGCCATTCGGCTGGAGGCCTGGTCCGATATCGACAACATCGTCTTCCGGATAATGGACGAAGGACCGGGTATTCCGCCCACCGACCTCGAGCGCGTCTTCGATACATTCTACCGCGTACGCAAGGGCGATCAGGTGCGCGCCGGAACCGGTCTTGGCCTGTCCATCTGCCGCGGTTTCATCGAGGCGATGGGCGGCACGATTGCCGCCGGTAACAGAACGGATCGGCAGGGAGCGGTCTTCACCATCCGCCTGCCGAAACCAACAGATGTTCCGAAGCTGGATGACTTGAAATGAACACTACTGCCGTCAAGATTCTCGTTGTCGATGATGAGCCGCCGATCCGCAAGTTGCTGCGCGTCGGTCTTGGTGCTCAGGGCTACGTCGTCAACGAGGCACAGAGCGCCGCATCGGCTCGGGTATCGGTCGCCGAGGATCAACCCGATCTGATCGTGCTCGATCTCGGCTTGCCCGACAAATCCGGCCAGGACCTGCTTTTGGAATGGCGTGAGGATGGGGTGCAGATTCCGGTGGTCATTCTGTCGAGCCGCACCGATGAAGCTGGTATCGTCAAGGCGCTCGAGAGCGGCGCCGATGATTATGTGACCAAGCCTTTCGGCGTCAACGAGCTTGCTGCCCGTATCCGTGTGGCGCTGCGCCATCGCCTGCAGCAGCAGGGTGAAAAGGCGATTTTCCAGACCGGCGGCCTTTCCATCGATCTCGTCAAGCGCATCGTCAAGGTCGATGGTAGGGAGATCAAGCTGTCGCCGAAGGAATACGACATCCTGCGCGTGCTTGCCCAGCATGCCGGCAAAGTCCTGACGCATCAGTTCCTGCTGAAGCAGATCTGGGGGCCGGCGGCCGATGTGCAGTATCTGCGCGTCTATGTGCGGCAGCTCCGGCAGAAGATCGAAGAAATCCCGGATCAGCCACGCTATATCACCACCGAAACAGGCGTCGGCTATCGGCTGCGCGAGCCGGATTGAGGCGGCGGAGATTTCGAGCCCATTATCGAGGCGATTTGGCCTTGGACTTGTGGCGATGAATGCCATTTCAGAATTTATTGCCGGACTTTGAGTGCGACCATGGACCTTTCCACGATCATTCTTCCCGAACACGTCTTTGTCGGCGTCTCCACTCCGACGAAATGGCGGGCATTGCAGATGCTGTCGTCGAAGGCAGCCCATTGCTTTGGCCTCGACGAGGCAGTGGTCCTGCGGGCGCTGGAGACGCGCGAAAAATTGGGCACGACGGGGATCGGCAATGGCGTTGCGGTTCCGCATGCCGCCATCGCTGCCATGACGAGGCCTCGGGGACTGATGGTGCATTTTGCACATCCCGTCGATTTCGAAGCCATCGACGACGTGCCGACGGAATGGGCTTTCGTGCTGTTGTTCGGAGAGGGCGGTCGGAGCGACTATCTGAACGTGCTTGCCGCGATCGCGAGGCGTTTGCGCACGGAAGGCGTTCTGACGGCAATGCGGCAGACAAAGAGCGCTGACGAACTCTATTCCGTCTTTATGTCCGACACAATTTGCTGACGACGCATTCGTTGGGCATCTGATGTCATTCGGGAATGTGATTTCACTTTTGTGGATTCTATGGGATGCTGTTCTCCACGGTTGCCGAAAACGGGAACTGTCTTCGTTACTTTATACGACCAAGTTGGTAGGGTTTAAGGACAAACGAAGGGGGTGTATTCATGCAGACGATAAAGCTTTCACGGCTTCTCGCCACGGCAGTTCTGATCGGCAGTTTCTCGATCGCGTCCGTCGCGCCGACCTGGGCGGCGGACAAGACGCTTCTTAATGTTTCCTACGATCCGACCCGCGAACTCTATAAGGACTTCAACACGGCCTTTGCTGCCAAGTGGAAGAAGGACACGGGTGAAACCATCAATATCAAGGCTTCGCATGGCGGTTCCGGCGCGCAGGCCCGCTCGGTTATCGACGGTCTCGATGCCGATGTCGTGACGCTCGCTCTTGAAGGCGATATCGATGCGATCGCCAAGGCGACGCACAAGATCCCCACGGACTGGAAGACCAAGTTCCCGAACAATTCCGTTCCCTATACCTCCACCATTGTTTTCCTGGTGCGCAAAGGCAATCCCAAGGGCATCAAGGACTGGGGGGATCTGGTCAAGGACGGCGTCGAAGTCATCACGCCGAACCCGAAGACATCGGGTGGTGCCCGCTGGAACATTCTGGCGGCCTGGGCCTGGGCCAAGCAGGCCAATGGCGGCGACGATACCAAGGCGCAGGACTATGTCGGGCAGCTCCTGAAGCATGTCCCGGTCCTCGACACCGGAGCGCGCGGGGCGACGACGACCTTTGTGCAGCGTGGTCTTGGTGATGTGCTGCTCGCCTGGGAAAACGAAGCCTATCTCTCGCTCGACGAGCTCGGCCCCGATAAATTCGAGATCGTAACACCATCCGTTTCGATCCGCGCCGATCCCCCGGTTGCCGTTGTCGACGGCAATGTCGACACCAAGGGCACGCGCAAAGTCGCGGAAGCATACCTGAACTACCTGTACTCGGATGAAGGTCAGAAGATCGCTGCGAAGCACTATTACCGGCCGATCAAGCCGGAAGCAGCCGATCCGAAGGATGTCGCTCGTTTCCCGTCCCTGAAGCTCGCAACTATTGACGACTTCGGCGGATGGTCTCAAGCTCAGCCGAAATTCTTCGCTGACGGGGGCGTCTTCGATCAGATCTATAAGCCGGGACAATAAGACTGAATGCATTCTATAACCCGCAAACGGTGGCGGTTACGGCAGCCGAGCGTCATTCCGGGATTCGGATTGGCGCTCGGCGTTACCTTGGCTTGGCTCATCTTCATCGTTCTCATTCCGCTGTCGGGACTGCTGTGGAAGAGCAGCGCGCTCGGCTGGCAGAATTTCTGGGCCCTTGCGCTTGACGTGCGCACGCTCTATGCGCTGCGCATGAGCTTCGGCGGCGCCTTCATCGCGGCGCTCGTCAATGCCGTGCTCGGACTTATCCTGGCTTGGGTGCTCGTGCGCTATCGCTTTCCGGGCAAGCGCATCCTGGATGCCATGGTTGATCTGCCGTTCGCCCTGCCGACGGCAGTCGCCGGTATTGCCTTGACGACGCTCTACGCGCCGAATGGCTGGATTGGGCAGTTCCTGACGCCACTCGGCATCAAGATCGCGTTCACTCCGGTCGGTATTGTCATTGCATTGATTTTCGTCGGCTTGCCGTTCGTGGTGCGCACCGCGCAGCCCGTCATGGAAGAGATCGACCGCGAGGTCGAGGAAGCGGCAGCGACCCTCGGCGCGTCGCGTTTCCAGACTATAACCCGCGTGCTCTTGCCAGGTCTTGCGCCGGCGGCGCTGACGGGGTTTGCATTGGCATTCGCGCGCGCGGCCGGCGAATACGGATCGGTCATCTTCATCGCCGGCAACAAGCCCTATGTTTCAGAAATCGCGCCGCTGCTCATCGTCATTCGCCTGGAGGAATATAATTATTCCGCAGCGACGGCGATCGCGACGGTGATGCTGTTCATTTCCTTCACCATGCTTTTGATCATCAATCTTATCCAGTCTTGGAGCAGAAGGAGATATGGCTATGGCGCATGATCTTTCTGCATCAGTCGAGACCGATCATTCCGTCATCACCGAAAGCCGGCTTGCGCGCATCGTCTTCATATTGATCTCACTCGCGTTCCTGACGCTGATGGTACTTCTGCCTCTCGCCGCCGTTTTCGTCGAGGCATTCCGCAAGGGGATCGAGACTTTCTTCGAAGCCTTGGTTGACGAGGAAACCTTCGCGGCGATCCGGCTGACATTGATCGTTGCAGGTATCAGTGTGCCGCTGAACCTCGTCTGCGGCATTGCTGCCGCCTGGGCGATCGCCAAGTTCGAATTCAAGGGCAAGGCTTTACTGACGACGCTGATCGATCTGCCATTCTCGGTGTCGCCGGTCATATCGGGCCTGGTTTTCGTGCTGTTGTTCAATTCGAACAGCATATTCGGCCCTTGGCTGCAGAGCCACGGCATTCAGATCCTGTTTGCGGTTCCTGGGCTGGTCCTGGCAACGATGTTCGTCACCTTTCCCTTCGTCGCGCGCGAACTGATCCCGCTGATGCAGGAGCAGGGCAGCGCAGACGAGGAGGCAGCACTTTCGCTTGGAGCGAATGGCTGGCAGACATTCTGGTACGTCACGCTGCCGAACATCAAATGGGGTCTGCTTTACGGCGTGCTGCTTTGCAACGCCCGCGCCATGGGTGAGTTCGGCGCCGTTTCTGTGGTTTCCGGCCACATTCGCGGCGAAACAAACACCATGCCGCTGCAGGTCGAGATTCTTTATAACGAATATAATTTCTCTGGGGCCTTTGCCGTTGCTACGCTCCTGGCTCTGCTTGCCCTTGTCACATTGATACTGAAGACGCTGCTGGAAATGCGCTATAGCGAAGAGATCGCAGCCAGCCGGCGTCACTGAAGGAATTCTTAATGGAAGTTCGCGTTCAAAACCTGCGTAAGGAATTCGGTCGCTTTCCCGCATTGCATGACGTGTCCCTGGATATCCGTTCGAGCGAACTGATCGCGCTTCTCGGGCCATCCGGCTCTGGCAAGACGACGCTGCTGCGCCTGATTGCCGGGCTGGAAACGCCCACGGAGGGCAAAATCTTCTTTGGCGAAGATGATGCTTCGCTGAAGACCGTCCAACAGCGTAATATCGGCTTCGTGTTTCAGCATTATGCGCTGTTCAGGCACATGACCGTGCTCGACAATATCTCCTTCGGCCTGAAGGTTCGCTCGGCATCGCGGCGCCCGCCGCGCGATGAAATCCGCCGCCGTGCAACGGAGCTGCTAGAACTGGTGCAGCTAAATGGCCTGGAGAAGCGCTATCCAACGCAGCTTTCAGGCGGCCAGCGCCAGCGTGTTGCGCTGGCGCGGGCCATGGCTGTGGAGCCGAATGTCCTGCTTCTCGACGAGCCCTTCGGCGCACTCGATGCGCAGGTGCGCAAGGACCTGCGCAAATGGCTGCGCGAGATTCACGACCGCACCGGCCACACCACCGTTTTCGTGACCCATGACCAGGAAGAAGCGCTGGAGCTCGCCGATCGCGTCGTCGTGCTCAATAAGGGCGCGATTGAGCAGGTCGGCACGCCGGACGAGATCTACGACACGCCGAACTCGCCTTTCGTCTATGGATTCATCGGTCAATCCAATCGCCTCAAGGTGCGCATCACCAGCGGCGAGATTTGGTTCGAGGACAAGCCGCTGGGGCTCAGCACGCCGCATGAGCCCGATGGCGAAGCCTATCTCTATTTCCGACCCCACGATATCGAGATTCGCGACGGCGATAGCGGCGCGATTGCGGGTTTGCTCGTTGCCAGCAGGCGCGTGGCAGGTACCCGCCATCTCGAGATCAACATCGGTGCCGAGCACGATCCTATGGAGATCGAACTGCCGCCGAACAAGGCGGACGCATTGGACCGCAACCGCATCGCCTTCAGGCCGACCCGTTGGAAGCTCTTTCGCAACGGCGTCTGACGATCAGTCCTCGGGGTGAGCGGCAGAAACGAAGCCGCCGCCCTGATAGACGATTGCGGGATCGTTTGGATCCTCAGTGGGCGTTCTCGACAGAATTTCGGCCCGCCACGGCGCTGCGCTATCGCGCGGCTTCCAGCCGAGGAAAGCTGCGTTGCTGTTGTCCCACCATTGTTCGTCATTGTCCGAGACGCCGTAGACGATCGTATGGCCAAGGCGCGGGGCGTTGAAAGCGCAATCGCACAGCGAGACGAAATCCCTGATGCTGAACCAGGTGGCGAGCATGCGCGTATTGCGCGGCTCCGGGAAGCACGAACCAATACGCACCGAAAGCGTTTCCTGGCCGAACTTGTCGAAGTAGAGGCTGGCGACAGCCTCGCCGAATACTTTTGAGACGCCATAGAGCGAATCTGGCCGTGTCGGCACCTTGTTGTCGATCCGCTCGTCGCGACGGTAGAAGCCGATCGTGTGATTGGAGCTTGCAAAAATGATGCGCGGCTTGCCGGCGGCGCGCGCTGCTTCATAAAGATTGTAGAGGCCGACGATGTTGCCTTGAAGGATCAGATCGAATGGCTTCTCGACCGAAATGCCGCCGAGATGGATGATCCCGTCCACGCCCTTGACCATTGCCTCGACGCCGCCACGGTCGGCGAGATCGCAAGCGACGAAACGCTCGTTCGGACGCAAGTCGCTTATCGGCGAGAGATCGGATAAAACGACATTCTCGGCAATTTGCGACAGAAGCGGCCTGATCGCCTGCCCGACGCCACCGGCGGCGCCAGTCAGCAACAAAGTCTTCAGCATGGATTGTCTCCCGGATCGGTCAATTGCGGGCAGCCTATAAGATGGTCCTTCGCCCGTCATCACATATATCGGTGGGATCAACACGAAGCATGTCGATAACGTCTAGGCTGTCTGTGGATGCCGCTGAGCGTCGTTGTCGAACGTTTCGAGACTGACGACCGCCTTGATGGGCAGATGATCCGACGCCATGCGCGCCAGTGGTGAGTCGTGCACCTCGACCGCGGAAATCATGCCTCGGCGATTTGCCATGATGCGATCGAGTGCCAGGAGTGGCAGCGTCGAGGGAAAGCTCGGAACAGCAGGGGGAAGCGGGCCGAAGGCGGCCTGGAAGGTATTGAGCGATGAGCGGTCGCCCAGCCGCCATTCATTGAGATCGCCCAGCAGAACGGTCGGCATCTCGCTGCCGCCGTTCATGAGGTCGACGATCAGGCGTGTCTGCTGGGCACGCGAGCGATGCAGCAGGCCGAGGTGCGCGGCAATGATTCTGAGGCTTCCTCCGCGCGCCAATTCCAGTTCGGCAATGAGTGCGCCGCGCGGCTCCAGCCCGGGCAGATTGATCTGATGGACATCGCGAACCGTGCCCTGCTTGAAAAGCACGACATTGCCATGCCAGCCATGGGCCTTGGTGACGCCGGTGATCGGCACCGGAATAAGCCCCGTCTCGCGCTCGAGGCGACGCAGATCAAGGATACCCGTGCGTTCCCCGAAACGGGTGTCGGCTTCCTGCAAGCCGATGATATCGGCATCGATTTCATGAATGACGCGACTGGTGCGTTCCGGATCGAAGCGACGGTCGGCGCCGACGCATTTGTGGACATTGTAGGAGGCGATCAATGTGCCTTCCGGTCGGTCCACCTGGCCGCCAGCCGGCTTGGGGCGCGATTTCTTGCGGTTCTTCAGGCTTTCCAGAATGCTCGCACGGAGGCTTTCTTTCTTCTTTCGCATCTATCCGTCGACCGTTCCTTGATCAGACCATGTCGGGCACATGGGAAAGAGTATAAGAAGCGATCGTTGGCCTTGTCATGTAAAAAGGCTGCGACCAGGCCAGATTGTTCGGCCGAGCGAGCGTCAGAGATAGGGCGAACCGAGCCAAAGCACCTTTTCGACAAGTCTGACGATGAAGGGCCGCGCCCGAAGCTTTTCGAGATCGACCGGATGCGCCGTTTCGAGGATTGCGCCGATATGCGCATCGATCGTGCCGGCAAAGCCGCGATCGAGCACCTCGAGATCCACCTCGAAGTTGAGCCTCAACGAGCGCGGATCGAGATTGGAAGAGCCGACATAGGCCCAGATGCCGTCGATGGCCAAGAGCTTGGAATGGTTGAAAGCGCCTTCGGCGCGCCAGATGCGGCAATAATTCTTCAGCATCTGGTCGAATTGCGCCGTCATGGCTCGGTCGACGAGCACGAGATTATTGGCTGTCGGCACGACGATATCGACCTCGACGCCGCGCCGGGCTGCTGTCACTAGAGCGCTGATCAATTCTCGATCGGGCAGGAAATAAGGCGACATGATGCGGATGGATTTGCGCGCCACCGACAGCGCACCAATCAGCATCTTATGATTGGTCTCGACGCTGCGATCCGGGCCGGAGGCGACGACCCGCATAAAGACGGGGGCACCCGGCTCGTTGGAAGGGGCGGCAATTCGCCACTCCGGGGCGTTCAGGACCTCGCCCGTGGTAAAGCGCCAGTCTTCGGCTGCCGTATTGAAGAGATCGGCGATTGCCGGTCCTGTGACGCAGAAATGCATGTCGCGGGCGCAGTGATCGCGAGCGAATTCGCGCGTAAAACCCTGGCGTATGTTCATGCCGCCGGTAAAGGCAATTCGCCCGTCGATGCTGAGGATCTTACGGTGGGTGCGCAGATTGGCGTAGGGCAACCGGAGGCCGATGATGACATTGCCGTTGAAGACGTCGACCTGAACGCCGCCCTGGCGCAGATAACCCATGATACTCGGCACGGAATAGCGGGCGCCGACGGCATCGATCAGCACGCGGACGCTGACGCCGCGTTTGGTCGCGCCAATCAGGGCATCGGCGATGCGAAGGCCGATCGGATCGCGATCGAAAATATAGGTTTCCATCAGGATGCTGCGTTCGGCGCCATCGATTGCGGCTTTCATCGCGGCATAGGCGACATCGCCGTTCGTCAGCATCTCGATCGTATTGCCGGTGCTCATCGTGTAACGGACGACCCGGTCGCCGAGCGTCTTCATCGAGCCGAAACGTTCGCCGAAGAGCCGCCGCACCTCGCCGTCATCCGCGTCGAAGCTGGAGAGCTCGCCATTCGCATCCTTGCGAAAGAGCGCATCTCGCTGCGAGCTGAGGGAGGCCCGGCGGATTCGATTGATGCCGGCGACAGCATAGAGGACGGCACCGATGATGGGGGACAGGATGATGACGCCGACCCAGCCGATCGCGGCGCGGACATCCTCTTTGGTCATGGCTGCATGGATTGCAGCGGCGGCCCCCATCGCGATGGAAAGGACGGCGAGAATTTGGCCCCAATGGGCGGCCACGAGGTCGATCATGATGCAAGTATATCCTTGCGCGCAAAAGCTGCAATGAGCCGGCTTGCGGTCATCAGAAGGCTATCGGTGCGAAAATTCATCCTATTAGATAATTTTAATTGAACCCCGTTGTCACCGCCTTCATAGTTAGGGTGCTTCGGCTGCTTCGCTACCGTCCCCCACGGTAAATCTGTCTTTCGTTTGAAGCGCCACTGCGGTTCGAGAGTCGAGACCGAAGAAGGCTTGACCTAGTGTCTTGACTGCTCGGGGGAGGCGTAAAGCCCGCATTTCAAGAACGGGCATTGTTCATCAAAACCATGTTCAATGATGCGAACGGAGAACAGCAGATGTTGGAACCTCGGGACGAATGGATCAAGAAACGCGCATACGCCATATGGGAAGAGGAAGGTCATCCTTCGGGACGCGACGCCGAGCACTGGGCGCAGGCGAGCAGCGAGCGTATTGCGCTTGAAATGACTGTAGCAAACGGCAGCACGATCGATATCAAACCAAAGGCGAAACGCAAGACGGCGGTCGCTGCGGCGGCTGTTGCCGAGGAGAAATCGGCCAAACCCGCGAAGAAAACGCCGAAGAAGGCTGTAGCGCCGAAGGTGTAAGGCGTGTCGGTCTCAAGAGTGTGGCGGAGACAGGAGCGGCCTGTTGGCAACGGCGGGCCCTCTCTCTTTCAAGAGACGGCGGCCGGCGGAATATTTGCAATAATTCCGGTGATTTGGCTCTCCTGCGCGACATAGTTGTCACACATCGATGCTACGAATTGCGAAGGGAGCTTAGCAATGGGTCGTAGCGACATCGATGATAGGGAAATGACTGTTGCCGCAATCGTTGCGGCGTGCTGCGCTGCCTGCTTTGCCAATGGGTTTGGAGCGATGCGATGACATCCCTCCTTATATTGACCGCGCTCTATCTGCTGGCCGCCTTGGTCCTGATTTTGATCATCGATCGTTCAGTCGGCATCTTTTTCCCGGCTTCGGCCAAGCAATCTGCCGCCGCGCGGCATGATCGGCGCTTCCGAATGCTTCCAGCCAATCTGCTGTTCAGTAATCGCAATTCGCCCGGGCGGATCTCGGAACCTTTTCTCTGACGACGGGTTGGTTTTTCGTCCTAACAAGGAGAAAGATCATGCCCCGAGGAGACAAATCGGCCTATACGGACAAACAGAAGCGCAAGGCTGAGCATATCGAGGAAGGATATGAAGACCGCGGCGTTTCCAATGAGGAGGCGGAGCGGCGTGCCTGGGCGACGGTCAATAAGGAAAGCGGCGGCGGCAAGAAATCCGGCTCCGGTTGCGGCCATTCCGAAAATCACGAATCGTCCGAAAAAGGTGGCAGGATCGGCGGACGTGCCGCCGCCAAACGGCCCGCAGCGGAGCGTTCCGCCTCTGCGAGGAAGGCGGCGGCGACGCGTAAACGCCACGAGCATAATGCGCGCAGCTAGCCTCCCCGTTGGAGGTCTCGCCGGACCTTTTTCACACGCCGAAGATGACATTCACAGGGCTTCTGGCGCATATGTGTAGCCCATACCGTCGGTCGCCACTTATCTTCTGTACCATCGGCGCTAAATTGTGGGCTTGCGATGCGCCGATGGTGACGGTGACGAGAATATGCCCGTCGCTACGACTGCCGCGGCTGACGTTTTCAATTCTCGGGAGTGAAAAACCGCATGGTTTACGAACTCTATTATTGGGATGGCATTCAAGGGCGCGGCGAATTCGTTCGGCTGGCGCTGGAGGAGGCGGGTGCGGAGTATGTCGATGTTTGTCGCGGACCGGCAGCCAAGGGGCAGGGAATGCCCGCCATGTTCGCCATCATGGGCGGAAAATCCGACTTCGATCTTCCGTTTGCGCCGCCATTTCTGAAGGACGGTGATCTGATTATTCCGCATGTGGCGAATATCCTGATGTATCTCGGGCCGAAACTAGGTCTGGCACCGAGGGACGAAGGAAAGCGCCACGTGTTGAACGGCCTGCAGTTGACCATCACCGATCTCGTCGCCGAGGTACACGACACGCATCACCCGATCGCAACGTCGAAATATTACGAGGACCAGAAGCAAGAGGCCAAAGCGCGCGCTGCAGAATTCATCGAAAACCGCATTCCCAAGTTTCTCGGCTATTTCGAGAAAGTGCTTCAGCAGAACCCCGAAGGATCGAGCCATATTTTCGGCGGCGAATTGACCTATGTCGATCTATCGCTGTTCCAGGTCTATGAGGGATTGCACTATGCCTTCCCGCGCGCGACAAAGCATTTTGAGCGCGATTATCCGCATCTGACTGCGCTGCACGCAGCTGTCATGAAACGGCCCAACATTGCTCGCTATCTTCAGTCCGATCGCCGCATTCCCTTCAATGAGAACGGCATTTTCCGGCACTATCCGGAACTGGACAAAGATGTGGCCTGAGCGATGCTGCTTTATCAATTCATTCCTGCATGCTGGATCATCTGGTTGTTGATCTGGCTTTTCGCCTCGTTCGGCGTCAAGAAGAGCGTGCGGCAGGAGGATCCGTGGTCGCGGCTCGGCAATACCGCGCCGATCTGGATCGGCGCCTTCCTGCTTTCAATCGATCCATCGTGGTTCGGCCCCTTACGATATCGTATCATTCCGCAAGACCCTACATCTTATGCAATCGGTGCTGCTTTGACCTTCATCGGTCTGATCTTCGCCGTCTGGGCGCGCTATCACATCGGCAGAAACTGGAGCGGCGTGATTACCCTCAAGGAGGATCACGCGCTCGTACGCTCCGGTCCCTATGCGCTCGTTCGGCATCCGATTTATTCCGGCCTACTGCTTGCCATCATCGGCTCGGCAATTGCGCGAGGCGACATCGCGGCGGCCCTGGCCATCGTCGCCGTTCTCTATGCCGTGCTGCGCCGTGTGCAGATCGAGGAAAGCTGGATGAGCGAGACCTTCGGCTCGGCGTATGCCGACTATAAGGCCAGCACGCCGGCGCTGGTCCCGTTTCTCGTGTAGCGTCAGACTTTGAGCGGCGATGCCGCCTTGAAAAAATCTGCCCAAGGATCGGCGCTCGAGTGGCCGAGGCGCGATGCCGCATTCTTGACCGTAAAGGAAGCAGGCCCGATCGTGTCGTCCAATTCTTCCCAATTGACTGGCATCGAAACGGCCGCGCCCTTTCTGGCGCGTGTCGAATAGGGTGCCACGGCGGTATTGCCGCGGCCGTTGCGCAGATAGTCGATGAAGATGTGACCAGCTCGTTTCGCCTTGCTGGCGACCGACAAATATGTCTGCGGACTATCGGCGCTCATGGCATGGGCGATCGCTTCGGCAGCATCTTTGATATCAGGCCAGGTCGCCTGCGGTTTGACGGATGCGACCACATGCAGGCCCTTGCCGCCAGAGGTTTTGACGAAGGAGGTTAGGCCCAGGGCAGCGAACCGCTCCCTGATCTCTTTCGCTGCAGTCACGACCTTGCTCCATGCGATATCCTCGCCGGGATCGAGGTCCATGATGATCATGTCGGGCTTTTCCCAATGATCGATCGTGGTGCCCCAGGGATGTATCTCCAGGGCGGCTGATTGGACGAGCGCAGCAAGCCCGTCGAAACTCTCGATCTTCAAAAGTTTCGCAGCGTCTTTGTCTTCAGGATCGGCGATTTCGGTGATGTGATGATTGATGCCTTTCCAGGCGTGTTTCTGGAAGAAGCGTGGCCCGTCGATACCATCGGGGCAGCGCAAGAGGGCGAGGGGGCGATTGATGACGAATGGCGACATGCGCTCCCACGCCACGGCATAATATTCGAGAAGATCATGCTTGGTAATATTATCGTCGGGCCAATAGACCCGCTCCGGATGGGTCAATTCCACCGACGTCTCGATGCCGTCATGAGTGGGCGTCTTTGCCATCTGCATGCGCTCCATCTTCCTCGACGCGAAGGTCCCGCGCCGGGCAAGACTAACATTGCCCGACACACAAAGCGACCGCTGACCGCACTTCACGGCATGAGCTGGCCGCCATTGACCTCGATGATCTGGCCGGTGATGTAGCCGGACAGGGTGGGAGAGGCGAGGAAGAGATAAGCGCCGACGCAGTCTTCCGGCGTGCCGACGAATCCCATGGGAATCGTCTTGCGCTGCAGTTCCATCTGCTCGTCGTTGGTATAGCGCTCATGGAACGGCGTCGCGATGACGCCGGGTGCGACGGCATTGACGCGGATCTTGTCGTTGACGAATTCCTTGGCATGCCCATGGGTAATGGTCGAGACGAAACCCTTGGAGGCGGCATAGAGAATTGCACCATTGCCACCGCCGTTGCGCGCGGCAATCGAGGTCGTGTTGATGATGAAGCCGCCCTGTTTTTTCAGGTGTGGATGAGCGGCACGGGTTGCCGCAAGGACGGAGCGTGCATTGAGGTTCATCACACGCTCATAATGCTCATCTGTCATTTCGGCGGTCGGCAGCCGCCCGAGCATGCCGCCGGCATTGTTGATCAGGCCGTCGAGGCCACCCAGCGCGTCTACCGCATCCTTGACGACGCTCTCGGTCCCGCCGTCTTGCGAGACATCGCCCTGAATGAGATGGACGGTTCCGCCGCCAGCCTTGATTTCATCGGCCAGCTTTTCCGCCGGTTCGCGGCTTGCATTGAAGTGCAGGCCGATTTTCATACCCTGTGCGGCAAAGGCGCGTGCCACGGCGGCGCCGATGCCGGTCGAAGCCCCCGTTATCAATACTCTTTTGCCGGCAAGATCGGGAATGCGAATGGACGCAAGCGATTGCGCGAGTTCTGCCATGACGACTCCTCCTGAACGTCAACCAATCATACGACGAAATATGGCTTTGTCTTATCAGGCCCGGGGGCGAAAAGGCAATCATGCCAAGCGCGACAAAACGACGACATGTCTTTTGTCGAGGAAGCGTCCGTAGTCGCCTGAAAATAAAAGGGTTTTTCTTGTTCTTGAAGTTAAGATTTCGATCGAAGTCGCAGAAGCATCGCTCCATGTCCATCCCGCAAGCGAACAAAACGATCTGGCGTAGCGCCGTTGCGACAGATAAGGAAGCTGCTAGGAGAGTCGAACGCTTGGGCCTGTTCACGATGAATGACGGCGACTGCGACTTTCAGCAACGGGGTAAGACTGAGGATATCATGAGCAAGAACAAGCTGATCCGTTTCGACGTCGCCGACAATCAGGCCGGCGGCCAGCGTCGCCCTTTCGCCAAGGCCGTCAGGGCAGGCGATTTCGTGTACGTTTCGGGCCAGGTTCCGACCATCAACGGCGAAATCGTTACGGGCAATATCGTCACGCAGACCGAGCAGGTCATTGCCAATATCAAGGATGTCCTTGCTCTTGCCGATTGCACGCTCGAGCATGTGGTGAAGGTCAATGTGTGGCTGGATGACGCTCGTGATTTCTCGAGCTTCAATGCGGTATTCGAAAAGCATTTCATCGATCATCCGCCAGCCCGTTCGACCGTTCAGTCGCCAATGATGGTCGATGTGAAGGTGGAAATGGACGTCATCGCCTACAAACCGCTCGACTGACCGAGCGCTGTTTTTTGCCTCGATTGCGGTGCGGCAAGGGCTGCATCGCAATTGATCTCGCGTCCATTTATGGTGACGCAATTTAATAATCAGTTTCTCCAATATCTGCTCTTCAATCCCAAAACAGGCGCGCTGTCTGCTTCGGGATTTTGGATAAGCGCACGCTTTTTTTCCCGATTGGGGCCCCTGTAGTCGCGGCTCGCTCTGCTGCCACCAGGACACAGCTCTCGCGATATCCCCACGCAATTTCCGGTAGCGGGGGCTTGCGTGCCGACATCAGCGGCAATCTTCCAAATCTTAAAATCGATGCCTGTTGATTTCCAATCAGCGATTGACGAGCTCTGAAACTCGATATTAAATCAATTTGATTGACTACTCACAAACAGCAAGAGGGGCTGGAAATGAGAATGAGGAAAAAGTCATTGCGCAATCTATTTTATCGGACATCACTGGCAGCGGCGGCGCTTGGCGCTTCACTGGCGTTCGGTGCAGGCATGGCATCTGCGGAATCCGTGCTGACGATGCACATCGAGGAGCAGACCAGCTGGGTCAGCAACTTCAATCCTTTCGATCTGGCCGGTCGTCGCCAGAGCACGATGGATTTCATCTACGAGCCGTTGGTCATCTTCAACGCCAATGACGGCGGCAAGCCGGTCTGGCGTCTCGCGACCAGCTACAAGTTTTCCGACGATCTCAAGTCGATTACGTACGAACTGCGCCCCGGCGTGAAATGGTCGGACGGTCAGCCGCTGACGTCGGCCGACGTGAAATACACGATCGACCTGATGCTGAAGAACCCGGCTGTCGACACCGTTGGTGTCGGCCAGACAGTCGCCTCCGTCGAAGCACCGTCGCCGACAGAGGTGACGATCAAGCTCAAGGCCGTGAATTCCGAATTCCCGGAATCCCTCGCCGATCTCGCCGTCGTGCCCGAGCATATCTGGAAGGACGTGGCCGATCCGGTCGCCTTCAAGAACGAGAAGCCCGTCGGCTCCGGCCCGATGACCGAGGTTCGCCGCTTTACCCCGCAGGTCTACGAGCAGTGCCGCAATCCGAACTACTGGGATGCGGCGTCGCTGCACGTCGATTGCCTGCGCCTGCCGCAGATTTCGGGCAACGACCAGATGCTGGCGCTGCTGCCGGAAGGCACCGTGGACTGGATCGGCTCGTTCCTGCCGCAGATCGACAAGACTTTCGTCGCGCTCGACCCACAGCATAATGGTTACTGGCAGCCGCCGGCGGAAACCGTTGCCTTCGAGATGAACTTCAAATCTTCGAGTGTCGGTAATTTCGAGGCATTCAAGGATCTCAACTTCCGCCATGCGTTCAGCCTCGCGATGGACCGCAAATCGATGGTCGATATTGCCGGCTTCGGTTATCCGGTCGTCAACCTCCATGCCAGCGGCCTGCCGCCGCGCTTCGAAAGCTGGCGCAACAAGGCTGCCGAAGGCGACAAGGACGCCTTCATGGGTTTCGATACCGACAAGGCAAACAAGATCCTGGATGGCGCCGGCTACAAGAAGGGCGGGGATGGCTTCCGCACCACGCCGAGCGGCAAGCCGATCACCTTCGCGGTCATCGTGCCGAACGGCTGGACCGACTGGATCGATGCCGTGCAGATCGCCGTCGAAGGGCTTCGCGCCGTAGGTATCAATGCCTCCGTCGCCACGCCGGAATACGAGCAGTGGCGCAAGCAGCTTCTCGATGGCAGCTTCGATGTCGTCATGAACTCGCGCGCCGATAGCGCGACGCCGTTCCAGGGCTATTATCAGAGCCTGTCGACGGCCTATGCCGGTAAGCTCACCGTCGCCGCGCCACGCTACTCCAACCCGAAGCTCGATGCGCTCTTCGATCAGTATCTGAAGTCGTCTTCCGATGATGATCACAAGAAGATCTTCAACGATATCCAGGTTCTGATCGCCGACGATTTCCCGGTCGTTCCCGTCTTCAACGGCCCGACCTGGTATCAGTATTCCAGCAAGCGTTTCACCGGTTGGGTCACGGACAAGGATCCGGTGATGAATCCGGAAAACCACGATAACAACCGCATGCGCCTCATGCATCTTCTGCGTGTGAAGCCGGTCCAATAAGGCCACAGCGAAGGAAGCAGACATGCGTGTTTCGAGCCGGCGCCTCGGCGTCTACGCGGTGGCATTGGCCTTCGCGATCGTCGTGAACTTCATTCTTCCCCGGCTTATGCCGGGGAGCCCCGTCGATGCCATGGTCGCCCAACTCGGGCCGCGGGCCACGCCCGCGGCAGTCGAGGCGATCAAGGCCCGTTTCGGCGAGATCGATCAGCCGATCATGATGCAGTTCCTCGATTACCTTAAAGGCCTTGCCACTTTCGATCTCGGCGTTTCGGTCAAATACTATCCGCAGACGGTAGTCCAGGTGCTAAGCCGGGCGACGCTCTGGACCATCTTCCTGGTAGTCACCGCGATCATATTTTCGCTGTGTGTCGGTGTCGTGCTCGGCGCCATCGCGGCCTGGAGGCGGGGCGGTCGGTTCGATACGGTCGTATCGCCCTTCGCGGTCATCCTGTTTTCGATACCGCCCGTCATCGTGGCGCTCACGACCCTGTTCGTCTTCGCCGTATCGTTGCGCTGGTTTCCCGTGGGATATGCCTATGATCCCAACCTCGATCCGGGCTTCAATTTTACCTTCTTCGGCAGCGTGTTTATGCACGCGATCCTGCCGGTGCTGACGCTGTCACCATTCCTGATCGGTGAGTTCCAGACCACTATGCGTTCTTCGATGATCGTCGTGCTTGGCGAGGATTACGTGACGATGGGCCGCGCCAAGGGGCTGAGCAATCTCGCCGTCATGTTCGGCTATGGCGCGCGTAACGCGCTTCTGCCGGTTCTCACCAATCTGGCGCTGATACTCGGCGCCGTCTTCGGCGGCTCGATCGTTACCGAGATCGTCTTTAATTATCCGGGTGTTGGGCTGACGTTGTTTACCGCCAGTGTGGCGCGCGACTATCCCGTCATCCAGGGGCAGTTGCTGCTGATGACGCTCGCAACGCTCGGCGCCAATTTCCTCGTCGACATCATCTACGGTCTCGTTGACCCGCGATTGAGAGAGGCAGGCCGATGAGCTTCTCCTTCCGATCCATTTTCAGCCAGAAGAAGGCGCTTGTCGGTTTCGTCATCATCGCAGCGCTATGCCTGATGGCGATCTTCGCGCCGGTCATCGCGCCGGGCGAACCAGGCGCCCGTGTCGGTCGCTCGCATCAGCCACCATCCGTCGAGCATGTCTTCGGCACGACGAAGATGGGCCGCGACGTCTACAAGCAATTCGTCTGGGGCGCCAGAAGCTCGCTTTCGGTCGGCTTCGCCACGGGCATCGCCATTACCGTGCTCGGCACCGCCATCGGCCTCATCGCCGGCTATACCGGCGGCAAGACCGATGCGGCACTCGACCTTGCCACGAATGCCGTGCTGGTCATCCCGAACATGCCGCTCCTCATCCTGCTTGCTTCCTTTGCCGGCACAGTCGGGCCGATAACGATCATGACCATCATCGCCATGACGTCCTGGCCATGGGGCGCGCGCATGACGCGTTCCCAGACGATGGCGCTACGCAACCGCGATTTCGTCACCGCCGCCAAGATGATCGGCGAGCCCGCCTGGCGCATCATCTTCGTCGAGATCCTGCCGAACCTGACGCCGCTCATCGGCATCAACCTGGTCGGCAGCATCATCTACGCGATCGTTGCCCAGACCACGCTCGAATATCTCGGCTTCGGCGATCCGCTGAAGGTTACTTGGGGCACCATGCTTTACAACGCTCAGAATGCCTCGGCCATCATGGTTGGCGCCTGGTGGGATATCGGCATACCGGCTATCGGCATCGCGCTGACGGGGCTTGGTCTTGCGCTGATCAACTTCACCTTCGATGAAATCGCCAATCCGCAATTGCGTTCCGGCCCGGCCTTGACCCGCTGGTTCCGCCTGACACGCGCTCGCAACCGCATGATGAGGACCGAGCAATGAGCGGCAATCTGCTTGAGATCGAACATCTTAATATCGACTATCTGCTCGACAAGGGCGATTTCCGCGCGGTGAAGGATGTATCCTTCAATATCGGCCGCGGCGAAATCTTCGGTCTTGCCGGCGAATCCGGCTGCGGCAAGAGCACGATCGCCTATGCGATCACTCGGCTCTCCAAGGCTCCGGCCTGGATCAGCGGCGGAAGCATTCGGCTCGACGGGCAGGATCTGCTCAAGATGCCGGAAGGCGAGCTGCAGAAGATCCGCTGGAAGCGCATCGGCATGGTATTCCAGAGCGCTATGAATTCTCTCAATCCGCTGATGCGGGTGGAGGCACAATTCCACGACGTCTTGCGTCGCCACACCGGATGCACGCGTCAGGAATCGCGTGCGCGGGCCGAAGAAATGTTCAAGCTGGTCGGCATTCCCCCGCATCGCGTCGGCGATTACCCGCACCAGTTTTCCGGTGGCATGCGCCAGCGCATCGTCATCGCCATCTGCCTGGCGCTACGTCCTGAACTCATCATCATGGACGAACCGACAACAGCGCTCGATGTCGTCGTGCAGCGTGAGATTCTCGAACAGGTTCTCGACCTGCAGCAGACCTATGGCTTCTCGGTGCTGTTCATCACCCATGACCTGCATCTGATGGCGCAGCTATGCCACCGTATCGGCGTCATGCTGAGGGGCGAACTGGTCGAGGTCGGTGATGTCACTCAGGTCAGCCAGTCGCCCGTTCATGAGTACACGCGCAAGCTTTGGAATGCCATTCCACAGCTTCCGGTCAGCGCCCATCCTCTCGGAGTTTTCGCATGAAACCGCAGATACAGGCTGTGACTGCAGAACCCGTCATCCGGCTCGATGATATCCAGCGCCATTTCGGCCCCGTGCACGCGTTGAAAAGCGTTTCCTTTTCACTATTCGCGGGAAAGGCACTGGCATTGGTCGGCGAATCCGGCTGCGGCAAGACCACCTGCGCCCGCATCATTGCCCGCCTCGACAAGCCAACTGCCGGCCGGCTCCTCTTTCGCGGACAGGATCGCACGGCGCGAGGGGCGAGCAAAGACGAGCGGATGTACCGCAAGGATGTGCAGATGGTGTTTCAGGATCCGTTCTCCTCGCTCAATCCGGCCTTCACGATCAATCATCACATCGCAAGGCCACTGCAGTTGCACGGTGGAGACAAGCCCAAGGCCGAGCGAGAGGAGGATATCGCGAAGCTGCTCGAGAGTGTCGGGCTCGATCCTGCGGTGACGCGGCAGAAGTTTCCGCACGAACTCTCCGGCGGTCAGCGCCAGCGCGTCAATATTGCCCGAGCGCTTGCGGTTTCTCCGAGCGTACTGGTGGCCGACGAGCCGACTTCGATGCTCGACGTCTCGATCCGCAAGGACATTCTCGATCTGCTGGCACGGGTAAAACGGGAAAACGATCTCGCCATGCTCTACATCACCCATGATATCGCAACGGCTGCCCATGTTGCGGAGGAGATCGTGGTGATGTTTGCCGGCCAGATGGTCGAGTGGGGCGAGACCGATGCCGTCCTCGCCAGTCCAAAGCACCCCTATACGCAGCTTTTGCTTTCTGCTGTGCCGGATGGTGGCCGTAGGTTCGTGACCGGCGGCAGTGCCCGCTTCCTCGAACAGGCGGAGAAGATCCGCGCGCTCAGCCGGCCGGTCTCGACAGTGGTCGAGGAGGTCGGCCCCAATCATTTCATGCGTGCGCTCGTCGCATCGAATTAGGAGGAATTCCCCTTGGACTACCTGGTCAATCTATCGACCCTGCCGATCGACATGCAATCGGCCGAGCGCATGGCGAAGGCGGGCGTTACCATAAGGCGCGCACTGCCGCCGGAACTGCGTGTTATCACCGGTTGGGTGGCGGAACATTTCAGCCAGGGCTGGGCAAGCGAGACGACGGTCGCAATGACCCGCCAGCCGCTGACATGCTTTATCGCCACGCGCAATCGGGAGCTTGTTGGCTTTGCCTGCCACGAGGCGACGGCACGCGGCTTCTTCGGCCCGACCGGCGTCGACGAAAGCGTTCGCGGCCTCGGCATCGGGCGCGCGCTGCTGTTTGCCTGCCTCAACGACCAGAAGGCCATGGGCTACGCCTATACGGTCATCGGCGATGTCGGCCCGTCGGAATTCTACGAGAAGACGGTCGGCGCGATCCAGATCCCCAATTCAGCACCCGGCATTTATGCCGGCATGCTCAAGCTTTGAACGAACCCTTTAAGAAGAGAGAATGCTCATGTCGACACCGCGATCCCTGGCTCTGCGGCTTGAAACAACCTGGAACCCGCCGACGGGCGATAAGGAATTTTCCTATGTCCTGCGGCTGAAGAACTTGTCATCAGAGCCGCTTTCCGGCTTCGCGCTCTGTGTCAGCGGCCCCGGCCGCGTCGATCCCGCCGGCATCGTCGAGGGCGCAACGGTCACGAAACGGCTGTCCAATTTCACCGAATTCCAGCCGCCGGAAGGCTTCATACTGGCTGGTGGTGAGACATGGACCATTACGGTTCATGCTTTGAGCTGGCCCTTCCGTCACTGGACGGATGGTGCCACCAGTGCTTATCTGGCACTTTCCGATGGAACTGCCGTATCCCTTGCCACTGAGCCGACGCGCACATCGTCAAGCAATGCGCCTTTGAAGCGCGGCGCCGAAATCTATCTCGTTCCGGCCAATCCTCCCGTTCCACTGGCGATCATTCCCTGGCCGAACCGCGTTGCGGTTTCGTCGCGCCGTCCGCTGCCGGCAGGCTTTGCGCTGAAGGCGACGACACCAGAAGCACAGGCGGCGGCTGCAAGCTTCACGGCTCTCGTAGAGCATCTTTTCGCGGCCGAGGGACTTGTCCGCGCCGAGGCGGAAGGCGCTGCAACGGTGGTGCTGCGTCAAACGGAAGGTCTAGGCCCCGAAGCCTATAGGCTGGAGTTTGCCTCGGAGAGCGTCACTGTCGAGGCGAGCACCCAGACCGGCTTCGTCTATGGCCTCGTCACCATCGGCCAGATCTGGCGCGGGGCACGCCTGCATCCACAGGCTTTCCATTTCCCGGCCGCCGGCGAGATCGTCGACGAGCCGTCCATGAGCTGGCGCGGCCTGCATCTCGACGTCTCGCGCCAATTCTACGGCACGGCTGAAATCAAGAAGCTGATGGCGGTTCTTGCCTGGAACAAGCTCAATCGCTTCCATTGGCACCTATCGGACGACGAATCCTGGCGCGTCGAGATCGATGCCTATCCGGCATTGACGGAGATCGGCGCATGGCGGGGCCACGGACTGCCGTTGCCGCCGCTTCTCGGCTCCAGCCCGGCTCGCACCGGCGGCTATTATACCAAGGCGGCCGTGCGCGAGATCGTCGCTTACGCCAAGGGCTTCGGAATCGAGATCCTGCCCGAGATCGATATGCCCGGCCATTGCTATGCGATGCAGCAGGCAATCCCGGAGCTTCGCGATCCGAACGAGGTCGGCAGCTATTATTCGGTGCAAGGCTTCCCGGACAATTGCGTCAATCCGGCGCGAGAGAAGACTTATGAGGTCATCGAGACCATCCTTTCCGAACTGATCGAACTCTTCCCGTTCAAGACGATCCATATCGGCGCCGATGAAGTGCCGCTTGGCGCTTGGTCCGGCTCCCCGGAGGCGCTTGCCCGTCTCCGCGAACTGGCCGGCGACGAGTTAGCGGACGCCCATGCCAAGCGCCTGAACGTCATCACCAACACGCACGGGGCCGACGATATTCACGGCTCGGGTGCTGCTATCCTGCAGGCCGAATTCCTGGAGCGCATCCAGGCGTTTCTTGCCTCGAAGGGCTGCATAACTGGCGGTTGGGAAGAGGCGGCGCATGGTGATAGGATCGACAAGGACAAGAGCTATCTCTGCAGCTGGCGCAACGTCGAAGTGGCGGCTGAGCTCGCTGGACGTGGCTACGAGATCGTCGTCTGCCCTGGCCAGGTCTATTATCTCGACATGGCGATGCGCCCGGACTGGGACGAGCCGGGCGGCAGTTGGGCCGGCTATTCTGATGCGGAGAAGATCTACACCTTCGATCCCGTCGGCGGCTGGACGGATGCGCAGAAGGAGAAGCTTCGCGGCATCCAGGCCTGCATCTGGTCGGAACCGATGACCGACCGCGCCGTTTTCGACCGGCTCGTCTTCCCACGTCTTTCGGCGCTGGCGGAAACCGGCTGGACCAAGCCTTCGGCCAAATCCTGGGAGCGGTTCAAGGCGCTCGCGGGCACGATGCCGCTGCTTTACGGCCTGCATCAATTTTGACAGCTTGATGCACGGCCCTCAGGCGCGACCCAGCTGGGTCGCGCCTGAGCAAGGTTGCCAGAACGCAGGTCGAGCCGCTTGCCTAGCCTATGACGGCGCGGTGCGTCAGCGGCTTCTGAAGCACATCGAATTGAGGGTTGGTTTCCGAGAAAATGGGCAAGGCCGCCGCGCCGAGGATGGCGGTATCCTTGCCGGTGGCGCCGATCATCAAACGGGGAATGGTGCGCTTTTCCATCGGATTCACTGGAGTGTACAGCGGCTCCACGCGCTCGGCCAGTCCGATCATGAGGGATGTGGGAGCGCTGCCGCCAAGCACGATCGTCTGCGGATCGAAGGCCAGTTCGAGAAAATCGATCGTCTGTCGAAGCGGCTGCACAGCCTGTTCCAACCAGACCTCCAGGCCGCGGCTGTTGGCCGCAATCATCGCATCCAGTTCATCCGGGTCCAGCTCCTGCGCATCCTCGATCTCCAGACATTCGTAGGCGACGGATGGCGAGACATAGCGGTCGAGACAGCCGCGCTTACCGCAGGTGCAAAGCCTGCCATGCGGCTCGACGATGATGTGGCCGATTTCGCCGGCATTGGCACGGCTGCCCTTGTAGAGGTGGCCGTCGAGGAACATGCCGGCGCCGATGCCGCCGTCACCCGCCAGAAAGAGATAGACGAAGCTTCCGAGGCCGCGGGCAACACCATGGAGCCGCTCGCCGATCGCCGCCGCTGTGGCATCGTTTTCGACAAGCACAGGCAGGCCGATCAGGCGTTCGAGTTCACGGGCCACGGGAAAATCCTGCCAGCCCGGCAGGTTCAGTGGGCTGAGCGATGTGACGCCGCCATCGGCGTAGCGCCCGGGCAGGGCAATGCCGACGCCCAGCAACCGGGCGTGATCGAAGGAAAAGGTTTCCTGCAGATCCCTGACGATCTCGGCAAAGACCGGCATTGCCTCGGTCGGTCCCGGCCTGTCGACATGGCGGTCAATGCGGGCGCAAACCGTGCCGGAAAGATCCGTGAGTACCCCGGCCGCACGCTGGCGGCCGAGTTCGAGGCCGATGGAGTAGGCCCCCATGGGATTGATGGTGTATGGGATGATGGGCTGGCCGCGGGCGATCTTCTGCGCCTCCATCGGGATGAGGAGGTGCGAACGCGCGAGTTCCTCCACGATATTCGAAACCGTCTGCGTGGTCAGTGCTGTCACGCGCGCAATCGCTGCGCGCGACATCGGCCCGTTGGTGCGAATGGCCTCGATCACGACACGCCGATTATGCGATTTGGCCTGTTCGAGATTCGTGCCTGAAATTGTCTTCATGGGAGGACCGGAGATGACTTTATTTTATGTTGTTGCTTGCCACGCTTTGCCATGGCGTGGAGGAGAGGCCGCATGCCGCTTCTGCGTCTATATGTAGTTTCTATGCTTTTGCCGATGCGTTCAAGCGGCGATCAATTGAGGTTGCGCCGTTTGAACGCGAGTGCATAGCGCTTTTTCTCTTCTACAGATGATCCGCGCGTCTCTTTACTGCGGCTGACATTGCGTTAGTGTCTGGTTACCTCGGCCTTTTGCCGCGGTAAGCCCCGGAGGAATTCGATGATCAGACTGCTCGGAATCGCCATTATCTCGACCTGCATTGCCGGTGGTGCGATGGCGGCGGATGCAACATGCAAGGCCCAGGCCGCCGACAAGAAGCTGGCAGGCGCCGCTTTGACCAGTTTTACCAAGAAATGCGAGAAGGACGCCGCAGCCGCCTGCGATACCCAGGCAGCATCGAAGAAGCTTGCTGGCGCCGCAAAGACCAGCTTCGTCAAGAAGTGCACCTCCGACGCCGCCGGCAGCTGATCGCCCAATTTTTTGTCTTGTCTCAAGAGGCTTCGGCCGTCGTTGGCGGCCGGGTCAAAAAGTGCCTCGCTACCGAGGTCGATCCGGCGATCGGTATATTCCAGTCTCGCGAGCTATGCTTCACCCAGTAGGCAACCGAGTTCGGACCATATTATTCCTTGCGGTAGGTACCTTGCAGGGTCACGCCATCCGCAAAATCGCACACACCCGCCTGTGATACGCGCCAGGTTCTTGCGTCGAGACGGTCAAGGCCGATCTTGCACGCGTCTCTGGTGATTTCAGCGTGCTCCTTCGTCAGCGGGACGACACTGTCGATGCCATCGGCATTGACATCGCCCGCGTCGGCGCCGCCCGGGCCAACATAGGTCGAGGCGAGCGAGACCGCGAGGAAGCCCCCAACCGGCCCGAAGATCGCGAGATGACCCTCATTGCCGTCGGCGCTGCTCGACTGGAAATCCGCCGATGCGCTTCGACCACCCTTGGTCCTCAGGAGAGACGCGATCCGGTCGTCGTAGGCCTGTCGAATGCATTCAGCGTCGCTGCAGGACTGTAGCGTCGTAATCCAGTGCCGTTGCTGTTCCCGGATTTTGCCCGCATCGTCGTGCTTCAGCGCGGCAGCATAGAGATCGCTCACCATCGCATCCCGGGCCAGTAGCGATTTGTCCCGACAAATCATTTGGTCACCTGTCGAACCAGGTTTTGCGCAATCGATCCCTGCGGCTTCGGCGTTCATGGCAAATAAGCCGATGATGATTACCGCCGAGGCGGATCTTGCAATCTTCATGGGTACCTCCATCCTCCGACACCGAAGCTAATTATGGCTGCTGGCGGTTTCGTAAAGGTCATCCGGCAGACGGCCAAACTCGACAAATGTCGCACCGGTGTTTGAAGATCGTCGATATCCTCCTAGTTTGGACAATCTGAGCGGATTGATGTCGATGGGAGGTCGCGTGGAAGGCGAAAAGCAATTGTCCGGCAGGATCACGTTCCTGATTGTCGGTTCCTTGTTTCTTGCCATTGCCATAGCGATGGGAGCCTTGGCACTTCACCTTTATCGGACCTACGCAAACGCGACCGCCATGGCAGCATGCACGGTTTTCTCCTGGGGCTTCGGCAGCATGCTCATCTCGATGGTGCTCGTGCTTCTGACTTCGAGAAAGAAGGTTAGGGGCAGGCTCGCCACCAGACGCGGCAAGGTGACGGTCAGGCTCGGCAATAGGTTCCCAGGCTTCAATAGTCACGTGACCGGCGATGGCGTCGAAGCCGAAGGCGAGGCGGGGGTGCCCATCACAAGCCTAATCCCCTCTCTCTTCCTGATCGCCTCCTCGATCGGCTTGGCACTTCTCGGCCTCTTCCTTTTCGGCCGGCATCGGCTCGATCTTATCGGATCGGGAATGTTCATCGCATTCGTGATCTATATTGCAAATTGGAGCAGGCTGGCTTGGCCGCGGAGATAGCTTTCTTGTGTCGACGGGGAGAAACTTCGCCGGCTATTCTCGCCTTGCTAGATCGGTTTCAACAGATCGATCGAATGTCAGGCCGCATCCTTGCGACCGCTTTCGAACGAGGTATTTGCCTCCAGCGGATCGAGATCGACCCGATATGCGAACAATCTACGGCTAGCTCTGACGGTCATCGGAATAAGCAGAGGCAGAAGCAAATCTCGCAGAAACAGGCTAAGCCGACTGTTTTTTCGTTTCCTGGAAGCATTCTGCCGGGTGAGCTTCACCACGCGGGCAATACGTGGGCGCCGGAGGGCCTCATAGCAGGCAAAGGCTGCGCCGTGGTCGAGCGTCGCTGCGAGACAGGATGACAAGACTACCGCATCTTCTATTGCCATCGAGGCACCCTGGCCGGCATGTGGGCCGATGGCATGCGCGGCGTCGCCCAGCAAGACGACACGCCCGCTCGACCAGACCGGAAGCTGTGGCATCTCGAAGATGGGATAGCTGCGCTCGACCTGACCGACCGCTTGAAGGATCGATCTGTTGGGTTCGGGATCGTCGGCATGCATCTCGCGAACATGAGCGGCGCGTGCTGCCGGTTCCAGTGCTCGCACCGCTTCGGGTGTATCAGCAGGGAAGGAATCGAACCAGTATACTGGATGGGATGCCGTCTTGATGTAGCCGAAGAAGGCTTTCTCTCCGAACGTCATGCGCATGACGCCATTTGTATCCGGTATCTCGGCATCGACGATGCCGCCTGTGCCGATAAGGCCGGTAAATTGCGGCTGGGGATAATCCGGAAATATTTGTGTACGGACGAAGGATCGCAGTCCGTCGGCGGCGACGAGCAGGTCGACGGCAAGACCAACCCCTTCGGAGAAGTTGAGCGTTACGGCATGCGCATGATTGTCGACCTTGGTCACGCGCCGGCCAAATTGTATGGTGATGCCTTCGGCTTGGCACTTTTCGATCAGGATGCCTGTGAGAACGGCGCGCCTGATGGTGACGGCGGGTGTGCCGAATGCCGCCAAATGGTCGCTCTGATCGACGAGTGCGAGCCTTTTGCCACGCGCATTGCAGAGCTCGATGGCACGGGTTTCCAATCCCTCACGCAATACTTCTTCGTAGCAGTCCACCGCGCGCAGCCCGTTCATGCCGTTGGACGCGAGCGTCAGAAACTCCCCTTCGGACAAGGCGGCTTCCTTGGAACGGGCTTCGAACAGGACCGGATGAAAGCCAAGTCTTGCCAGCCGGAGCGCGAGCACAAGCCCGCCTATGCCGGCGCCGCATATGCCAATCGTCGCCTCGGAGTTTGTCGCTCGATTCATGGTTGCGGCAGGATCGTCAATGGGGCACATTGGTTCTTCCTTCTAATAGTTTGATGAATGAATTATTCGATGATCGAACAAAAGTCAAATGAAGATGAGCGTCATCTCGTGGAAGCCATCAGCCTTGCCTGCATGCGCTGGCAGGAGGCGACCGAGAGCTTCGACGAAACCTTCGGCAAGCTGCATGGGCTCAATAGCGCCGAGCGGCGCTGTCTCAGCGTAATCATGCGTGCGCCGCAGCCCGCAAACGCCGTCGCCAAGGCTATCGGCCTTGCACCGCCATCGGTTACTGCCTTGATCGATCGCCTTTCGGCCCGGGACCTTCTCCACCGCGTTCCCGATCCGGACGACCGACGTCGCGTGCTGGTAGCACCGTCCGAGAAGGCGATCAGGCTGGGACAAGAAGCCTATGGCCCAATCGAGCAGGCCGGCGCGCAGATGCTTAAACAGTTTTCCGAGGCGGAAAAGCAGGTGATCTTGCGCTTCGTCACGCAAGCCATCGAGATGCAGGAGCGAGAGCTCGAGCGGCTGTTGCAGCAGGACAAGAGCTGAATTCAATCGTCGGCGGACGATGCTCCGATTTTAGGAGCGCGGTACGTCTTGTCATGATCTACGACATTTCTTTACTATCCGATGTTATAATCGGGCTCGGGGATAAATTTGAAGGCCCGCTGGGAGAAGATGCTGGACGCGGAAATCGTCGCATTCCTGGAAGCGTGTCCGATGGCGGCACTTGTGCTCGACGCCGTCGGCACGATCGTCTTCGCCAATGCGGGAGCCCTGGAGCTCTTTATCCTTTCAGATGCGTTTCACGACCTATCCGTCTCGGATTTGATACCGGAGTGGCCGCTGCCGGGCGCTGCGTCGCAGCCATTGCTCGTGACAGGCGCCGGCCATCGACGGGATTGCCGGGTCAACGTCATGACTTGGCCCTCGGCGTCAGGAAGGTTGACGGCGGTTCTTATCGAACCAGGGAGCGAAGACCGCCATGCTGCGGTGGCGGCGAGAGAGGCCAATCTGCGCCTTCGATATGTGATCGAGATGCTGCCGGAAGCGGTCTGCGTCTTCGATGCGAGTGATCGCTACGTCCTGTGGAACGAGAAATATGCGGAGCTCTACCCGGATATCGCCGATCACCTCAAACCGGGCATCGCTTTCGAAGATATTCTGAAGATCAGCCTTGCCAGCGGCCGCATGCCGGAAGTCGTCGAAGACAAGGATATGTGGCTGAAGCAGCGCATGCGAAAGTTTCGCCAGCCGGTTTCACAGGAGGAGCAGCAGCTCCAGGATGGGCGATGGCTTCGGCATGATGATCGGCGCACGCCTGACGGCGGGGCCATCGGAATGCGGATAGACATTAGCGAGCTGAAACAGCGCGAAGAGCGGTTGCGGCAGCTTTTCGATGCCAATCCGATGCCGATGCTCCTATGCGATGGCAGCAATCTGCAGATCCTTCAGGTCAACCGGGCAGCTATCGACTTTTATGGCTTTTCAAAAGCGACGCTGCTCTCGCGGAGGGCGTGCGACATGCATGCCGAGAGCGAGGCGGATCGCTTTGCAGATGGGCTTCTCGAACTCGAAGGCGATTGCGAGGCCAGAACCGTCTGGCGGCAGAGAGTGGCCGATGGGTCGGAACGCCACGTGCTTGTTTACGTCCGATTGCTCCACGAAGGCCTGGAACGCCGCCTCCTGCTGACCATTGCCGATGTCAGCGATCGCATTCTTGCGGAGGCCGAAGCCAATCGCCTGGCACGGCACGACATGCTCACCGGATTGCCGAACCGGATGTGCTTCTACAAGGCTCTCGATGACGCCTTGAAGGTAAATAACGGAAGGAGCGTCGCCGTTTTCTGTCTTGATCTCGATGGGTTCAAGCCGGTCAACGACACTTTCGGCCATGCTGCCGGCGACGAGGTTCTCAAGATGGTGGCCGAGCGGCTGCGTGGTGCGGCCAGAGGCCACATGGTTGCGCGCTTGGGCGGTGATGAGTTTGCCATCCTGATGACCGGGGAGGTGGGCGATGTCGCCGACGTGGCGAAGGGTTGCATTGCTGCCTTCAAATCCTCCTTTCGCATTGAGGGCACCACCGTCGATATCGGTATCAGTATCGGCGTTTCGGCGGCGCCGGAGAATGGCGAGAACGGAGAAGTTCTGATTCAGGAAGCGGACCGTGCCCTCTACCGAGCCAAAGCCAACGGCCGGAACACATGGCGGATGGCGAGCAGTGACCACCGCCAACAGACCGTTTCAGCACGCGTGAGATAAGAGGCGGTTCAAAAACGCACGGGCATTTGTGGCTCTTGAACTTGGCTTGATCTCTCCTCATTTCAGTAGTCACTGTTTCAATCTGTCGAACCGACAGCCTCCTGCTTTTCAACAGTTGCTGCCGTTCCTCTATGCGACGCGTCCGCGTCGGAGGAGTTTTCATGGGCTTTATTGATCGCGATATCCAGCCGTCATCTGATGCCGGGCTGCTGGATGCCTATTCTCAATCGGTATCGAGTGCCGTCGATCTCGTCGGTCCGGCAGTCAGCCGCATCGAGCGTTTGGGCGGCCGTGCCGGACATGGCTCGGGCTTTGCCATTTCGCCTGATGGCCTGGTCGTCACCAACAATCATGTCGTCGACGATGCCAAGGCGGTACGCATCAAGACCCCGGAAGGGGCGACCGTTGAGGGCAGAGTGCTTGGGCGCGACCCGGATACCGACCTCGCTCTCATTCGCGCCAATGATTGGCCGGGCAATTGGGCGCGACTTGGCGACTCCAAATCGCTGAAGCGTGGTCATATCGCGATCGCCATCGGCAATCCCCTCGGCTTCGAATGGACTGTGACCGCCGGCATCGTCTCGGCGCTTGGCCGCTCCATGCGCGCGGCCAGCGGGCGTCTCATGGAAGATATTATTCAGACGGACGCCGCCCTCAATCCCGGCAATTCCGGCGGTCCGCTGGTTTCTTCCGCCGGTGAAGTGATCGGCGTCAATACCGCTGTCATCCAGGGTGCGCAGAGCATCGCGTTTTCGGTCGCCTCCAATACGGCCAAGCATGTGGTGTCCGAGATTCTGCGTTTCGGCCATGTCCGGCGCGCTTATATCGGCATTGCCGCTGATATGGTCGAGCTGCATCGGCGCATCGCGCTGGAAGCCGGCGTCACCCATTCGACGGCCGTGCGTCTGCGTCGTGTCGAGAAGGATAGTCCGGCCGAAAAGGGCGGACTGCAGGAGGGGGACTACCTGCTTGCCATCGATGGCCAGGCCGTGTCCGGCATAGACGACGTCGTGCGACTGCTCGATGGCGACAAGATCGGCACCGAGATCGAGGTGTTGATCTTCAGCGTCGGCGGCCTGATCGAGCGCAGGCAGGTCAAGCCTTCGGCACGACCCGCAATCTAACGAATAGCTCAAACCATAAAGACGGCAGCGTCGCACTCGCGGCGCTGCCGTTTCTTTTATCCTCTGCCGACAAGCGGCATTTTTGTCGCCATGACGGTCATCGAGAGAACGTTGGCGTCGAGCGGCAGGGTTGCCATATAGACGACGGCGCGGGCGACATGCTCTGCCGAAATCGTTGGCTCCGCTGCGGTCTCGCCATTTGCCTGCAAGACGCCGGCGTTCATCCTTGCGGTCATGTCGGTTGCGGCGTTGCCGATATCGATCTGGCCGCAGGCGATGTCGAAGGGACGACCGTCCAGTGCCGTCGATTTCGTCAGGCCTGTGATGGCGTGTTTCGTGGCCGTATAGGGTGCGGAATGGGGCCGCGGTGTCGTTGCGGAGATCGAGCCGTTGTTGATGATGCGGCCGCCTTGCGGCGTCTGGGTTTTCATCAGGCGAAAGGCCTGCTGCGTGCACAGGAACGCGCCGGTCAGGTTCGCACCGACAATCGCATTCCATTGCTCGAAACTCAGTTCCTCCATCGGCACGGCCGGCAGACCCATGCCGGCATTGTTGACCAGAAGATCGAGGCGGCCATAGTGACTGGAGATCGCATCGAAGAGGCTGCGAACCGACACGGGGTCACTGACATCGGCGGCAACCGCAAGAAATTCGGCCCCCGTCTCCTCGACAAGCTCGCGGGCAGTTTTTTCTAGAACGTCAGCCCTACGCCCCGAGATGACGACCTTGAAGCCTGCCGAGCCGAGCGCCTTCGCGATGGCGCGGCCTATGCCCGTCCCACCACCAGTTACCAATGCGATCGCATTTTTTACATCCGCTGATGCCTGCGTCATGCGACCCTCCCGTCCAGTTCGTCTTCGATATGCGCCTGCAGGATCTCGTCGAAGCTCTGTTCGGCCTTGAAACCGAGATCGGTCGCACGCTTGGCGTCGAACTGTGTCGCCCAACCGGAAACGATGCGCTCGATCACCGGATCCGGCTCGCGGCGGATGAGCGCAACCGCCTTGTCGCCGCCGACACGCCGGAGCGCATCGATCTCATCAGAAACAAGCGCCGAAAGTCCCGGCATGGTGAGATTGCGACGCGGCCCGACCTTCGCCGTATCGAGCGTTGCGGCGTGCACGAAGAAGCCGACGGCGGAGCGGGGACTTGCAAACCAGTGCCGCACCGTATCGCTGACGGGCAGAACGGCCTCTTTGCCGACCAGCGGTTCACGCAGGATGTTGGAAAAGAAGCCGGAGGCCGCCTTGTTGGGAGTGCCGGGACGCACGCAGATGGTCGGCAGTCGGATGCCGATGCCATCGAAAATGCCTCGGCGCGAATAATCGGCAAGCAGGAGTTCCGTGATTGCCTTCTGCGTGCCGTAGCTCGTCAGCGGCGCGGTCAGGAATTCGTCACCGATGACATCGGGGAAGGGGGTGCCGAACACGGCGATGGAAGAGGCGAAGATGACGCGCGGGGTATAGGCCGATTTCAGGCCTTGCTGGCGAATGGCTTCGAAGAGTGCCCGCGTGCCGTCGAGATTGACGGAGTATCCCTTGTCGAAATCGGCTTCGGCCTCGCCCGAAACGATGGCGGCGAGATGGAAGATCATATCCGGACGGTCTTCGATGAGCTTTTCCGCAACACCAGGGCTCGCAAGATCGATCGTTAGGGCTTTTGATATGGATTGAAGCGCTTCCGGCACCGGCGGCTGGAAGGCATCGACCAGCGTCAGGTGATCGATAGCCTTGCCGAGAATCGTCGGCTCGTCGGCGATGCGGTTGACGAGCTTGCGGCCGACCATGCCGGCAGCGCCCAGGATCAAAACATGCATATTGGATTTTCCTCCCAATAGAGCAATTCCAGGAAAAGTACGTGGCGGTTTTCCATTCGGAATTGCGAGAAAACAAGCAGACGGAGCGGCTCAAGGATTCAATGAAAAGCTGAACCACTCCAAACTGATATCAGTCTTCGGGATCGATCCCGAGCAAATGTCTTTGATGGCCATCCGGCATCGAGGATGCTAATCACCCTTTCATCTGTATGCTTGCAGCCAGGCGAGCCCTGCCTCCGTCGTGGTTACCGGCCGATATTCCGCGCCGATCGGCCTGTCATAGCCAAGCTTCTCCAGGAACTGCAGAATATGACGGTAGTCGATCTCCCCGTGGTCCGGTTCCCGTCTATCCGGAACGGCGGCGATTTGGATGTGGCCGATTGCCGCCACATGATCCTGCAGCCTGCGGGTCAGGTCCCCCTGCATGATCTGGAGGTGATAGCAGTCGAACATCAGCTTGAGGTTGGCGGCATCGACCGCGGCTATGATATCGAGTGCCTGATCGGCAGTCTGCAGGAAGTAGCCTGGCGCATCACGATAGTTGAGCGGCTCGATCAGGATCGTCGTCCCCGTCTTGTCAGCGCGTTCGCAGGCATAACGCAGATTGGCGATGAAAGTGCCCCGCGCCTCGTCGCCGGCGGACTTGCCCGCCATCACATGCACGTTTCGCGCGCCGATGGCGGCTGCATAATCGATCGCCTGATCGATGAGACGACAGGCTTCATCCTCGCGGCCCGGAATGGCGGCAAGTCCATTGTCACCGGCCGCGATATTGCCGCGGGCGGTGTTGAGGCCGAGCATGGAAAGGCCAGTCTCCTCCAATGCCTGACGCACGGCTTCAGCGGGCGTGTCGTAGGGGTAATGGCATTCCACCGCATCGAAGCCGGCGCGCTTGGCGGCGCGGATAGCGTCGGGAAGGGAAAGCTCCTGCCATAGGAAACCCAGATTGGCCGAAAAGCGCGTCATGGTCAGTCCCATTCCACATCATAGGTGCGGATGAGATCGGCGATCTGTGCCTCCGTCAACAGCGAAGGATTGGCCCCGCGCGTCAAGATGGCAAGCTTTGCCGTCTCTTCCAGTTCTTCAATCGCATAGACAGCCGCTTCCAGATCTTTCGCGGAAACGACGGGTCCATGTGCTGCCAGCATGACGGCGCTGCGCTTGCCGGCCAGTCCGCGAATGGCATCGCCCATCGCCGGGTCGCCCGGCATGAAATAGGGCAGGAGTTTTACTTTGCCGAGCTTCATGATCGAATAGGCCGTCAACGGCGGCAGCATGTTGTCGGCATCGACGCCGGGCAGGATCGAGAGGGCCACCGAGTGGCTGGAATGAAGATGGACCACGGCGCCCGTCTTCTTCGGCCGTGTCTCATAGAAGGCGGCATGCAGCGGCATTTCCTTGGTCGGCTTATCGCCGCCGATCAGACGCCCTTTGTCGTCGAATAGCGAGAGGCGTGCCGGATCGAGGCGCCCGAAGGAACTGCCCGTCGGCGTCACCAAAAGCCTGCCGTCGCTGAGGCGTGCCGAAATATTGCCCGAAGAGCCGGCGGTCAGCCCGCGGTCGTAGAGCGACTTGGCCATCATGCATATCTGTTCGCGCAAGTTCGCTTCTTCGCTCATACCGTCTCCAATCGGTCGAAAGCGTCCGCAAAGAAGGTTTCTTTGCCGAAATTGCCAGATTTTAAAGCTAGAGCGACTGTTTCACCTCCAAGGGTCGTGAAAGTCCAAGGCACGCCGGGTGCGATTTCCGGCCCGATAGTCAGATGCGCCGCGCCGAGCGCCTGCGTGATTGCACCGGACGTCTCGCCGCCTGCAACGACGAAGCGGCGCGTGCCGCAATCGAAGGCCGTGCGGGCGATCACGGAAAGAGCGTCCTCGACCACTTTGCCTGCCTTGTCCCGCCCCAAACGTTCTTGCGCCTGCCGCACTTCATTAGGCTCGGCGGTGGCGTAAATGAGTTTCGGCGCGTCGGGGAATTGCTGGCGCAGCCATTCCAGCGCGGTACCGGGGCCTTCCTCTGCAAGCGCGATCGGATCGAGCCGCAGGCTGGCGACCTTGCCGGCGTAATTGGCAACCTGCTTCCGCGTCATGGCAGAACAGCTACCGGAGAGCACGATCGAACCGCCGGTGATCTTTGGCAGTGCCTGTCGATGTTCGGAAAGGCTGACGAGACCTTCCTCCATGTAGAATTGCGGAAGCTGGCCGGCAATCGCGCTGCCGCCTGTCACCAGCGGCATGTCGAAAGATGCTGCTGCGATCGTTCGAAGATCGTCGTCGGATACAGCATCGACGATTACATGCCGAATGCCGTCGTTGCCGAGTTGTGCCAACTTTGCTCTCAGCGATTCCGCTCCCTTCGAGACGATATTATGGTTGGCAAGGCCGACAGCGCCATTCACCTGCGGCATCAGAAGCCGTACAAGGCTTGAATCGCGCATCGGCGTCAGGGGATGGTCCTTCATCGGACTCTCCGACAGAAGCTGTTCGCCGACGAAAAGATGACCCATGAAGATGCTGCGCCCATTTTCCGGAAAGGCTGGGCAATAGATCGTCTGGGTCGCGCCGGTCTCCGCCATCAGCATATCCGCGACCGGACCGATATTGCCTTCGGCCGTGCTGTCGAATGTCGAGCAATATTTCCAGAAGAAGCGGCTCGCTCCCGCTTCCTTGAGCCAATTCAGTGCTTGCCGGGCCTGCTTCACGGCGACCTCGACCGGCGATGTTCGACACTTGAGGGCGATGACTTCGAAAGCCGCCGTCTCGTTCGGGTAGCGTCTGTCTTGCGGAATGCCGATCCGCAGCGAAACGGGCAGTCCGCTGCGCGCCAGCAGCGCGGCAAGATCGGTCGCTCCGGTAAAGTCATCGGCGATAGAGCCAAGCAGGAGTGTCATGGCCTACCTCTTAACGCCCGGCAGGCTGGCGCCGCTCCTGGCGGCCAGAATCTTCGCAACCGCGGCGTCATCCTCCAGGCCCAGGCCCGCCTCCGATGCTTCTACGAAGAGGTTGAGCGCCGTAGCAGCAAGCGGCGTAATGGCACCAGCTTTGTCGGCCTCCGATGTCACGATGCCGAGATCCTTGACGAAGATATTGACTGCCGAGCGCGGCGTATAATCGCCCGATACGATGTGTTCGCCGCGGTTTTCGAACATCCACGACGAGCCGGCGGATACGCAGATCACGTCATAGAGCGTTTTCAGATCGATGCCGGCCTTGGCGGCAAGCGTCATGGCTTCGGCCGTTGCGGCAATATGCACGCCGGCCAGCAACTGGTTGATCATCTTGACTTGCGAGCCGGCGCCGGGGCGATCCCCGAGGCGGAATACCTTGGCGGAGATAGCTTCGAGTACTGCGGATGCCTTATCGAAAACCTCGGGCATGCCGGATGCCATGACGGTAATCTCACCCGAAAGCGCACGGACATGGCCGCCGGAGACGGGAGCGTCGATGACGAGCATGCCAGCTACCTCCAGTCTTTCGGCAATGGCGATCGTGGCGCTCGGGGCCATGGTGGTGCAGAGCAGGAACACGGTGGAGCGCCGTGCGGTCTTCAGCGCGCCGTCCTGGCCGAAAAGCACGTCTTCGACCTGCTTGCTGTTGACGACATAGACAAGGATCACGTCGGCATCTTCCGCCGCTGATGCCGGTGTCGTGCATGACGTACCGCCGTTCTCTGCAAAACGGGCGAGGACCTCGCTGCGAACATCGCAGCCGCGCACGGCAAAGCCCGCTTTCAGAAGGGAGAGAGCAGCGCCCCAGCCCATGGATCCCAGGCCGATAATGGCTGCCTTCTTCGTGTTCTGCACGGTGCTACCTCCGCTATTTTCAGCTATGTTACCGATACCGGTATCGGTATCGGTAACATAGCTTTATTTTCCCAGGAATTGTCAATAGGCTGACGTTTGCCTTTTCGCGGAAACATTCTATGAAGAAGAGCGGCATCGTGCCAGCCGCCATGGGTCATCGAGGGTTGCTTGGGGATGCGCAAACCCACTCTGGAGGAAGTCGCGATCGAGGCGGGCGTCAGCAAGATGACGGCATCGCGCGCCTTGCGTGGCGTAGCCGACGTCTCCAGCGAAACGCGTGACAGGGTGATCGAAGCGGCAACGCGGATGAATTACGTCGGCAACAGGCTGGCGCTCTCCTTGTCCTCGCAACGCACAAACCTGGTCGCTGTCGTCGTTCCCAGCATGTCGAACATCGTCTTTCCAGAGGTACTTGCCGGTATTTCCGCCGGGCTCGATGGTTCCGGCATGCAAGCCGTGTTCGGCATATCCGATTATGACATGGCAAAGGAGCGTGAGATCATCCGCGACATGCTCTCCTGGCAGCCCTGCGCCATCATCGTCACCGGGCTCGATCAACCGGAGGAGACGGTGGAGTTGCTCCGCCACGCCAATATTCCGGTCATCCAGCTCATGGATCTCGACGGCACGCCGATCGATTTCAATGTCGGATTGTCTCATGGTGCGGCGGGAGAGGATATGGCCGAAGCGTTGATCGCGGCCGGGCGAAGACGGTTCGGTTATGTCGGCAGTGCCCTGGCTCGAGATCTGCGCGCGGGCAAGCGAAAAGCCGGCTTCGAGCGCGTCCTGCATGCGCATGGCCTCGGGGTTGCCGGGCAGCGAACCGATGACGTCTTTTCCTCGATCGCGCTCGGAAAGCAGCTCACGACATCGTTGCTTGCGGCGGTACCAGACCTCGATTGCATCTATTATTCCAATGACGATATGGCGAGCGGCGGCTTGTTTGCCTGCATGGAACTGGGGGTTGCGGTTCCTGATAAAATGCTGATTGCCGGCTTCAACGGGCTGGATCTGGTCAATTCCTTGCCCGCGCCGATCGCAACCTCGCGCTCGCCCCGGCGCGCTATCGGTGAGGCTGCAGCGCAATTGGTGCGCCAAGCAGTCGGGATAGGCCGGGAACCGATGCGGAAAACAATAGTGTTCAAGCCGACGATCGTGGGAATTGACGGTTAAGATTTAGGTCAAGACGGCATCGTCTTTTGGAGAATACAGGGACAGGAGCAGCGCAAGAGAAAGTTGTCATTTCGGATGCGCGGCACTAATCTGTGCCGCATTGAAGGGTTGGCAATTCATGCATGACGATTCGATCCTGCCGATAGAGTTCGCCGTTTCGCTTGGCTTGTTATGCAATATCGGCGCTCCGCTTCTAGCCTTTTGGATGGCGGGAAAATTGCCTCGTTTGCGCCTGTGGATTCATAGCGCCGCTTTCCTCGCGATCCTGGCTTCGCCGCTGACGGCGATGATGCTTGGATTGCCGGATCTGCTCCCCGAAGAGGATGACAACCCTAGCGCTCGTTTTGCCTTTCTGCCGCTGATCGTCGAAACGGCGATCATTGTGTTGCTCTATTGCCTGGCAGGGGCGATGCTTCTTTCCCAATCCGTTCATTCGGCAATCACCGACTGGCATGGGGATGCGCGGCTTTCGCAAGTGGCTTCGCGTCCACGCCGCGATGGCACATCATCCTCTTTCGCATCCAAAGGTTCCAAGTCACAATAGATGTTGTCCAGCCGAACGCCGGATCGGCACCGATCCGAAGCTCGCGCGACCGTGTGACAGGGCGCGCGATCTGGTTCTGGCCGTGTTCAGGCAGAGTTCATGCGAATCGGCGTATCTCTATTTTCATCCGCAAGACAGGAAATTTGGGGGTAAGGAAAATGCTTGAAGGTTTGGTACGGATCTCGCGTATCGCCGTGGTCGGATTGGCCGCGTTGCAGCTGATGACCTCTGCGGCTTCGGCTCAGTATTACGGCGGCGACGACGGTTATGCACCGCCGCCCTGGCAGCGCGATCAAGGTCGCGACTGGAGAGGGCCGCCGCGCGATCGTGGCTGGGACCGTGACAGAGGTTGGGACCGCGATCGGGGCTGTGACAGACGTGACCTGATGCGCGCTGCGCGCGCGGAAGGCTTCCGCCGCATCGATTCGGTTGATAGCAACGGGCGCCGAATTGTCGTCCGCGGCTGGAATGACGGCGGCCCCGACCGCATGGTCTTCGCCAATCGGCGCGGCTGCCCGGTTATTGACTGACGCTCAAGTCAGCATGTGAGCGGAGCCGAGTTTGGATCGGCCTCCGCTTGCTTCGCGGCAGGGCATGCTTTCGACTGGCTGAAGTTGGCGCATATGCCGCCAGCGGCGATCATTTTTCCGATGATCTTGCTTCACTCGGGCGTCAGGCTGCGGCGGCTCGTGGTTTTGCGGCAACGATATCGCCGTCATGTACCGTTTGAGCTTTGGCTGATGTTCCAACATCGGCAGCTGGTGACTTGACCTGGAATTGCCAATATATGCCCCAGGGATCTGTCACTCCGCCGCGATCATCCGGGCAACCCTTCCCCAGCGCATAACGCAAACGGCTTGCCTCGTCTTCCGTCGCGCACTCGACGGTGACCGAAGAATTATGCTCCAGGTAGTCGAATGGCCCAGCCTCGAATCCCATGTAGGAACGGTTTCCGAGTTTGAAGCCCGCGAATTTTACGCTGCCGGCCGGTCCATTCGGTTGATCGGTCAATATGTTCGAGATCCATCCGACGGCCGAATCAGGGATAAGCGCCGTATAGAGCTCTATCGCTCTTTCCATATCCCGGCGAAACCAAAGATGCTGCCTGACCTTCATTGTAGCGCTTTCATCAAATCCTTGATGGATGGCGATTGGCATAAAAGAGCTACGCCTGCCGTTCGCCCAATAAAAAATCATGCCGCCGATGACCCGCTTCTTATGGAACGGTGCCGCCGGCGGCATGCTGAAGAGTTGCTTCTTACCGTTCGTGCTCACCCCTGCGGAGCGCGGACGGAGGCCGCAACACTATTTCTCCGCAACTCTACCGGCGAGAGCCATCACGTAGTCGTCGGCAATATCGGCCAAGGTCAAAGCGACCTCAGGCTCATTCCAGCCGGCGGAGACCACCGTTTGGACGAAATCGCGAAAGGCCAGTTCAAGGACCTCTTCGCGCTCGACCGCGCGGTATGAATCAGTGACGGGATGCTGGGGCTTGCTGATCTCTATTGTTTGGCGAGTAGATACCATTGCTGTTTTCCCTAAGGCTTGCCCCGATGGACGCAGGGTACATTCACCAAACATTGGGGCTTTGGTGTCTGAGCTAGTATTCCCTTTCATTTTTAATGGTTTACCTATCGGGTGTCGTTAGCCATGCATCCCGAAACTTGCAGCAGCGTCCATTTTCGCGATTGCTGAAGTGCGGTGTTTCCGCTTGTGCATGGATGGGCGCGACGGGACGCCGCGCATCGGAGTCATTCAACTGCGTTTCATTCAAGAGATTTTGAAGCCCGCTATGCGGAATTGTCTAATGATAATAGCCCAGGGTTTTCAGCCATTCGTCGAAAGAGTGGCTGTTGCCGGACGGCGCCGGTGAGATGATCTGTCCGACATAGCGTGGGATGGTAAGGTTTCTGGCTTCGCGAGGGCTATAGCCGAATTCCTTGCCGAATGCCCGGCTGAAATGCGCCGCCGAGGAGAAACCTACGGCAAAGGCGATGTCGACGATCTGCTCACGATTGGCGGGATCGCTGAGAGCCGCATGCGCCGACAGGAGACGGCGGCGCTGAATATAGTGATGTACGCCGCCATATTGTTCAAATATCTGATAGAGCCGGGTGCGGGATACGCCAAGCTCGCGGCATATGCGTTCGGCGGTCAAATCGCCCGAGATCAGGTTGGCTTCGACGAACCGCCGCACCCGTTCCGTCAGGGCGAGGGCGCTATGCTGTTCTGTGCCGGTCGATTGAGCCGCTGAGGTCGAAATGGCAGCCACGATCATGTTGCGCACCGTCTGTACGACATGGGGTAGATCAGTGGCTGCAAGACGCGCGAGATTGTGTTCGACGCTATCGAGAAATTCGATCAGCATGTTGGTGAAGACGCCGGAGAGGGCAATATTGTTCTCGATTTCTACCGGTGCGGGAACGTCGAGCAACAACGCCCTCGGCAGAAAGAGCGAGAGGACCTTCGCCTCGGTCGAGCGCCCTCGAAAAGGGTGTCCTAGCGAACGCAATTCCACCTTGCCCGGCTCGCCATCCAGAACGTGGCCATCGACTTCCGTCCACGTCCGGCCGCTGGATAACACGGAAATGTGCCAGTGATCGACGTGATTGGCTTTCACTTTCGCCTGCGAGCGCATGTAACTGTGAGGCGGCGCATCCTGCTGAACGACGAGCATGCCGCCCAGATTCCATGCTGTATGGTCTGCCGGAAAGCCGGCTTCCGGAGAGGCATTATCCGGCAGCCGGACGTCTGCCAAGGGAGCGACATAAGTCTGCCAAGCGGCAAATTGATCGCCGGGCTCCATACCACGTGTCGAAAATTTCAAGGGCTGCAAGGCTGGCGGCGGCAGGGCGCCCTCCGCTGCCTTCTCCGGCCGGGGAAAGCGCCGCCGTTCGGACTGCATGGATTTCCTATCGCCACGCCATGACTCGTCCTGCGCCTCGTCTGACGCGGATTGGGATCGGTCTTCGCGTCGCAAATCAGACAATCAAGTCTCTCCGAATGCCGTCGGGCGGAAGATAAGCATCGCTGTCAACTCTCCATCCGCCATACCGACAGGTTCCTGCTGCCCGCTTCCATCGGATAAGCCCGAAACTTGCTATGAATTGCTCTTTTCAGCGAGCCGATACGCGGCGATCCTGGTCTTATCCCGGGTTTTTTCACCTCAATACGGTTTTCATTTGCTGCGCATTTTCGAAAAGGCAAGTCTCGCGGGTTGGCAAATCAATATTCCCGTTTCACTTGTCCCAATATATGGCACCAATTCGCACCGATCTGTGCAGATGCGTTTGCTGGCCGACGCGACAAGGGGGCGGCGTCTCCATTCCAGGAGTCTGAAACGAAAGCGCAAATCGCTCAATGCGTGCCCTCTGCAACGTTCAAGGCAACACTATCCGTTTTTATTGCACTCGACCTGACATGGCTTCCACCCATCTTACTTTCGCGGGAGTTTTTAGCCAGGTGTCTTGCGAGCGGCCAATTCGTTTTTTGCAGAGCTATGAATAATTTGCAGTTGCCCATTCCGCCAAGCTTGCCTAGGCAGATAGCAACTGCGGTGTTTGGAATGAGACATGACCGAATCCTCGATAATTCCCGTATTCGATGGCCATAACGACGTGTTGCTCCGGCTGCGTCGCGGCGGCTTGAATTCCATCGATGCTTTCCTGAACGGCGAAGCTGCCGGACATATCGACCTGCCTCGCGCGCGTCGTGGCGGTCTTGCCGGCGGGCTCTGCGCCATCTTCATCCCTTCGCCGGATCAGCCGAAGCCTGGAAATGCCGATTTTGCGACGCCCGCCCAGCCGGACGCGCTGAACGAAACCCTGGCTATGGCGCGGCTTCTGCTTGCGATCGAGGCCCGGTCACAAGGAGCCGTAAAGGTTTGCCGTTCGGCCGCCGATATCAGGCGGTCGATTGCCGAAGGCCAGTTCGCCGCCGTTTTCCATATCGAGGGCGCGGAGGCGGTCGCGGCCGATCTCGATGCCCTATACGTCCTGCATCAGGCCGGTTTGCGCACGCTTGGACCTGTCTGGAGCCGCCCCAATGTCTTTGCCTATGGTGTGCCTTTCCGGTTTCCTTCGACGCCGGATATTGGCCCCGGGCTCACCGACGCCGGCAAAGATCTGATCCGCGCCTGCAACGAGCTCAGGATCATGATCGACCTCTCGCACATGAACGAGCAGGGGTTCTGGGATATCGCCAAATTGTCGAATGCGCCGCTGGTTGCCTCGCATTCCAACGCGCATGCCATCAGCCCGCACAGCCGCAACCTGACCGACAAGCAGCTTGACGCCATCCGCGATACCGGCGGTTTGGTCGGTATAAATTTCGGCGTGTTGTTCCTGCGTGACGATGGCGTCAGGAACACCGATACGCCTCTCGAAGTCCTCGTTCGCCACGTTGCTTACATTGCAGAGCGCATCGGCATCGAACATGTCGCGCTCGGTTCCGATTTCGATGGTACGACCATTCCGGCAGCGCTCGGTGATGCGAGTGGCCTGCCGAAGCTGATCGACGCCTTGCGCGCGCATGGGTTTGATGCTCCCTCGCTTGCCAAGATCGCGCATCAAAACTGGCTTCGAGTCCTCGAACAGACATGGGGCGGCTAAGACGGGAATTGTCCCGTCTCAGCCAAAGACACGCACCTTTGTCTAAAGCCTATCCGACGCGTCAGGGAAGAGCGTTGGCTTCGCCAAGATTGCGATAGCCGGTTGCTGGATGCGGGACTGCAAGCCGGGGTCCGCTGCCGCCAAGCTTCTCGCGCAAGGTGCCTGTGCGATACTCGGTCTTGTAGACGCCGCGCTTCTGCAGTTCCGGCACCAGAAGATCGACGGCATCCTCGAAGCTTTCGGGGGTGACGGCATAGGCGAGATTGAAGCCGTCGACGTCGGTATCCTCGATCCATTCCTGCATCAGGTCGGCAACCGTCTGTGGCGAGCCGACAAAGACCGGGCCGAAGCCGCCAATGCCGACCCAATCGGCCATTTCGCGCACCGTCCATTCCTTGTCCGGATCGATGGTGGTGAAGGTCTCGACGGCCGATTGCACTGCATTGGTATAGCGATGGCGCAGCACCTCGTCGGCTGAGAATTGGCCGAAATCGATGCCGGTCCAACCGGAGATCAGCGCCTGCGCCCCTTCGAGCGAAACATATTGACGGTATTCGTTGAACTTGCGCTGCGCCTCTGCATCGGTCTCGCCCAGGATCACTGTCTGTAGATTGAAGGAAAGGATTTCGCGGGGATTGCGCCCGATGCGCTCGGCTGCCTCGCGAACATTGGCGACATAGCGCTTCAGGACTGCCTTCGAAGGTGCCGCGACAAAAATGCATTCGGCATGTGCACCGGCGAAATCCTTGCCGCGGCTGGAGGCGCCCGCCTGGTAAAGCACGGGGGTACGCTGCGGCGACGGCTCGCTGAGATGAATGCCGGGCACGCTGAAATGCTTGCCGGAATGGCGGATCGGGTGGACTTTTTCCGGTCTCGTAAAGATGCCGCTCTCGCGGTCGCGAATGACTGCGTCGTCTTCCCAGCTACCCTCCCACAGCTTGTAGCAGACTTCGAGATATTCCTCGGCCAGGGAATAGCGGTCGTCATGCTGCGTTTGTGCAGACTGGCCGATGTTGAGCGCGCCGCTGTTCAAATAGGAGGTGACGATATTCCAGCCGACGCGCCCTTTCGTCAGATGATCGAGCGTCGAGATGCGCCGCGCGAATGTGTAGGGATGCTCGAAGGAAAGCGAAGCTGTCAGACCGAAGCCGAGATGCTCCGTCTCATAGGCCATGGTCGGGATGAGCTGCAGCGGATCGTTGACCGGCACCTGCGCCGAATGGCGCAAGGCCGCATCGACATTGCCGTTCAATACGTCATAGACCCCGAGCACATCGGCGATGAACAAGCCATCGAATTTGCCACGCTCCAGCGTCTTCGCCAGATGAACCCAATAATCGAGATCCTTGTAGGTCCAGGATTTGTCCCGCGGATGGCGCCATAGGCCTGGTGACTGGTGTCCGACGCAGTTCATGTCAAAGGCATTGAGCCTGATTTCGCGTGTCATCTTGCTATTCCTGCGATTGTATCGTTCGGTCGGCGCTCAGGCGCCAACCGCTTTCTTGTTGACGAAGCTGAAGGTGAGCACGGCGAAGATCAGCAGACCGGTGCCGACCTGCTGCCAGTAGAAATTCAGGCCCGTCAGCAGCAGGCCGTTGGCGACGATGCTCAAAAGCAGAACGCCAAGCACCGTGCCGGCGACGTTCGGCCGCCCCAGCGACGAAAAGGTCGTGCCGATGAAAGTGGCCCCAATGGCGTTCAGCATGAAGCCGTTGCCGGAAGAGGGGATATAAACCGTCACGGTCGCTGTCAGGATCAGGCCGGCAAAAGCGGCAATCGTGCTGGCAAGGATAAAGGTCACAGCGACATGCTTTGCGAGACCGATGCCCGAATAACGAACGGTGCGCGGCTGAATGCCGATCGCAAGCACAACGCGGCCGAAGCGCATGCGGGCAAATAGCAGTGCTGCTGCGGCGATAATGACGGCCGCAATCAGAAGCGGCACCGGAAAGCCAACAAGCGTTCCATGCCCGATAAAGCGGAATGCTGCGGGAACACCGGAGGGCGGCAGATAGACCGGATTGCCGCCATCCGTCAGGAGTTGCTGAATGCTGCGGCCGATGAATAGCGTTCCGAGCGTTGCGAGGAATGGCGATACGCCGATTGCCGAAATCAGGATGGCATTGAAGGCGCCGACCAATGCTCCCGCGCCAAGGCCCGCCAGGGCGGCGAGCGGCACCGGTAGACCAGCCAATATGCCGGAGACGAAGGCAAAGCTTGCGAAATCGACGGCCGTCCCTACCGAGAGATCGATGCCGCCGGCTGCAACGGCAAAAGTCATGGCGATCGAGACAATGGCAAGCAGGGTGAAGTTGTTGACAAGAATGCTCTGCAGATTGCCGACACTGAGAAATGTCGGCGCCACGGTCGAAAACAGCGAGAAGACGAGCACGAGGGCGACGATGAGCCCATAGCGGGCAAGGCCAGCGAATGATCGTATCATGGCAATGGCAGCGATCACGGTTCAGATCTCCCGTTTGCGAAGCAGTGTGGTGGCCGAAACCACGATGAGGATCAGAAGACCTTGAACGCCGCTGACCAGCGTGCTCGGGAGGTTGAGCAACTGGAAGCCATTGATGAGAAAGCCGACAAAAAGCGTCGAGATCAGCGTGCCGCCGATGGTCGGCACGAGCCGGCGGGAAAACACCGAGCCGAGCAATGCGGTGACGACGACGGGAAGCAGCATCTCGCCGGAGCCGGTGGTGCTACCGCTGAGATAGGCGACGGAGAGGATGCCAGCGATGCCGCCGCAGAACCCGCTGGCTACGAACGCCCCCGCAATCAGGCTCTTCAACGGCAGGCCGGCGGCGCGTGCGGCCTCGGGAAACTCGCCGACGGCATAAAGCCTGAGGCCAAGCGGGGTGAATTGCACAATCGCCGTGGCGATAATGGTAAAGCCGATCAGCACATAGGCGAGGATCGGAATGCCGAACCCGTCCGACGATGAAAGTGCGGTGAGAAGGTCTGTCGAGGCCGGAAGCACGGTATTCTGCGTCAGGACCAGCTCTAGCCCCGCGACCACATTCATCACGGCAAGCGTCGCGAGCAACGGCACAATGCCCGCAAAAACGATCGCCAGCGCGTTGACGATGCCGATCGCCAGCCCGGTGGCCAGTGCAGCCGCCGCGGCGACCACATCGCTGAAGCCGAGCTGGATGAGGGTTGCGTAAACTGCGGCGCTGAGCCCCATATTGGCGGCAAGCGAGAGATCGATGCCGCCGGTGACGACATTGGAGCCGCCGGCGATCAGGACGATCGTGAGGCCGATGGCAAGAACACCCGAGATGGCTGATTGTCCGAGCACGTTGCCGATATTGCCGACCGTCAGAAAATAGGGCGCCGTCGCCGCGAAAATCACCAGAATGGCTGCGAAGGCAAGCAACGAACCGAACCGCAAGGCGGCGGCAGCGGCAAGCTTGCCGCTGGCCGGCGACGCCTTTGTCGTCGAAGTTTCGGGTAGGGAGGCAAATTGAACGTCAGCCGACATGGCGCAATCCTTCCAAGGCACCGGTCGATGCCGACAGAACTTCGTCCGTCGTCGTCTCGGAGGAGATGAGGTCGCGCGTCACGCGACCGCGAAACAGCACAAGGATCCTGTCGGTGATGCCGACAAGCTCCTGAAGATCCGAAGACAGCACGATTACGCCGGCACCGCGGGCGGCAAGCTCGCCGATCAATGTGTAGATTTCGACCTTCGAGCCGATATCGACGCCGACGGTCGGCTCGTCGAGCAGGTAGATTTCCGATCGGCGGCTCAGCCATTTGGCAATCGCCACCTTCTGCTGGTTGCCGCCTGAGAGTGTCCGCACCAGTACCTCGCGCCCAGCCGTCTTGATTTGCAGCCGCTTGATCAGCTCGTCGGCGTCGGCGCTTTCTCGCTTGCGGTTGAGAAAGCCGAAACGGGTATAGCGGCTCAGGCTCGACAGTGTGATGTTTTCACGGACGCTGAGCTCCAGGCCTACGCCGTGGCCGCGCCTATCCTCCGGCACCAAGGCGATCTGATGATCGACGGCTTCGACCGGGGTGCGCAGCTTCAGGCCACGCGCATCGACATCGATCGTCCCACCTGTTGCCGCCTGCAACCCGAAGAGGGTGCGAACCAGATCCTTTGCCCCCGAGCCGAGCAAGCCCGTAATGCCGAGGATCTCGCCGCGACGCAGTGAGAGGCTGACATCGTGAAAGCGGTCTGTTGCCGAGAGATTCGTGGCTCTGAGTATCTCATTCCCTAGTTCGACCTGCCGCTTGGGAAACATGTCGGCGATATCGCGTTCGACCATCAGGTTGGCAATCTTGCCTGCCGAGATTTCGCTTGCCCTCAGAGAAGCGACATCGATACCATTGCGCAGAACCGTAACATCGTCGCACAAGGCCTCAATTTCATTGAGATAATGCGAGACGTAGATAATGGTCACGCCTTCGCTGCGCAGGCGGCGGATGAGGCGGAACAGGATCTCAGCTTCCTGGCGCACCAGCGCTGCGGTCGGCTCATCGAAAACGAGAATCTTCGGCTTATGCAGCAGCGCACGGGTGATCTGGACGATCTGCCGTTCCGCTGTCGACAGTTCGCTGATCAGCGCGTTCTTCGGCAAATCGACGCCGAAATAATTGGCAAGGAGTTCCGCGGCCCGCCGCTGCATGGCGCTGCGGTCGAGGAAAGGCGTCTTGCCGAGGCGGGTCTCTCGCCCGAGAAAAAGCGATTCTCCGACAGTGAAGGTCGGCACCAGCAGCCGATCCTGATGGATGAAATGAATGCCGAGCTCTTCGCACAGATGCGGCGCCAGGCGCTCATACACCTGCCCCTCGATCTCGATCCGTCCCTCATCCGGGGTGTGCAGACCTGCCAGCAGCTTGATCAAGGTGGATTTGCCCGCTCCGTTCTGGCCGACAAGCCCATGGACGGTGCCGCGCCTGATGGCAAGCGACGCTCCGGCCAGCGCCAGCGCACCGCCGAAACGTTTAACGATGCCGTCGAAGCGCAGGATGTGCGACGTGTTGTCTGCTTTGGTCGCATGCTCGGCTGCGGTCATGAAAGAGGCCCTTCGCCTTTCGAGAGGCGATGCGGGAAATCCGCATCGCCGGTTTGCACGTCAGCCGATGCCGAGCGTCTTGATCACGTCGGCGACATTGCTTTTGTTTGCCAAGAGGGCAGGAACATAGGTTTCGCGTGGCAGCGTCTGTCCCGAAAGCAGCTTGGCGACATTGCGGATCGCGGTACGGCCAATCTCCGCCGGCTGCTGGGCTGCATCGGCCCCGGCTGGCGAATTGGGATCCGCAACGAGTTGCAGCACTTCCGGGCTGCCGTCGACACCGTAGGTGCGGATCTCGGTACGTCCGGCGGCCGCGAGCGCCTGTGTGGCGCCGAGCTGGGGAATGTCCCAGGCCGACCAGATCGCCTTGATTGAGCCCTTCTCCGGATATTTGTTCAGGATGGCGGTGATCTGCGTGAAGGCGTCCTGAACCGTATTCGGAATGACATCCCGAAGTTCTGGTTGAATGATCTTCACCTTCGGGAAGTATTTGACCACATTGACGAGCTGGTCGTAGCGGATTGCGCAGGGCGTCACGCCATAAAAGCCGTTGAAGACGATGACATTGCCTTCGCCGCCGATATCGGAGACGAGCTGCAGCGCCAGGTCCTTGCCGATACCCCAATTGTCCGATGTGGTGTTGTTAATCGAATTGGTCGAGCCGACATCGACGGTCAAAACGGGAATGCCGGCGTCGCGGGCCTTCTTCAGCCAGGGATCGATGACGCTCAGCGTGCCGAGGATCTGGACGATGGCGTCCGGCTTCTGCGCAATCAGCGTCTGCAGCTGCGAGACGAGCTTGCCGTCATTGCGACCGGCATCGACGGCGATCGGCGTGCCGCCCAGCCGTTTCACCTCGTCAATCTGCGCATTGTAGGCCTGCAGGTCGAAATAGTGGTCGGTTCCCGTCGCGCTGATAGCGATCCGCTTGCCTTTCAACGACAATGCGTCGTCGGCAGCAGCGGCGGTCTTCGACAGAATGCTCGAAGCCGCGAGCGCCGTTCCGGCAACCGCCGTCAGTTTAAGAATATCCCGGCGTCCTAGGCCGGTCGTCTGTCCCTTGGTCATGAAAGCATCCTCTCCAGCAATTCATAAATGCCAATAGAATATAAAATAGGTAGATTTAAATGATTTAAGGGAGGAACGTTTTTCCAAAACTGACGGTGCATGGGAAATTTCCGTCATCTGCCTTTCTAATGTACAGATCGGGTTTCCACAGCCCGCGTAATGATCGTTAGCTTTATGGTCACTTTTTCGAATGCCGATCTATCGCCCCTCAGCCATAGACCCGCGTGGACTGCCCGCGAGATTGCGCGATCTTTTAGGCAAGCCCTTGCCGCCAAGCCTTCCCATCGCGAACAAAGAATCTCCGAAGGCGGGTAAAATCAGATGATTTAATCTACTAAAAACATAGAGTTTATATCTAAATAATTGCATGCGTCGCAGGGTCATCATTCCGTCAGACGACGCTTCCGATTGATCGTGAGGATCGCGACAATGAAATTTCTCACACGGCTTGCCCTAACGGCCGTTGTTCCTCTTCTTCTTACGCAGGCTGCGCTGGCTGGCGGTGTGAGTGGCGCTCCCGCCCCCTTTGATAAGGGCGGCGTGAAGATCGCCTTGATCAGCTACATATCGGCCGGCGACTTCTTCCAGGCTTATCAGGCCGGGGCGGAAGCTCAGGCAAAGGTGCTCGACATCGATCTGCGCGTCTTCCCCGGCCGCCAGGATGCGGCTGCGCAGCGCGAACAGATCCTCCAGGCAATCAATCTTGGTGTCTCCGCCATCGTTATCGATCACGGCCTGCCGGAATCTCTCGGCGATGTCGTTCAGCAGGCGCTCGACAAGGGCATCAAGGTCGTTGCCTTCGACGTCAATCTCAACAATCCCAAGATCCCCCAGGTCGAGCAGAGCGATCATGAGCTTGCCGATCTTGCCCTGAAGCAGGCCGTCAAGGACAACGGCAGCAGCTTCAAGGCAGGTTATGTATATGTAGCGGGTTTTGCGCCGCTCGATCGCCGCAATGAGGTTTGGGACGCTTTCAAGAAGCAGAATGCAGGGGTTGTTGAAAAGGCTCGCTTCGGCAATGTCAGCGATACGACGGCGACCTCGACTGCGGACCAGGCAAAGGCGGCGCTGACGGCCAATCCCGACATATCAGTCGTTTTCGCACCCTATGACGAGTTCGCGCGCGGCGTGAAGCTTGCCGCGACGGATCTCGGCATCACGGGCAGGCTGAAGATCTATTCCGCTGACGTATCGACGGCCGACATTCAGGAAATAACCGAACCGGGTAGCCCGTGGGTTGCGACGGTGGCGACCAATCCAGCCGTCGTCGGTGCGGTTTCCATCCGAGCCGCCGCTTTGCAGGTGGCGGGCCAAGAGGTTCCGCATCAGATCACCGTCAAGCCGACGCTGCTGACGCAGGAGGGACTTCGCGCCGCCAATGTCCGGACGATCGAGGAACTAGCCAAGAAAGTTCCTGCTTTCAACACGAGCGACGCGGTAACCGCCAGCTGGATACCGGAGAAGCTTTTCTAAGCAGCTGTCCACGATCCCGGCGAGAATTTCTTAATCTCGCCGGACTACGTCCATGAACCGGAGTTCATATAATGAGTCAGTCCAACGTCGTCTTTGCGGGCAGTCGAAACGCCACGCGGGAAGACCTTTTTGCCCGAGCGGAAGAGATTGCCGCCGATCTTTCCAAGCGCGCTCCAGAACTTGATCGCGAAGGTCGTCCACCGCTCGGCGAAATCGTCAAGCTGAAGAATGCGGGCTTGCTGAACGCCTTGCATGCTGCGCAGGTTGGCGGCGGCGGCCTCGATTGGGTGGATGGCTTGCGGTTGGTGCGCATCCTTGCGCGCGGCGAAAGCTCCATTGGCCAGCTTCTCGGCTATCACTACGTCAACAGCCAATATGTCTATTGGGCCTTCGAGGAGGCGCGTGCGCAGGAGCTCGGCAACAAGACGGTGGCAAACAGCCTCTACTGGGGTGCTGCCGTCAATCCGCGCGATCCGGGCCTCGTATTGACGCGCCGCGGCAATGGCTATGTCCTGAACGGCCGCAAATCCTTCTCCACCGCCGCCCACGTGTCGGATTACATCAACGCCAATGCCGCTCTTGATGATGGGATCGTCGGTTTTGCCGTTCCGACCAATCGGGCGGGTTACAAGGCTAATGACGATTGGGACAATTTCGGCCAGAGACTGTCGGACAGCGGCAGCGTCGAATTCCACGATTTTCCCGTCTACGAAGAGGATCTGGATAGGGCGGCAACCGTCGGCGGCGAAGCGCCGGTGCTCGCAACCTTCAACACACCCCTCATTCAGCTCGTTTTCGTGAACTTCTATCTCGGCACGGCTGAAGGCGCTTTGCGAGAGGCGGTCGACTATGTCCGCAGCACGACTCGACCGTGGGTCACATCCGGCGTCGAACGTGCATCGGACGATCCCTATATTCTCGAGCGTGTCGGCGAGTTCACTGCGGCCTTGAAGGCTTCCGCTGCGCTGGCCGACAGCGCTGCGGCAACGGTGCAGGAGGCGCTTGCGGGAGGAAGCAGGGCAACGGCACGCGAGCGCGGCGAGGCAGCAGCCGAAGCCTATGCGGCGAAGGTGCATGCGACCCATGTTTCACTCGATATCACCTCGCGCGTCTTCGAACTCACCGGAGCGCGCTCGACCGCGGAGAAATATCGTTTCGACCGCTTCTGGCGCAATGTACGGACGCACACGCTGCACGATCCGGTCTTCTACAAGGCCAAGGAAGTTGGCGAATTCGTTTTGAACGACCGGATTCCTGAAGTCAGTCTCTACAGCTGACACGAGGGCGAGGACGTGGCGCAGTCTAAAAAGGGCATAGGCTCATAATCTGCGCTGCGCGGGTGCTGACTCCACCTGTACTCAAGATCGGTCAGCGTCATTTATATCTGGTGTGGTGTGGGCCAGGGTTGGAGCACACCACAGCTTCAAGCAGGCTTGCCGATTGTGGCCTTCACGCAGCTGGATGATTGATGTTTCAATATCCGGCTTACAAATCCTGTGCTCAACTCATTATTCTGTGGAGGGTTGCCGGCGCATGCCGCAATCCGCACACGTTCCTCATTAGGATCTCTTCGCTCACGAATCGTTTTCAACCTCCAGAAGGGCAGGCGATCTCGATTGAGAATGAAATCGATCCAATGGAGTCCTTCATGGCTGACACGCGCGCACCACTTTCCGGGGTGATACCGAAGATTTCTGTCGTCGGTGTCGGCGGTGGCGGCGGCAACGCGATCAACAATATGATCGCGCAACAACTTCAGGGCGTTGAATTCATCGCGGCAAACACGGATGCGCAGGCGCTTGCGACGTCCAAAGCGACCAGGCGCATTCAACTTGGCGCACAGGTGACGGAGGGCCTCGGTGCAGGCTCCCTGCCGGAAATCGGACGAGCCGCCGCCGAGGAATCCATCGATGAGATCATGGATCATCTCCAGGGCACGCATATGTGCTTCGTGACGGCCGGAATGGGCGGCGGCACCGGTACGGGCGCCGCGCCGATCATCGCTCAGGTCGCGCGGCAGGCGGGCATCCTCACGGTCGGTGTCGTCACCAAGCCCTTCACGTTCGAGGGCAACCGGCGCATGCGCACGGCTGACGAGGGCATCGAGCGACTGCGCGAAAGTGCGGACACCGTTATCGTCATTCCCAATCAGAACCTGTTTCGCATTGCGGACGCCACGACCACCTTCGCAAACGCCTTTGTGACTGCGGACCGCGTCCTTTATGCGGGCGTCAGCTGCATCACGGACCTGATCATCAAGGAAGGTCTCATCAATCTCGACTTCGCCGATGTCAAATCCGTGATGCGGGGAATGGGACGTGCGATGATGGGAACGGGCGAAGCTTCAGGACCGGGCCGCGCATTGAAAGCGGCAGATGCCGCAGTCTCCAATCCGCTTCTGGACGACATGAGCATGAAGGGCGCGCGCGGCGTGCTGATCTCCATTTCCGGCGGAACGGACATGACGCTGTTCGAGGTCGATGAGGCCGCCAGCCGCATCCGCGACGAAGTCTTTGCGGATGCCGATATCGTCGTCGGTGCCATCTTCGACAAGACTCTCGACGGGGTATTCAGGGTATCGGTCGTTGCAACCGGTCTGGAAAGTCTCGCGATGTCAGCCGGTCAGCCCATGGAAACCAATATGGATCGGCACTAATTGGCTTCAGCGTGGCGCTGTGGATCTGTGCTTTTGATTATGTGAAAGCCTCGTCGCCGGCGACGGGGCTTTCGTCTATCCGTTAAAGCGCGCCGTTTTTCGGCGGGATGACGTCGTTGAGGTGATAATTGCCGACGACGTGATATTTCCAGCGAACCGGATCGTGGAGCGTATGCGTGCGGGCATTGCGCCAGTGGCGATCGAGATTGAGATCGAGCTTGACCGAGGCCGTGCCGGCGAGCTCAAACAAGGTGTTGCTCGCTTCGATGGCAATTTCCGTTGTCAGCACCTTTGCGGCCGCCACCGCGAGCGTCGCCTCGACCACCCTCTTTTCTGTTGTCTCGACCTGGGCGGCATCGACCTTGCGGCCGGCGCGCTCGACGGTCGCGGTAGCAGCTTCCAGCCGGACGGCGATCTGCCCGACCTTGGCGATTGTCAGCGGATCGTCGCTCGCCCGCTCTACACCGCTATCCATCCAGGGGCGCGATCGGGTCTTCACGAAATCAAGCGTTTCGGCAAAGGCTGCCCGAGCGATGCCGAGATCGACGCCGGCATGAATGATCTGGCCGACGGAGCCAATCGTCGTCGGCCGTTCGAAGCCTTTGTGGTGAAGAACGACATGGTCGGCATTCACATAGACATTGTTGAGGACCGTGGTGCCGCTGCCGGTCGTGCGCTGCCCGAAGCCATCCCAATCGTCAATGATTTCGATGCCTTCCGTTCCCTTCGGGACGAAGGCCATGACCAGCTTGTCGGCTTCGTCGAGCGCAAAGACAGTGACCCAATCGGCGAAGAGGACGCCCGTCGAATAGAACTTGCGGCCATTGATGCGATAGCCCGGACCATCGCGGGTGATACGCGTATCATAGTGCCCGACTGTCTTCGTGCCGCGCTCGGAAAGAGCGTTGCCGAAGCGATCGCCGGCCAATGCGCGCCCGAAGAAATAGCGCTTCTGATCTTCCGAACCATCGACGCGCAAGGCTTCAAGAATGTAGAAGTGGTTCTGCGGAATCTGTCCGATCGAACCGTCGGCCTGGGCGAGTGTCGCCGTGATCTCCGCCAAGGTGGCATTGGAGACATCCAGGCCGCCATACTCCTCGGGAACCGTAATTGCCAAGAGCCCGGATTGTGCCAGCGCATCCATCTCGGCAAAGGGAAGCAGCCTCTCGCTATCGCGCTCCGAGGCGGTGGCGGCAAAACGCTGGGCCAGCTCCTGCGCGACGGCCAGCGCCTGCTGTTCGGTCTCCAGCAAGGTGGCCTCAGGATGCGTGGCGTTGATATGGTGCAGTTGCGCGTTCATGGGCGGGCTCCGATTTCATTTGGCGCCACGATGCCGCATTAAAAGCTGGTCTTCGAGAAAAGGCATTTCATTTTTGAAGAGGTCGTCGCTTCTTCATTCCTTTCTCTATAGAATTGATAGTCAATTGCTGCCTGAAGATATATCCACATTGGTAAGCATCGACAGTCTCGCCAATCTTACCCAGCTGTCACGCCCGGTTCGCCGGTCTTCAAAGCATTCGGCGGACGCCAACCACTCGTCGCGTCGGAACAAAACCGGTCGCGGACGAGATGGGGCTGCGTCCTGCCTGCCGGCGTTGCCGATTGGATCGGTACTCGAAGCTGTGTGGGGTTTTGTGTTCTGCCGACGAGGCAGATAAAGGACGTACCGGCCATCATGGCCGGTACGCAGTTCATTTTAGGAAGCCATACGACGCAGAGGCCGTGCAGAAATAGGCTTGGCGGGAACTCTTAAAGGGAGCTTCGTGGCGACGGGGGGCTTCCGTGCCGTGCTGGTTTTCGGCGCCCCAAGCCAGCGAAGAATCGCATCGAAGCCGGGCTGGGCGGCCCGTTTGAACTCGGGGCTCATTTCCTCGTCCATGCCGCAGAGAGAGGCTATTTCCTGGAAATCCACACGTCCTGCCCGGAGAGGAGGGCGCGATTGGAAAACGATAAGGCCGATCATGAAGCCTTTGATATTCTCGAAGCTACGCGGCTGAAGCAGCGGCTTGAGCCGCAGATCGCAAAAATCTGAAATCTTGCGCTGGAAAACGTCAGAGGCGGAGCTTTTTTTTATGGGCATTATTCATTCCTTGCAGGCGACATCATCCAATGGTCGGGGTGTGGCCCGCTAAAGCACGGAAGTTAAGGAAGCGCAAACAACCGACCGATTGGCCGCTTTCAATTCTACGATGAGCCGGGATTTGGCAAGTGGCAGATTGATCACGCTTCGGTAAACTCCGCTTCGGGTGGAACGCGATACCGGCAAGATCAGAGCTTCTTCGGTCGCGCCGCTAAGATCATGAAAAAACTGTAACTTGCCTCCCGCGCCATTGAGAGCGACATTTTCCTTGCGCCGGATATATGAGGTGAAAGACATGTCAGTCTTAGAAATATTGGTCAGACGCCGGATGCAGGAAGAATATGCAAAGGGTACACCACCAGAGCGCATTACCCGCCTTCTGCAGGAATTCTTCAACGGAACGGAAGCCTCCCAAGCTGGTGTTGCCGCGCGACGGTCTTCCGGCAATCGATAAATGACGGTGGCCGGCCTCGATATTTCGCAAGGCCGGCCGTTTGTTGAAGCAATTAAATCCTCATAGCAGCTCTTTACTGGACCGCATTGGATCCCTGCATGTCCTCGACGGCTGTCAGGATTTTGTAGGCTGCCGCGACGCGCGCGGGGATCGGAAAATTCCTGTTTGCAAGCAAAGCGATGCCGACCTGTCTGGCCGGTATGAAGGCCGCGTATGCGCCAAAACCGTTCGTTGAGCCCGTCTTGTTGAGCAGGATATCCTTGCGCGGCTGCTGAGGCGGGTCGAGCCGGCTGATTTTATGGGGCTCAAATGCCATGTCTGACGAATTGCCGGCAAGCAGCCGGGCAAGCGTCGTTGGATAGGCATAGATCTCCCAACCGAGCGCCTGCGTCGTGTTGTCGACACGGTAATAGCCGACATGCGTCGCGTCGATTGCCTGCTGAAGCTTATCGTCGAGCTTTGCTTCGCCCATATTCGCTTCAAGAAAGGCAAGCATATCGGAGCTGGTAGTCTTGATGCCATAGGCCTGCGTATCGAAAACGCCGCCGTTGACGCGGATCGGCTTGCCCTGCTTGGAATAGCCATAGGCATAATTGGCCATCTCAGCCGGTGGAACGCGGACATAGGTGTGACGGAGGCCAAGACCAGGAAGAATTTTTTCCTGCATCAGCGTATCGAACGGCTCTCCGACGGCCTGCGCTGCCAGGTAACCGAATAGGCCGATGCTGGGATTGGAATATTGCCGATACGTACCGGGCGCAAAGGTGGGATGCCATTTGCGATAATAGGCAACCATCTTGTCCTGATCCGTCACGTCGCTGGGAAACTGCAGTGGCAGACCGCCTGCCGAGTATGTGGCGAGATCGAGCAGGCTGATCCTGTCGAAGCTGCTGCCCGCAAGTTCCGGCATATATTTCGTCGCCTTGTCGGAAAAGGACAGTTTTCCACGGACTTGAGCGTAGGAGCCGAGCGCTGCCGTAAAGGTCTTGCTGATAGAGCCGAGCTCGAAGATCGTGTCGCTCGTCACCTTCTGGCCGCTCTCCTTCGAGGCGACGCCATAGTTGAAGACATAACGCTTGCCTTTGACGGTCAGCGCGATCGCCATGCCCGGCACATCGTTTTCCTTCATCAGCGGGCGGACGATCTCGTTGACGGCCCGCTCCAGCCGATCTTGGTCATTGCCGTCGGCAGCCTGTGCGCCGACGCCATAGAAAAGGCAGCTGGCGACGAAGCCGATCTTCTGCAAAGAATTGGTACGTATATTCAAAATGATATCCTCATTGTGATGATCGACCGTGCAGGATCGTACGGTCGAAAAAGAGGTGATGATTGGTGGCGGTTGTTATCCGGGGCGTATGTTCTCAGATCGCCGCGGCAATGCGGCCGATTTCGGCAATGATGGCGTTGCGTTCGTCAGCTGCGATGGCGGGGATCTCGCAATAGGCCGTCACGATGATGGGCGCGCGCTTCGTTGGCCATAGCACCGCGATGTCGTTGGCATTGCCGTGTTTGTTGCCATTTGTTCCGGTCTTGTCGCCCACCAGCCAATCCTTCGGAAGCCCGGCGCGCAGGCGGGCGTCGCCCGTCTTGTTGGTGATCAGCCAGGCCGCGAGCTGCGATCGCGAGGCGGGCGTCAGCACATCGGTGAACAGAAGCCGCTGCAGGTTTTCCAGCATCGTCGAAGCTGTCGTCGTGTCGCGCTCATCGTTCGGTGTGTCGTGATAGTTCAGCGTGGGCTCGGTGCGGTCGAGGCGGGTGATCTCGTCGCCTATGCTGCGGCAGAAGGTCGTAATTGCCTCCGGGCCGCCAAAGCTCGCGAGCAGCAGATTGGCCGCGGTATTGTCGCTGAGCGTCACGGCCGCTGCGCAAAGTTCGCCAACGGTCATGCCATTTTCTCCGGCATTGGGTTTGGTGGTCGGAGAATAGTCGATGAGATCGCTCTTCTTGTAATGAATGCGTCGGTCGAGCTTCTCTTCTCCCTTGTCGACGCGAGCAAGCACGAGAGCTGCCGCCAGCGCCTTGAACGTGCTGCACATGAGAATGCGCTCGCCGGCGCGGTGCTCGATGCGCCTGCCGCTTGCCATGTCCAGAATGCTGACACAGATGCGGCCTGGATGCTTGCTTTCGAGCGCGGCAAGCTGCGCCTCGCCTGTATTATCGTCTGCAGTACGTCCAACCGAGCTCAGCCCTGCCAGTACAGGCAGCGCAAGCAAGCTGCCGGCAAGGCTTTGCCGGCGCGACAATAAGATCGTCATCTTGTTTCCACTTCGATTTTGCGTTGGGCAACGGAGCGCCTATCAGCCCGTGGACGTCATTGGGGTCTGGCAAATCACCGTGCGAGGCAGACTATGGCTCTGGTTTCTGCCCTAGACAAACGATCAATTCTGGGCTTAGACATGAGAAAAACTTGGCCTTAGGACACAAATGGACATTTCCCAACTGCCGCTGAACGCGCTGCGGGTTTTCGAGGCCTCGGCGCGGCATGGCAGCTTCACTCGGGCTGGCCTGGAGCTTCGGGTCACGCAGACGGCGATCAGCCATCAGGTCAAGGCGTTGGAAGACGTGCTGGGCGTGACCCTCTTCAAGCGCCTGCCACGGGGCCTCGCGCTGACCGACGAGGGGCATGCGTTGCTTCCGGTGCTGACGGACGCCTTCCGCCGCATGAGCGCCACGCTCAGCCAGTTGGAGGAGGGGAATTTCGCCGAGATCCTGACGGTCGGCGTCGTCGGGACTTTCGCGATCGGCTGGCTCCTGCCGCGCCTCGGCAGTTTCAAGGCGCAGCATCCCCATGTCGATCTGCGCCTGAAGACCAACAACAACCGAGCCGACATGGTGCTCGACGGACTGGATTTCTTCCTGCGCTTCGGTGACGGTGCATGGCATGGAACCGAGGCGATCCATCTTATGGATGCGCCACTCTCCCCAGTTTGCACGCCGGATATCGGCGCGCGATTGCGTACGCCTGCCGATCTCGTCGATGTCGAACTGTTGCGATCCTATCGGGTCGATGAATGGTCGCTCTGGTTCAGGGCGGCGGGCCTGCCGCCACCGCATCTTCGTGGCTGGATGTTCGATTCGTCGCTGACGCTGGTGGAGGCTGCAGCACGCGGCGTCGGTGTCGCGTTGGTGCCGGTCGCCATGTTTTCCCATGATATCGAAGCCGGCAGGATCATGCAGCCGTTCCGGATTACCGCAATGACCGGCAGCTACTGGCTGACGCGCTTGAAATCGCGAGCGGAGACGGCGTCCATGAAGGTGTTTCGCCAATGGCTGTTGGCTGAAGTCGAGGAGATGCCGTGAGGCTGTATAGTTGAAGACAGCCCCGGGTTCATATCCGGAGCCGTTTGGAATAAGTGGCAATTGGAATGCGGATGATTGCGGTGTGCGGCAACTGTTTCAGCTTGCGAGTTTCAGCCTGACGGCCCCGGTCCGCGTTCCCGAACGCACGGTCTTGAATCGTCCGACCAGACCGGCGAGCTCGTTGCTGATATCGGCGAGGTGTCGCGTCGAGGCATTCGTCTCTTCCATTAGCGCAACATTCTGCTGGGTCATCTGATCCATGTTGCGAACGGCGGAATTGATCTCGCTGATGCCGACGGCCTGTTCCTGCGCCGAACGGGCGATTGCACCGACATTCCTGTCGATGGAGGCGACCTGGTTGCCGATTAGGGCCAGTGCCTCGTCGGTCCGGTTGACCAGCTCCACGCCGCGACGCACATCGTTGGATGATCTGTCGATGAGATCCTTGATTTCCTTTGCGGCGGTCGCCGAACGCTGCGCCAATTCGCGGACTTCCTGGGCGACGACGGCGAAGCCCTTGCCCTGTTCGCCCGCTCTCGCCGCCTCGACGCCGGCGTTCAAAGCCAGAAGGTTGGTCTGGAAGGCGATGTCATCGATGACGGAGATAATATCTGTCATCTTGCGCGACGAGGTTTCGATATCGCCCATGGCGGAGACGGCCTGCTGCACGACCTCGCGCGAGCGTTCCGCCTCCGAGGCGGATTCCTTGACGATTGCCTGAACCTCGCGCGTCCGCTCAGCGGTCTGTTCGGAAATCGTGGTGATCTGGTCGATCGCAGCGGCACTTTCTTCAAGGGCAGAGGCTTGCTGTTCCGTGCGCCTTGCCATGTTGTCAGCCGCAGACGAGATCGAACCGGCTTCGTCGCGAACGCGGGTCACTGAATCTTCGATGCGCTGCATTGCAGTGCCGAGGGATGCGAGCGACTCGTTATAGTTGCTCTTCAAGACCTCGAATTCGGCCGAAAGGGCTTCTGTGATATCAGCCGTCAGGTCGCCGTTTGCAAGGCCGTTCAGCGCTATGCCGAGTGCGTTAAGCGCGCGTTCCTGCTCGCGCTGGGCAGCAGCCCGCTCGGATTCCGCGCGGTCGCGCTCATCGGCGAGCACCTGCAGGTAAACCGAAATGCCGTAATCCATGTCGACGAGGGCGGCCTTGACGATCGCCGACAGCCGCCGTGAGAGGGCTTGTTCATGCTTGCGCTGCATGAAACCATTGAGCTGCTGTGCGACGATCGATCGCACCATCCCTTCGAGGATCAAGGCGTAGCCGCCAATATACCAGCGCGGCTCGAGGCCGAGGCGGGCATGGGTCCTGCCCACCGCCGAGACCGCTTCGACATAATCGGGTCCGTATTTGCCTGACGCGATCGTCTTCCAATGGTCCTGCTGCTTGGATTTGGCGTGGTGTACATGCTGTTGCGACGAAAAGAATTTCGACATCGCCGGATGTTTGGTGATCTTCTCGTAAAAGGTGTCGAGAGAGCCTTTGACGGCGGATTCGATAGTCGGCTGCAGCTCTGCCAGAGCCTGCCTGGCATCCTGTCCCAGTCCAACAAAGTTGAGCCTATCGTTCAACTCGTCCATTTTCGATGCGCGCACCATAATCTGCTCCAAGAAAGAAATTACAAGTAGTTAGGGCACGATCATGGTTAAAAAATCATTAGATTTTCACCTCATTTTCGATGCGCGACCGACAGCATTGAATGTGGTGGCTGCGACCATGCCCGTCGCAACATATTGCTCGGTTCGATGTCATCTGCTAAACGCTGTCGCCATCACGTATCTCGCCACGAGGCCATCGGCATGGGGAATTCCAAGTCAGCAGATAAATAAGCCGCAACAGCTTTTTGTTGTTGCGGCGTGCTGTCGAACTCATTCCCGTTGATACCAGTGGCAGGCGCCGCCCGAACTCTCTTTCGAGCGGAATTTTTTCATGTCTGACATACGCCCGTCCTGGGCTTACTCGCTGCCGGCGGCACTGCTGCTGATGGCGCCTTTTGACATCCTCGCCTCGCTGGCCATGGATATCTACCTTCCCGTCGTGCCGTCGATGCCTGGCATCTTTAACACGACGCCTGCTATGATCCAGCTGACACTGAGCCTCTATATGATTATGCTCGGTCTCGGGCAGGTGGTGTTCGGCCCGCTTTCGGATCGTCTCGGCCGCCGCCCAATCCTGCTTTGCGGCGCGCTTCTGTTTGCCGTCGCCTCTCTCGGAGCGGCCCTGTCATGGAGCGCTCCCATCTTCGTTCTATGCCGCCTGCTGCAGGCCATGGGCGCGTCGGCAGCCTTGGTCGCGACCTTCGCGACCGTGCGGGATGTCTATGGCAATCGCCCGGAGCAGGCCATTATCTATGCCACGTTCGGATCGATACTCTCCTTCGTGCCGGCGCTCGGCCCCATAGCCGGTGCCATGATTGCCGATCGGTGGGGTTGGCGTGCCATCTTTATATTGCTTTCGCTTCTGGCGTTGGCCGCCACCTTTCACGCTATGGCGAGGTGGCATGAAACAGGGCCCCAAGGCTCGACCGGGCCGCGCCGGTCAATCTGGCCGATCTTCAGAAGTCGGCCGTTCTGGACCTATACGCTTGCCTTCAGCGCGGGAATGGGGACGTTCTTCGTATTCTTCTCGACCGCTCCCCGCGTGCTGATCGGCAGGGCCGGCTACTCGGAACTCGGTTTCAGCATTGCCTTTGCAACGGTTGCCGTCGTGATGATTGCGGCGGCACGCTTCGCCGGATGGTTTGTCGAAAGATGGGGTGTCGCAGGCTGTGTTGCGCGGGGCATGGGACTGCTTCTTATCGGTGCGGCAGCTCTTGCGCTTGGCCAACTCTACGGAGTGCCGTCCTTCGCAAGCTTCGTGCTGCCGATGTGGATCATGGCGGTCGGCATCGTCTTTGCGGGATCGGTTACGGCGAATGGGGCGTTGGCGGAGTTCGGCGATATCGCCGGATCGGCGGTGGCGTTCTATTTCTGTATTCAGAGCCTGATTGTGAGTCTCGTCGGGACGCTGGCGATCACCGCACTGGATGGCGATAGCGCATGGCCGCTTGTGGCTTTCTCCGCTGTCATGGCGCTGCTGGTATTGGCAGCACTTCATAGGCTGCGGCGTCACTACGCTTTGGCTTGATCCGCCAAGCATGCGCCCTTCACGTGGTAAAATCTGAAACGACCGCCCGCGAAGGTGAGCTTCGCGGGCGGTCAGTTTTGTCTCGTCCTGTTTCAGAACCCTCCTAGCGCCACCCCAATGCCGGTGCGACATGCGTCAGGATGCTCTCGATGACATGGGCGTTGTAGTCGACCCCAAGCTGGTTCGGCACCGTCAACAGCAGGGTGTCGGCCGCGGCGATGGCTTCGTCCTTTGCCAACTCCTCGATCAGCACATCCGGTTCTGCGGCATAGCTGCGGCCGAAAATGGCCCGTGTCTTTTCATCGATGAAGCCGATCTTGTCAGCATCCTTGCCGCTCTGGCCGAAATAGGCGCGGTCGAGATCGTTCACCAGCGCGAAGATGCTGCGGCTAACCGAAACTCGCGGCTCGCGTTTGTGCCCGGCTTCTTTCCAGGCCTCGCGATAGAGCCTGATCTGATCGGCCTGCTGGACGTGGAAGGGTAGGCCGCTTTCATCATCCTTCAGCGTCGAGCTCTGCAGGTTCATGCCGAGCTTCGCGGCCCATACGGCCGTGGCATTGGAGCCGGCACCCCACCAGATCCGCTCGCGCAGGCCCTCGGAATAGGGTTCCAAGCGCAACAGGCCTGGCGGGTTGGGGAACATTGGCCGAGGGTTGGGCTGTGCGAAGCCTTCGCCGCGCAGCAGATCGAGCAGCACTTCCGTATGCCTGCGGCCCATATCGGCATCGCTTTCGCCTTCCATTGGGGCATAGCCGAAATGGCGCCACCCGTCGATTACCTGTTCGGGCGAGCCGCGGCTAATGCCGAGTTGCAGCCGGCCGCCGGCGATAAGATCGGCAGCGCCGGCATCCTCGGCCATGTAGAAAGGATTTTCATAGCGCATGTCGATGACGGCAGTGCCGGTTTCGATGCGGCTGGTCTTGGCGCCGACAGCTGCCAGCAGTGGGAAGGGTGAGGCAAGCTGACGTGCGAAATGATGCACTCGGAAATAGGCGCCGTCCGCACCCAGCTGTTCGGCCGCCACGGCGAGGTCGATCGATTGCAGCAGCGTATCGGCAGCTGAACGGGTTTGCGACTGGGGCGAGGGCGTCCAGTGGCCGAATGAAAGGAAACCGATCTTCTTCATGGTGCAGTCCTATTACTATATCCGGTTAGCACGGCCTGATTTTGCATCACGCATGTCCATACAGAAACCGGCACGTCAAAGCTGCCGCTCGCTTGCGTCTTCATGGCATGGCTTGCAAAAGCCGTAGGTTCAGGCGGCTATATGTGCATGGATGCAGCGGATGGAACAGCGCAATCTGTGAACTGATCGTCAATGCCGACGGGGTTGTGTTCTTCCCGTATATGGTTTCCTGCGCGTTTCCTAACATGAACAAATTTTAACGAAGACATTAACAATCAGATAACGCACCGCACCGAAACTGCCGTGCGTGTGAGTGCATCTCTCGCTTTCAATGTCCTTGAAACAAGAAATGGCAGGAAACCATGTTTGCAAGAAATTTCGCCCCCGCTCTGGTCTTCGTCGCATTCAGCGCCGGTATCGCGCATGCGGAAGTGCCCGTCCGTATCGATCAATTCGATCATTGGGGCGCATATTCTTATAAGTCCGGCGACAATGTGAATTGCTATGTTCTATCGAGGCCGGTTGCGCAGCAGCCCGCCAGTGTCGACCATGGCGACAATTTCTTCATCGTCTCGCGTCTGTCTCCCGGCGATAAATTGGTTCCGGAGGCCGCGATGGGCTATGACCTGAAAGACGGTGCTCAGATGACGGCGACGGTCGGCGACAAGACATTTCCGATGTTTACGAAAGACCGGCACGGCTGGGTAAAAAACGAATCGCAGGAGCCGACCATGGTCAACGCCATGAAAGGCGGTGCGCAGTTGCAACTGCAGGCAACCTCTAAGCGAGGCACCGAGACGAGTTATTCCTACTCGCTGTCAGGCATTACCGCTGCCTTGAAGCGGATAGAGACATGCCGGTAAAACTGGAGGCTGAGCGGCGATCTAGGATTCCGTCCCGCCAAGTTGTATAGCCCGCGAGCTGGCTGGCGTCTTCTCATTGCGTGGAGAAGGCGCTAGGCCGGAGCATCTCGAGTAATATCTCTTGTGAAATCAAAAATCCTGATATAAATGAAATCTATTGATGGGGAATTCAGGATTTTATGCAGCGCGGCTTTCTGACAATTTATGCGGGTGAGAACGCTGCGGTTTTCCGGGCGTTATCGGCGCCGGCACGTGTCGATATGTTGAAGCTGCTCTGCGCAAGGGGCTCGCTGAATGTCAACGAGATCGCCCGGGAGCTTGATCTGCCGCAATCGACCGTCGCGACTGGTATCATGATCCTGGAGGAGGCCGGTCTTGTCGAGACCAAGGCTGCAAAGGCGCGCAAGGGTTACCAGAAGATCTGTACCGCGCTTTACGATGAGATCCTGCTGAGCTTCGAGGATCAGGCCTTCAAGCATGATGAGGACGTGATCGAAGTCGCCATGCCGATCGGTCTCTACACGAGCTGCGAGACGCATGCGCCTTGTGGCCTGTGCTCGACCGAGGGCGTCATTGGCCTGCTTGATGTTCCCGACTATTTCCTTGATCCGCAGCGCATGCAGGCAGGTCTTCTCTGGTTCGGGCGTGGCCATGTCGAGTATAAATTCCCGAACAATGCCAAGATCTTGAACAGGAACGTCAATGCCATCGAATTCTCGATGGAGCTCTCGTCCGAAGTGCCTGGCACCAATCCGGACTGGCCGTCCGACATCACTGTGTGGATCAACGGCGTCGCCGTTGGCACATGGACGTCTCCGGGCGATTATGGCGATAAGCGCGGGGCTTTTACGCCAAGCTGGTGGAAGCTCGAAGGCTCTCAATACGGCAAGCTCAAGACCTGGCGAATCTCCAAGAAGGGCACCTTCATCGACGGCGTTGCCTCTTCCGATGTGACGATCGATGATCTTGCCATCAGTCAGCATTCGTCGATCCGCCTGCGGATCGGGATTGCCGACGATGCGCGCAACACCGGTGGCATCAATATTTTCGGCCGCGGTTTCGGCAACTATGGCCGCGATATCCTTATGCGCATCGATTTGGCTCAATAGTATCGTAATTTATGATACATAATATCGTATCGGAGCCAAATGCCGACAAGTCATATTTTTCATAAGTCACTGAATTTAAAACTTATTTTGTTATCTCGTGAGTGTCGCTACCATAGCTTTAGCGATATTTTCCGTCTTGAATGCGTTGACGACCTTCCAAAAGTGTATCAAGATCAAGGTATAAGAACGAAATATCTGATATATATGGGAGGAAGGCCGTGAAGGCGCATGTGATCGTCCACCGTGATTTCCGAATTGCCGACATCGATGATCGGCTTTACAGCTCTTTTCTGGAGCATCTGGGGCGGGCGATTTATGGCGGCATCTACGAGCCGGGCCATCCAGCCGCCGATGAGAACGGATTTCGCAAGGATGTGATTGAGCTTGTGCGCGAGCTCAACTCGCCCTACTGCCGCTATCCCGGTGGCAATTTCGTTTCAGCCTATAATTGGGAAGATGGCGTCGGGCCGCGGTCCGAGCGGCCGGTGCGTCTCGATCTTGCCTGGCGGACGCGGGAGAGCAACCAGATCGGCGTCAATGAATTCGTCGATTGGTGCAAGAAGGCCAATACCAAACCGATGCTTGCCGTCAACCTCGGCTCGCGCGGGCTGGATGCGGCGAGAAACTTCCTTGAATATTGCAATCATCCAGGCGGCACATACTGGTCGGATCTGCGGCGCAAGCACGGCTGGGCCGATCCGCATGGGGTGAAGCTCTGGTGCCTGGGCAATGAAATGGACGGTCCCTGGCAGGTGGGTCACAAGTCCGCCTATGAATATGGACGCCTGGCCGATGAGACTGCCAAGGCCATGCGCGGCTTTGATAAATCGCTCGAACTCGTCGTCTGCGGCTCGTCCAATTCCGATATGAAGACCTATCCCGATTGGGAAGCGCAGGTTCTGGATCAGTGCTACGACAGCGCCGACCATATCTCGCTACATATGTATTTCGCCAACCGCGAGAAGAACACGCTGAACTATCTCGCAAAGGCCGAGAAGCTGGATCGCTATATCGTCACCATCGGCGGTGTCATTGACTATATCAAGGCGAAGAAGCGCTCGAAGAAGACGATCGGCATTTCCTTCGACGAGTGGAACGTCTGGTATCACTCAAACCAGCAGGATAAGGAGATTCTCGCCCGTGACGAATGGCCGGATGCGCCGCATCTGCTGGAGGATGTCTATAATTTCGAGGACGTGCTGCAGGTCGGCGGCATTCTCAACACCTTCATTCGCCGCTCCGATCGCGTTCGCATTGCCTGCATCGCCCAGCTTGTCAATGTGATCGCACCGATCATGACGGAGGATGGCGGCCCGGCATGGCGGCAGACGATCTACTACCCGCTCTATTTCGCCTCGAAATATGGCCGCGGTTATGCGTTGCGCCTCGTCACGGATGGTCCGACCTATGACAGCGACGAGGCCGATGACGTGCCTTATCTCGATGTGTCGGCCGTTCACGACGAAATGGGAAAGATGGTTACGCTGTTTGTCGTCAACCGTCATCCCGACAGCGCGCTCGATCTAGATACACGTCTCGAAGGCTTTGCCGGAGCCCGTGTCGTCGAACAGCATGAAATCGTCAACAACGATTTGCAGGCAACCAACACTGCAGCGCATCCGAACGCGGTCGTCCCGACCAATACGGGCGATGCCAAGATCGAGGATGGCCGGCTTCGTGCCACGCTGAAGCCGCTGTCCTACACGGTGATCCGGCTGGCGGTCTGACGCCGTGTCGCCGGGGGGCGATACGCCCGGCACTAAAAGCGGTCGAACAGTCGCGAGGAGGCGGCTGACGACCCGTTGCAGGCCCGGACCGCCGCGCGCTGTTTTGAGCGGCCGGCCGGGAAAAAGGGGTGAAAATCGCGGCCTGCTCATCATCACTTGAGTGTACCGCGCAGTCGATAAAAATGGGAGGAGATCATGAAGCAGTGGAAGAAGCTTGCCTTCGGCGTCGCGCTGGCCACGTTCGGCCTCATCGCGGCGGCCCAGGCTCAGGACTATACCTCTTTGCCCCGCAAGGAGACCTTGATCGTCGAAAACCCTGAGGGAACGATCAAGAATCCGGGCTGGTTCAACATCTGGGTCAATGGTGGCGGCGGCGTTTCGACCGGCCTCCAGCAGCTGACCATGGACACGCTCTGGTACATCGATCCGGAGAAAGGTCTGGGCGGCTCGGCCTGGGACAACTCACTTGCTTCCGACAAGCCGCAATATAACGACGATTTCACCCAGATGACGGTGAAACTGCGCAAGGGCCTTTATTGGAGTGACGGCGTCGAATTCACGGCCGATGACGTCGTCTACACCGTCAAGACCCAGATGGATCATCCGGGTATGAACTGGAGCGCGGCCTTCTCGGTTCAGGTCGCAAGCGTCGAGGCGCCGGATCCCTATACGGTCGTCTTCAAGTTGAAGAAGCCGAACTCGCGTTTCCACGCCATCTTCACCGTTCGCTGGAACGGCGCCTGGATCATGCCCAAGCATGTCTTCGAAAAGGTCGCTGATCCCGTACGCTATGACAATGCCAATCCCGTTTCGCTTGGCGCCTACAAGCTGAAGGCTTTCGATCCGCAGGGCAAATGGTACACCTGGGAGAAGCGCGACGACTGGCAGCGCACCTCGCTTGGCCGTTTCGGCGAACCGGCCCCGAAATATGTCACCTATGTCGATCCCGGTCCGCCGGATAAGCGTACCATCGCGCAGCTCGAGCACAATCTCGATATCATTCACGACAACACGCCGGAAGGCATGTTCACGCTGAAGGAAAAGTCGAAGACCGTCGACAGCTGGTTCCCCGGCTTCCCCTTTGCCCATCCGGATCCGACGCTACCGGCTGTGATCTTCAACAATCAGGATCCGCTGTTCCAGAATGCCGATGTGCGCTGGGCCTTGGCACTGCTCATCGATATCAAGGCTGTCGATATGGCGAGCTATCGTGGCGCGGCCACGCTTTCCGCGCTCGGCGTTCCGCCGACGGCAATCGCCATGACGGATTATCAGGCGCCGATGCAGGATTGGCTGAAGAATTTCGAAGTTGACACCGGCAAGCGCAAGATAAAGCCCTACGATCCTACGATCGGCCAGCAAATCGCCGATATCCTGCGCAAGCAGCCGAAATACAAGGATCAGATCCCGACCGATCCGGCCGCCATCAGTGCTGCCTTCGGTTACGGCTGGTGGAAGCCCGATCCGCAGGCCGCCGCTGAGCTATTGGAAAAGGCCGGCTTCAAGAAGGTGGGCGGCAAATGGATGACGCCTGAAGGGCAGCCGTTCAAGATCCGTTTGACGGTCGAAGGCGATACTCGCTCCGTCTTTACCCGTGCGGGCACTCTGATCGCCCAGCAATGGGCAGCCTTCGGGATCGATTCCAAAGCTGCTCCTTCCACCAGCGTCTGGCAGGCGGGATTACAGCCCGGCAACTATCAGGTTGCGATTGCATGGAGCGTCGAGACCTGGGGCGGCGATCCCGATCTGTCCTTCTTCCTTGACAGCTGGCATTCGGAGTTCGTCGCCAAGAAGGGTGAGAACCAGGCACCGCGCAACTGGCAGCGTTGGTCCAATCCGGATCTCGACAAGATCATTGAAAATATTCGCCGCGTCAGCGCCGATGATCCGAAGGGCATCGAACTTGGCAAGGACTATCTGAAGCTGGTCGCGCAGCAGATGCCGACCATTCCGCTGATGTCCTATAACGTCTTCACCTCGATGGATACGACCTACTGGAAAGGCTATCCGACCATTGCCGACCCCTATACGGACCCCGTTCCCAATTGGGCGAACTCCCGATTGATGATGGTCAAGCTGAAGCCGGCACAGCCCTGATTTCTCCCGACCCTGATGCGGCAACTGCCGCATCAGGCACCTTTCGCCGGACACTAGGCAGGTCCGGCGAATCTTTTGAATTGATGATGAAGCGCAAGCAGCGAGGAAGACGGCGGCATGACGTCCTATCCAGTTTTCGTATTGAGACGATTTGGCCAATTCCTGCTCGTTGTCTTCCTCGGCATTTCCGCGACGTTCTTCATCACCCACATGACACCGATCGATCCCGTCGAGGAAAGCATCGGGACCATCCAGCAGATGGGCCAATCCGATCCCCGCGCCGTCGAGCTGATGCGTCAGTCGTTGCGTGAGCTTTATGGTCTCGAGGGCACCATCTGGCAGCAATACCTGCATTTCTGGGGGCGCCTTGCGACCGGCGATCTCGGGCCGTCGCTTTCGGCCTTTCCCACGCCTGTTTCCGCCATCATCGCGAGGGCGCTGCCCTGGACGATCGGTCTGATGACTGTTTCCGTCATCCTGACCTTCATCCTCGGCAACATGATCGGCGCGCTCGCCGGCTATTATCGCAAGAGCGCGGTGCTGAAGGCCGTCAGCCTCGTTTTCATCGCCATGCAGCCGATCCCCTATTACATTCTCGCCTTCGTGCTGATCATTCTCTTCGGCTATGTCTGGCCGATCCTGCCGATCAATGGCGGCTATGAGATGAACACTAACCTCAATCTCTCGGTTACGCTGGTGCTCGATATTCTCCGCCACTCCATCCTGCCGGCGCTGTCGCTGATCCTCGTCGGGACGGGCGGTTGGCTGATCGGCATGCGGGCGCTCGTCTCTAATATCATCACCGAGGACTATGTGGTTTTCGCCGAGCTTGGCGGCGTGCCGAAGCGCAAGATCCTGCGTTCCTACATCGCCCGCAATGCCATGGTGCCACAGTTTACCGGCCTTGCCATGTCGCTTGGCGCGGTCTTCAACGGCACGGTCATCACTGAAATCGTCTTCGGCTATCCCGGTATCGGCAATCTTCTGATTTCGGCTGTGCATGCCGGCGACTACAGCCTCGTCCTGGGGCTCAGCGCGCTATCGATCGTCGGTGTCGCGGCGGCCGTATTCATCATCGACATATTGGGTCCGCTGATCGACCCGCGCATCAAGGTGGAGTAGGCCATGCTGACGATCGTTCGCGACCTTGCTCGCCAGAATATGGAATTCCTTTTCGGTCTTCTGTTGCTCGCCATCATCGTCGGGCTGGTGATCCTGTCTTATTTCTCGCCCTATGGCCCGGCCGATCTTTATCTGCTGCCGCCCGACATGCCGCCGGATGGGCAATACTGGCTGGGCACGACGTCGCGCGGCCAGGATGTTTTCTGGCAGCTCACGACAGCGCTCCGCAACACGCTCTATTTCGGCATCGGCGTTGCCATTCTCTCGCGCATTATCTCGCTGGTCGTGGGGCTGGTGGCTGGCTATGCCGGCGGTGCTGTCGATCGCGTACTGATGGCGATCAACGACAGTATCATGGTCATTCCGCAGTTTCCGTTGCTGATCCTGTTCTACTTCGTGCTCAAGGATGAAATGACCTGGACGGTGCTCATCATCGTTATGGCCTCGCTCGGCTGGTCCTACGACGCGCGCCTGATCCGCTCGGTGGCGATCAGCCTGAAGACGCGGCCTTTCACCACGCAGAGCGTCTATTCCGGCATGAGCATGCGCAAGATCCTCGTCGAGGAACATCTGCCCTATGTGCTGCCGATCGTCTTCGCCACGACGATGAACAACATGATCTGGTCGATCGGTATGGAGATCACGCTCGCGGTGCTCGGTTTCACCGATATCGAAACGCCGACCATGGGCATGATGATCTATTGGGCCAATGCGCATTCGGCGCTTATCGCCGGTACATGGTGGTGGGTTGCAGCGCCGGTCGCTGCCATCGTGGTGCTGTTCATGGCGCTCTTCCTGCTGTCGATGTCGATGAATGAATATAACGACCCCCGCAGTCGTTTGAACCGGATGGGAGGCTGAGGCATGGAGGCTGTCGTCGAGGTCAACAACCTCAAGGCTTATTACCGGGCCTTCCTTTATGGCGTCGATCGCGAGGTGCGGGCGGTTGACGATATCAGCCTGTCGATCGCCCGTGGCGAGATCTATGGCGTTGCCGGTGAATCGAGCAGCGGCAAGACGACGCTGATCAAGACGATCGCCGGCGCCATCCGCCCGCCGCTGCGCGTCGTCTCCGGCGCCGTCAAATTCCATTTCAACAATGGAACTCAGGATATTTACGCCATGACGGCGGAGCAGCGGTCATCGCTTCGCTGGCGGCATCTTTCCTATATCATGCAGGGATCGATGAATGTGCTCAATCCCGTCCGCCGTATCCGGCACTCGTTCACCGATTTCGCCTTCCGCCACATGAAGGCCGATCGCGCCACCTTCTTCGATCGCGTTGGCACCCATCTCCAGCGGCTGAAATTGGATGCGAATCTTCTCGATGCCTATCCGCATGAATTGTCCGGCGGCATGCGGCAGCGCATGACGATCGCGCTCGCCACCATCCTGACGCCCGAATTCATCATCGCCGATGAGCCGACGACGGCGCTCGATGTCATCGTCCAGCGCGACGTGCTGCAAATGATCCGCGAGATACAGCGCGATATGGGGTCGTCCTTCCTATTCGTGACCCACGACATGGGCGTGCACGCCGCCGTTTCCGATCGCATCGGCATCGTCTATGCCGGGCGACTGGTCGAGGAGGCGCCGACGCGCAAACTCTTTCACATGCCGCTCCATCCCTATACGCAGCATCTGGTTGCAAGCCTGCCGCGGATCGGGGATGCCTCCACGCGCCCCTCGCTTGAGGGCAGGCCGCCCAATCTCGCCACGCCGCCGGAAGGATGCCGCTTTCATCCGCGCTGTCCGAAGCGCATGGATATTTGCAGCCGCGAAGTGCCGCCTATGGTGACCATCGAGCCGGACCGGCGTGTCGCCTGCTTCGCAGTGACGGGAGGAGCGCGATGAGCGATCTTCTTTCACTCTCGCATGTTAGCAAGATCTATCGCCAAGGGGGCATGCTCAGCCGCCGTCATATCACGGCGGTTCGCGATGTCAGTCTGAGCCTGGGAGAGGAGCCGGAAATCCTCTCCATCGTCGGTGAGTCGGGCTCAGGCAAATCGACCATTGCGGCGATGATCCTCGGCCAGACGGCGCCGACATCGGGCAGCCTGAATTTTCGCGGCAGACCAGTGGCCATTCATGGCCGATCCGAGCGGCGCGCCTTCATGCGGGAGGTCCAGCCGGTTCTTCAGAATCCGTTCGAAGCGTTCAACCCCCTCAAGAGGGTTGATCGATATCTTTTTGAAACGGCAAGGAATTTCGCGCCGATGGGTCCAAGGCCAAGCCGAGCCGATGTCGAGCGTATTGCAGACGAGGCGCTTGCCCATATCGGCTTAACCCTTGCCGAGGTGAAGGGGCGGTTTCCGCATGAGCTTTCGGGCGGTCAGCTGCAGCGCACCGCCATTGCCCGCGCGCTGATACCGCAGCCCCGTTTGCTGGTAGCCGACGAGCCGGTTTCGATGGTCGATGCTTCGCTTAGAATGGCGATCGTCAATCTCTTCGGTCAGCTGAAGAAAGAGCTCGGGCTGTCGATCATCTACATCACGCATGATCTGGCAACCGCTTATTATATCAGCGATCGCATCATCATCATGAAGAAAGGTGAGATCGTCGAGCAAGGCGGCGCGCGAGCCGTCCTCGACAATCCGCAGCATCCCTATTCGGGGGCTTTGAAGGAGGCTGTCCTCTCCACCACGCCCGAGATGGAAACGGCAACGACCCTATGATCGTCTATTTTCAACGCGAGATTCGGGTCGAAAGGATGATGGATGACAGGGTGCGCTCGACGCCGTCGATCGTGCCGATACCATCGATCAGCTGATCCAGCTCGGAGATCGAGGGTGCTGCGATGATGGCGATCAGATCGAAGGTGCCGCTGACGGAATGAAGCGTCGTTACCTCGGGGATAGCATTCAGCGATGCCGTCACGGCTGACAGCGCCTTCGGCGCGATCGTAATCAGCACATGCGCCCGAATGAGACCAGAAAGATAGGTCTCGGACAGCCGCACGCCATAGCCTGAGATCACACCTTCCCGCTCCAGCCGTTCAAGCCTCGCCTGGACGGTGGTGCGCGACAGCGACAGCTTTTTAGCGAGAGTCGCGACAGGCATGCGGGCATTCTGGCCGAGCAAGGCGATCAGTTCGCGGTCCTTATCGGTGACCTGCATGGCGACTCCTGCATTGTGCAAATTCTATTCGTCAGTTTGTATAGTTTTGTACAACGAAATGCGTTTTTTGTCGCTATGAATCGTTCAACTCCTACCTACACTTATAAAAATCTTATCAATGAAATGCAGGGGAGTCATATGAAAGACATAGTGGTCATCGGCGCGGGCAAGATCGGTGGGGCGATCGCTCTAATGCTGGCCGAAACAGGCGACTACACGGTCGTCGTCGTCGACCGCAGCCAGGAACAGCTGGACAAGATCGACCGTCACCCTGCAATTTCCACCGCCGCTGTCGACATCGCCGATCGCGCCGGGCTCGTTGGCGTTCTGAAGGGCAAGTTTGCCGTCTTGTCGGCCGCACCGTTCCATCTTACAGGCTTCGTCGCGGAAGCGGCACTTGAAGCCAACGTCCATTATCTCGACCTCACCGAGGATGTGGCCACGACCAAGAAGGTTGAGGAACTGGCTCAGGGCGCCAACACCGCCTTCATCCCGCAATGCGGCTTGGCGCCGGGCTTCATCTCGATCGTCGCCAATGATCTCGCCAAACGTTTCGACAGTCTCGACAGCGTGCGCATGCGCGTCGGCGCGCTGCCGCAATATCCCTCCAACGCTCTGAACTACAATTTGACCTGGAGCACGGACGGCCTCATCAACGAATATATCGAGCCCTGCGAAGCGATCGTCGAAGGCAAGCTCGTGACTGTGCCGGCCATGGAAGAGCGCGAAGAATTCTCGCTCGACGGCGTCACCTACGAGGCCTTCAACACGTCCGGTGGCCTCGGCACGCTCGCCAAGACACTGGCTGGCCGTGTCCGCACGATGAACTACCGCACCATCCGCTATCCCGGCCATCAGGCCATCATCAAGGCGCTGCTCAACGACCTCAACCTCAAGAACCGCCGTGATGTGCTGAAAGATCTCTTCGAGAACGCGCTGCCGGCCACCATGCAGGACGTGGTCGTCGTTTTCGTCACCGTCTGCGGTTGGCGCGAGGGCCGTTACATGCAGGAAACCTATGCCAACAAGGTCTATGCAGGCATCGTCGCGGGCAAGAAGATGAGCGCCATCCAGATCACCACGGCTGCCGGCATTACCACGGTGCTCGATCTGCTGGCTCAAGGCAAGCTGCCCGCCAAGGGCTTTGTTTGCCAAGAAGAAATCGATCTTGGCGATTTCTTGGCCAATCGCTTCGGACGGGTGTACAGCCTTGAGAAGATCAAGATGAAAGAAGCGGTTTAAGCGGCCAATTTACTTGATGTTTTTCATGTGGCGCCTTCGGGCGCCACATGTGTTTTAGCCTTTAAAGATTACTTTATGGAGGCTACCTTGTCAGACGCTCGAGGATCTCAACGGGATGCAGGATGGCCTGGTTATCGATCTTGGCAACTTGCGAACGACAGGAAAAGCCGGTCGCCATAACCATCGTCTGATTGCCGTTTTCGGCGATCTTGTCCTGCCAGCTCATCGCGTAGAGCTTTTCCGAAATGGCGCGATTGCGCACCTCGTGGCCGAAGGTGCCGGCCATGCCGCAGCAGCCGACATCGGCTATATCGAGCTTGATACCCAATTTTCCGAAAAGCACGGACCATTGCTTGATAGCAGCCGGCGCATTCGTTCTCTCCGTGCAGTGGGCAAGCAGCGTGAAGCGTTCGTGCGGCACAGCCTCTGATGCTCGTATTCGGTCGAGATTGGCGGCGAGCCATTCCTGAAGCAGCAGCACCGGCGCGCGCAGCTTGGCGGAGGGCAGGGCGGCATATTCGCTGCGATAGGTCAGCGTCATTGACGGATCGATGCCGACAAGCGGAATGCCCATTTGCGAGATACGATCGAGATAATCACGCGATTTCGCCGCCGTCTTCTCGAAGCGGCCGAGATAGCCATGCACATGCAGGGCCTTGCCGTTGTTCTGCGACATAGCGAGCAACGGTTGGAAGCCTATCTTCAGGGCGAGCTTGAGCGCGGCGATGACGACGGCTGGATCGAAATAGGTGGAGAAGACATCGGCTACAATGACGACCGCTTGGGCTCGCTCCTCTGTGGTGAGCTTTCTCAACCGTTCAGGAGTAGCAACCTGCACGCCGAGACGAGCGGCTTCCCTTTCCAGCGATACTGCAGGCATGACGGGAAGGGCGGTGAGGCCGGCAAGCCGCATCAAGCCCTGGCCGGCGGTCGATCCGGTCAGCAGATTGTAGCCTAGTTTGAAACGCGCCATTAGCGGCAGGGTCGTCTCGATGGCAGCAACGATTGGGTCCTTGAAGGGCCCGAGGTATCGGCCGTAATAGAGCTCCAGGAATTTCGAGCGGAAGGCCGGGACGCTGACCTTAACCGGACATTGGCCGGCACAAGCCTTGCAGGCGAGGCAGGTATCCATCGCCGCCCGCACCTCATGAGAGAAATCGTTCCGATTGGCCGGATTAAGCGAGTTGACCGTCCGCCGCAGGAGGTTCCCGATAGGGTTGGCTCGGCGCAGCATGTCCGCCTCCCGCCGCGGATCGACCTTACGCTCGGCAAGCAGGCGCAGCCATTCGCGCATCATTGCCGCGCGACCCTTCGGCGAATAGCGCCGATCGCCCGTCGCCTTGAAGGAGGGGCACATTGGGCTCGTGGTATCGAAATCGAAACAGGCCCCGTTGCCGTTACAATAGGCGGCATTATCGAAGGCGGCGCGGATATCGTTGCCGATAATGCGATCAAAGTCACCGCGCAGTGATACTTCGTCGATCTTCAGCAACGGGCGGGTGGAGCCGGATGCGATCTTGCCGGGATTGAGGCGATCGCCGGGGTCGAATGCGCGCTTGATGTCCTGCAGGCTGGGATAAAGCTCGCCAAAATACTCAGGGACATATTCCGAGCGAACGCCCTTGCCATGTTCGCCCCAGAGCACACCGCCATATTTGCGGGTGAGGCTAACGACGCCGTCGCTGATCTTGCGGACAAGCGGCTGGTGGTCGGCGCGGGTAAGATCAAGCGCCGGGCGAACATGCAGCACCCCGGCATCGACATGGCCGAACATGCCGTAATCCAGCCCTTCGGCATCAAGAAGGGCGCGGAATTCCCTTATATAGGCAGCCAGATGCTCGGGCGGAACGGCAGTGTCCTCCACGAAGGGCACCGGGCGCACCGGTCCTTCGACATTGCCGAGCAGGCCGACCGCGCGCTTGCGCATCGACCAGATTGCTTCGATCTCGGCCTTTTCGCGTGCGATTGTATAACCCTTGTGGCGTGCTGAAGAGCGGTCATCAAGCGCGGTGGTGACATCTGCGAGCTTGCGCCCCAGCTCATCGCGATCGTCGGCCAGCACCTCGACGATATTGATGCCGTTGGCCGAGCCGGACGCATCCTCCGGAAAGAAGTGGGCGATGCCGCTCCAGACGATGTCACCCTTCGCCAAGCCGAGCACTTTCTCATCGACCGTTTCGACCGAGGCGACCTTCAGCGCCACCAGCCGCCTGGCATCCTCGAGCGCCGTGTTGAAATCATCATAGCGGATGTTGATGAGGGCCGATTGCGCCGGTATCGGCAGCACGTTGAGTTCGGCCTCGGCAATTAAAGCAAGCGTGCCTTCCGAGCCGCACAGTAGCGCATTGAGATCGAAGCGGCCGTCCTCTCGCCGGATATGGGCGAGATCATAGCCGGTCATGTAGCGGTTGAGTTTCGGGAAGGTCGCTTCGATCAGCTCGCTTTTATCTGTGGCTATCGCATCGACCACCCGGTGAATTTCGCCGATCCGATCATCACGCGCCTTGATCTCGTTCAGCTCGGTCTCGGCGAGCGGGCGCGACCACCAATCGCTGCCATCTGAGAGCACCACATGCAGGCCGAGAACATGGTTGCTGGTCTTGCCGTAGAGACACGAGCCCTGGCCGCAGGCATCGGTGGAAATCATGCCGCCGATCGTGGCGCGGTTGGAGGTGGAAAGCTCTGGCGCGAAGAACAGGCCGTAAGGCTTCAATGCCTTGTTGAGTTGATCCTTGACGACACCGGCCTCGACACGGGCGATCTTTCGGACCGGATCGATCTCCAGGATGCGGTTCATATGCCTGGAGCAATCGACGATAATGCCGGAGGTCAACGATTGTCCGTTCGTTCCGGTGCCGCCGCCGCGCGGTGCGATGACGAGATCGGAAAAGGCGGGCTCGGATATGGCCTTGGCGACGAGTTTCAGATCTTCGACGCCGCGTGGATAGAGGATTGCCGTCGGCGTGACCTGATAGATGGAATTGTCGGTCGAGGCGACCGTCCGCGCGCCGTCATCCGTCTCAACATCGCCTTGAAAGCCTAGTGCGCCCAGTCGGCGCTCGAAGGCGCCGATCTGATGTTGCGAACTGTCTTTCGCCGAAACGAGGCGTGGTATCATGATATGAAGACTTCCGGCGTTTTACGCGTTGATTGAAGCATTCCCGCTTTTAAACGGAATCACGGAAATGCTCTATCTCTTTGTTTTCACGTAATTCCGGATGGGCAGCCGTCTTGCGCGTCTGCCGCCACTGTTCTAGCGTCGGAGCGCGGCGCAGGCGCGCTCGATGCGATCAAGGGCTTCGATGAGATCGGCTTCCGACGTTGCGTAGGAAATACGGAAATAGGGCGACAATCCGAATGCCGAGCCGGGCACGACGGCGACATGGGCCTCATCGAGCAGATAGGCGCAGAAATCCGCATCCGTCTCGATAGACTTTCCGGATGGCGTTTTCGTTCCGAGTACCCCAGCGCAGCCAGAGAATGTGTAAAAGGCGCCTTCCGGCACAAGGCAATCCAGCCCTTCAATGGCATTCAGCCTGTTGACCACCAGATCGCGCCGACGTTGGAAGCTTGTCTTGCGACCCTCAAGAAAATCCTGCGGGCCATTCAGTGCGGCAGCGGCGGCCGCCTGGCTGACGGAGGAGGGGCAGGATGTCGCCTGGCTTTGGATGACTGCCATCGCTTTGATGAGAGCCTTGGGACCGCCGGCATAGCCGATGCGCCAGCCGGTCATGGCATAGGCTTTGGAAACGCCGTTGACCGTCAGCGTCCGGCTCTTGAGAAGTGGTTCGATGGCGACGGGCGTGGTGAACTCAAAGCCCTCATAGACGATATGCTCATACATGTCGTCGACCATCAGCCAGACATGCGGATGGCGCAACAGCGCCTCGATCAGCGGCAGATAATCGGCCTTGGAATAGGCGGCACCCGATGGGTTCGATGGCGAATTGAGCAACAGCCAGCGCGTCTTCGGGGTAATGGCCTTCTCGAGCTGATCCGCCTTCAGGCGAAAACCGGCCTTGGCATCGCAGGGGATCAGAACAGGCACGCCGCCGCAGATTTCGACGATATCGGAATAGGAGGTCCAATAGGGCGTCGGGATGATGACTTCGTCGCCCGGATTGATCGAGGCCATGAAGGCGTTGAACAGGATCTGCTTGGCACCCGTCGCCACGGTGATTTCGTCGAGCGCGTAGTCGATGCCGTTCTCGCGCTGGAACTTTCCGGCGATCGCCTTCTTCAGTTCCGGCGTGCCGTCGAGTGCGGTGTATTTCGTTTCGCCGCGATCGATGGCGGCCTTGGCCGCTTCCTTCACGTTGTCGGGCGTATCGAAATCCGGTTCGCCGGCGCCGAGAATGATGACGGGCAGGCCTTCCCGCTTCATCGCACTGGCGCGCGCGCCGATTTGAAGAATGGTGGAAACGCCGATGGATGCGATGCGTGAAGCGGGCTTGAAGCCCGCCTCCTCGATTTTCGTGGCGATCGTCATGGAGCTTACTCGATGTCGAAGGAGACACCCTGCGCAAGCGGCAGGGCCTTGGAGTAATTCACCGTGTTCGTCGCCCGGCGCATATAAGCCTTCCAGGCATCCGAGCCGGATTCGCGGCCGCCGCCCGTTTCCTTCTCGCCACCGAATGCGCCGCCGATTTCAGCGCCCGAGGTGCCGATATTGACGTTGGCGATGCCGCAATCCGAGCCATCGGCTGCGAGGAAACGCTCGGATTCCTGCATGTCGCGCGTGAAGATCGAGGACGACAGACCGGCGGCAACTGCATTGTGCTGATCAATAACCGTATCGAAATCGTCATAGGGCATGACATAGAGGATCGGCGCGAAGGTTTCTTCCATAACCGGGCCAGCCTGCTTCGGCATTTCCACAAGCGCCGGCTTCGCGTAATAGCTGTCGGCATGGCCGACATCGATGCGCTCGCCGCCGGTGACGGAGCCGCCATGGGCCTTGGCCTCGGCAATCGCCTTCTGCATGTTGTCGAACGCGGCCTTGTCGATCAACGGGCCTACGAGCGCGGAGGAATGCAGGGGATCGCCGACCGAGACACTCTGATAGGCCTTCTTCAGCCGCGGCACGAGCTGATCGTAGACGCTTTTGTGGACGAAGAGACGGCGTAGCGTCGTGCAGCGCTGGCCGGCCGTGCCCATGGCGCCGAAGGCGATGGCACGCAATGCCATGTCGAGATCGGCTGAGGGGCAGACGATGCCGGCATTGTTGCCGCCGAGTTCGAGAATGGCGCGGGCAAAACGCTTGGCAAGCCGCGGTCCAACCTCACGGCCCATGCGCGTCGAGCCGGTTGCGGATACGAGCGGCACCTTCGGATGGTCGACGAGGATTTCGCCGATAGCGCGATCGCCGATCAGTACCTGCGAAAGACCTTCCGGCGCATCGCCGAAACGGGCAAGCGCACGATCAAGGATAGCCTGCGAGGCAAGCGCGGTCAGCGGCGTCTTTTCCGAGGGCTTCCAGACGACGGCGTCTCCGCAGATCAGCGCCAGCGCCGCGTTCCACGACCAGACCGCGACCGGGAAGTTGAAGGCGGAGATGATGCCGACGACACCGAGCGGATGCCAGGTTTCCATCATGCGATGGCCCGGGCGTTCGGTGGCGATCGTCAGGCCGTAGAGCTGACGGGAAAGACCGACGGCGAAATCGCAGATGTCGATCATTTCCTGCACTTCGCCGAGTCCTTCGGAGCGGATTTTGCCGGCTTCGATGGAAACCAGGCGGCCGAGATCGTCCTTGGCGGCGCGCAGCTCTTCTCCGAGCAGGCGCACCAGTTCGCCGCGCTTCGGGGCCGGCACGAGGCGCCAGGCGCGGAATGCTGCATGCGCCTTCTCGATCTTGCTTGCTGCTTCTTCGGCAGAAACGGTCTTGAGGCTGCCGATCTTCTCGCCGGTGACCGGGGAGTAGGAGGGCATGTCGCCTTCAGTATAGAGCGCCTTGTCGACGCCGAGCTTTTCGAGGATGGCGGCAGCCTCTGCAGCAACGGAAGAGGTTTTTGCAGCGATGTTCATCTTTAGAAACTCCAATTATCTTTGATCCGGGGGTGAGCGGCGATTGGGGTCGCTCGGTCTCACTCGGCGGCGTCTTGCTTGGAAAGGGCGTGCAGGCAGGCATCGATCGATGCCTGTTCGATGCCGGCGTAATGGTCGAATTCGTTCAGCACCTTCATGCCGAGATCGGCTTCGAAGCGCTGCTGGTTCGGGCTGGCGACGAAGTCCTGTTGCGCACCATCGCCAAGATTGGACTGGAAAATGCCGGCGGCGCTGACAGGGAGAAAGTCCTCGTAGACGATCGGATCGAACTGGACGACGCCCTGGTCGATCAGCGCGTCGATATCCCCATGGCTCGCTTCGGCAGTCTTGCCCTTGGCCGTCAGCGAATAGGTGAAATAGCCGAGCCCTTCGGCGCGGATTGCCGCCCAGTCATCCGGGAATTCTGCGAAGCTCTGGGCAAGTGCCGCCTCATAGTCGCGCGCGTTCGATCCATCCGCAGCCGGGCGCACGATCTTGCGCGACTGACCGAGCAGCTTGTCATAAAGCGCGCGACCCTTCGGCGTCAGCGCAATGCCGCGCTGTTCGATCTCGCCGAAGCGCGCGGTGTGCGAGCCGGCTTCCCAGATGCCATCGGCATTGCGGAAGGAAACGGGTTCTTCGAGCGCTTTGAACGAGGTCTGGCGTAGCAGGATCGGGCAGTTGCGCGTGGGTGGCCCCTCGACCACGGCTTTTGGCGCGATGTCGTACTCCGGCATCAGCGCCTGGACGCGATCGATATCCAGCGTGCGCGGCGTCAGATGGTTGATGTGCGGCCCCTTGAAGGACACGACATCGGCAATCAGGCGATGGGCATCATGGAGGCGATGGTACATGCCGGCATCGACATTGGCCTCGTCATGCCAGCGGAAGGTTTCCAAAACCTCGCCGACGAAGCGCTGGGCATCGTCCTTGTTCAGGCCACCTTCGCGCTCGGCCTTTTCGGTGAGTGCAACGGCGCCATCGGTGAAAATCCGGCGCTTCGCGAGAATGTCTGCGGCGGCCTTGCGAAGGTCTTCGTCGGCGATGAGATCAAGCCGCAGCAGCGAGGTAAAAACGCGGAAGGGATTGCGCTTCAGCTCCGCATCGCCGATCGGCCGGAATGCGGTCGAATGAACCGGTACGCCGGCGGTCGAGAGGTCGTAGTAGCCGACCGGGTACATGCCCATGACGGCGAAGACGCGGGCCATCATCGCAAGTTCCGCCGCCGTGCCGAGCCGGATGGCGCCATGCCGCTCCTCGGAGATGCGATCGAGATAATCGGTCGCTTCCAGCCGCTCTCTCAGCTTGGGCTGTGCTGTCAGCGTTTCGTCGTTGACGCGGGCGACCAGTTCCATGAGCGTGCCATAGGCGGGCACTTCTTCGCGATACATCGCCGACATGGCGGCGGAAAAAGCGCTACGAATATCGCTGGTCGAGACGTGATCAGGCTTCATGTGCGATCTCTTCCTGAAAGACTATGTCATTCCTATCTGGCAGAATATCTCTTGTTCGACTACCGGTCTTGTGAGAGAAAATTCTAACTTGATGCGAAAATGGAATGACCATGCGCCGCCGCCTCATCCCTGACATCGTTAACCTGCAGGCATTCGAATGCGCCGCGCGCCACCAGAATTTCTCGCGTGCGGCCGAAGAGCTCAATCTCACGCAAAGCGCCGTCAGCCGCCAGATCAGCGATCTCGAGCAGCAGACGGGCCTGAAATTGTTCGAGCGTGTTCGGCAGCGCGTCGTGCTGTCCGAGGCCGGACTTCGGCTGTTGCCGGAGGTGAAGGACCTGCTGCTGCGCTCCGAGCGGCTGATGATAGGCGCTGTTGCTGCCGGCCAGATGAAATTATCGCTGAAAGTCGCGACCTTGCCGACTTTCGGTACGCGTTGGCTGGTGCCGCGCCTCGGCCGGTTTCTCGACGAACATCGCGATGTCGCCATCACGGTGGAATCGCGATCCAAGCCTTTCAATTTTGAGGAGGATAATTTCGATCTCGCCATTCACTACGGTCTGCCGGCATGGGCGGGAGCCGTCGCGACCTTCCTTTGTAACGAAACCGTGCTGCCTGTAGCCAGCCGGGAACTCGCCGGACGGCTGGGTCTGATCTCGCCGGAAGAATTATCGGGAGCCCCACTGTTGCATCTGACAACGCGGCCGAAGCTCTGGGCGCAATGGTTCGATCTTCAGGAGCTGCCGACCGAGAACGCATATCCCGGGGCGCGCTTCGACCAGTTTTCCATGATCATCGCAGCGGCCATTGCCGGGCTCGGTGTGGCGCTTCTGCCCACCTATCTGATCGAGGATGAGCTTAAGGCCGGCACGCTTCTGCCGCTCTTTAATCTGCCGATGCCGACCGAGAACAGCTATTACGTCGTCATGCCGGAAAAGAAGCAGACGAATGAGACGGCGATATTGTTTCAGGATTGGTTGCTGAGCGAGGTCGCGCCGCAGTCGTAGGTGACGACGCCAGAGGGTTGTATCGAGTAAAAAGGTAAGGTCACTAGATGTAGCCCCGCCTTTTCCAAGGTGGTCAAATCGTGTCGAATATGGCCGATGCTACGATGACTTCCGTACCTGCGAGGCCGACCGAACAGAAGAGCGTCGTGTCGAGGAGCGATGTTCGACCGACCGTATGGCCGGCGACTATTGTCGCAAGATCGAGCATTCGCTCCTCGTGCATGGTCCCGGAAAGGAAAAATGGCGACGCATAGGCGCGCGTTTGCTCAGGGGAATCCGTGGCGATGATGCTGGCTATGTTCGGGACATCCAGGCCGAGTTCATGCCCGTCGAGCGTCTTCGGGCCGATTGTATTGATATGGGCGCCGGCTTTTAAATCCGAAGCATCGATCACCGATATGTCGCTGCTTGTTGCGCATAAAACAATATCGGCATCGGCCACGGCTTTTGCGGCACTTGTGACCGGTTCAACCGCAATGCCGAGTTCCAATTGCATCTCCTCAGCGAATGCGGCGCAGTTTCTTGGGTTTCGGCTGAAGACACGGACAGAGTTTATGTCGCGAACGGCGGCCGCGGCGACCAGCTGGGTCCGCGCCTGCGCACCACTGCCTATGATGCCGAGCGTTCTGGCGTTTGGAGCGCTGAGGTAACGGATGGCCACGCCGCCGATTGCCCCTGTCCTGATCTGGCCAAGCCGCTCGCCCATGATGACGCCCTGCAGTTCAGCAGTGTCGGCACGCCAGACAGCGACGACTTGTGAATGCTGCCCGCCATCAAAGGTTTCATAGGCGCGAAAACCGGCAAGCGGCCGCTCGCTATCGATGCCGCCGACCGTAAACACGATGTCTCCACGATCGGGAAAGGAGACATGATGCCGGGGTGGGGACACGAGCTTGCCGGCCGCCTTTGCCCGAAAGGCGATTTCTAAGGCATCGATCGCCCCACGCATGACTGCGGCAGGGCATAAATCCTCGTCTTTCAATATCTTCATTGCGGATCGGCCTCGTTATGCCAGCCACTCTGCAACCTCAAGTGCAGTTGAGGTCAATAGCAGATGTGGCTGATCTAGCGTTTCGCGTTGCCCAGCTTTTCAGGCGCAAGCCATTGAGTTTGATGAAGCCCTCGGCATCGTGGTGGTCGTATGCTCCGGAGCTCTCCTCGAAGGTGACGAGGTCGGTCGAATAGAGCGAAGCGGGCGAGGTGCGGGCGATCACACTGGCTGAGCCCTTGTAGAGCCTGAGCGTCACTTCGCCGCTGACATGGATTTGGCTCCGGTCTATCAATGCCTGCAGCATTTCCCGCTCAGGCGAATACCAAAATCCGTTGTAGATCAGCGCAGCATAGCGAGGCATGATCTCGTCCTTCAAGAGTGCTGCGGCGCGGTCGAGCGTGATGGATTCGATCCCGCGATGGGCGGCGAGGAGGATCGTGCCGCCAGGAGTTTCGTAAACGCCGCGCGATTTCATCCCGACGAAACGGTTCTCGACGAGATCGATCCTGCCGATCCCATGCCTGCCGCCCAATTCATTGAGCTTCGTCAGGAGTGTAGCTGGTGCCATTGCTTCGCCATTCAGGGAAACGGCATCGCCCTTTTCAAAGCCGATGACGACGATTTCCGGCTCGTCTGGCGCCTCCAGAGGATCGACCGTGCGCTGATAGATATAGGATGGCGCGATTTCGGCCGGGTCTTCCAGGACCTTGCCCTCGGTGGACGTGTGCAGGAGATTAGCGTCGATCGAAAATGGAGCCTCGCCACGCTTATCCTTCGGCACTGGAATTTGGTGCGCTTCGGCGTATTCGATCAGCTGGGTGCGCGATTGGATGGCCCACTCGCGCCATGGCGCAATGATCTTGATCGATGGATCGAGCGCATTGGCCGCCAGTTCGAAACGCACCTGGTCATTGCCCTTGCCTGTGGAGCCGTGGGCAATGGCATCGGCACCCACCTCGCGTGCGATATTGATGAGATGCTTGGCGATCAGCGGGCGGGCGATGGAGGAGCCGAGGAGATATTGCCCCTCATAGAGCGCGTTTGCCCGGAACATCGGGAAGACAAAATCCCGAACGAATTCCTCGCGGACATCTTCGATCCTGATATCTGTCACGCCCAATTGCTCGGCCTTTCGGCGAGCAGGCCCAAGCTCTTCGCCCTGGCCAAGGTCGGCGGTAAAGGTCACGACTTCGCAGTCGTAGGTTTGCTGCAGCCATTTCAGGATGATGGATGTGTCCAGTCCTCCCGAATAGGCGAGCACGACTTTCTTGAGCTTTTTCGACATCAGTTTTCGTCTCCATGTTAATGCATGAAACGATAGGCCAGTCTATGCGCAATGAGCTTGCAAAGAGTTCAAGAATACGAGAAAATTTGGCATATCATGCCACCTTTTTGTTCATAGGAGCTATATTGTGTCATCGACACTGGATGAGATAGACCGGCGTATTCTCAAGGTGCTGCAACGGGATGGACGCATTTCCAATGTCGATCTCGCGAAGGAAGTGGGGCTTTCGCCATCACCCTGTCTTCGCCGCGTGCGATTGCTGGAGGATGCCGGCATCATCGATCGCTATGTTGCCGTACTGGACCCGGCAAAGGTGGGTGCGGGCCTTACCGTGTTCGCCCGCGTCTGGTTCAAGACGCAGGATGCGCAGGTCACCATGCAATTTGCGGAGGCTGTCAGGCGGTTTCCCGAAGTGATGGAATGTTATCTGACTACCGGCGAGTGCGATGCCATCTTGCGCATCGTCACGACTGATCTGCACAGCTATTGGCGGTTTCAGGCCGACCACTTGACTCGCATCCCGAGCGTATTGAACGTCAAGACCGATGTGCCGATGGAAACGCTGAAGCGAAGCTTCGAGTTGCCCTTGGCCTTGTAGCATTGCGGCCAGCTGTCGGCCAATTATGGCGGCGGCGAAGTGCCGTTCAGCTCACGGAGCCGATGCCTGCCTGCTCGGACCCTGGCGGGCATATCGGACCTGCAATAGAATTGATGTTTGGAGAGCGAAATGAGCATATTCGAAACGGCGATGCAGGCGATACGCCCGGTTCTCGCAAGCCGTTTTCCGGGCTATTCCTTTGCCTTTGCCTCAGGGTCAATCATACGAGGCGAGGGAAGAAAGGGCTCTGACATCGATCTGGTTGTGGTCTTTGATCGGCTCGAAACCGCCTGGCGCGAAACCTTTATCGAGGGCGAGTTTCCATTCGAAGTGTTTGTTCACGACCCGGAGACGCTCAGCTGGTTCTTTGAGAGCGATGTTGCGCGCGGCTATCCCGTTATCATTCATATGGTTGCGACAGGCCAGATCCTCGGGCCAAATCCTGACAAGGGGCAGATCTGGAGGGACTATGCTGCCAGCATTCTCCACGCCAGCCCACCCGATCTGGAAGGTGAGAAGCTGAATGCTCTGAAATATCAGATCACCGATCTTCTCGATGACCTTCGTGGTGAGCCGACGGCTCCGGAGATACAAGCGATTGCCGCGCAACTCTACCAGCCTTTGGCTGACCTTATGCTGCTGGGACGAGGAAGATGGTCGGGCAGGGGCAAATGGATTCCCCGCCTGCTTCATGAGGTGGATCGGGACTTGGCCGATGGCTTCGACGATGCTTTCGGTCGGGCCTCAGCGGGAGATGTTGAGGCACTGTGCGACCTGACGCTCAGCGAATTGGGCCGGCATGGTGGGCCGTTTTTCGCCGGTGACAAGCGTATGGCGTCGCAACAGGCAAGACGAAAGAGCCTTGTTTCACTGAGCTGATCGTTATCCGCTGATCGTAAAATTTTAAGCTTGAAATTCTTCATGGCAACGCTAACACATTCCTATCGGGTCGCTGCGGATCTTGCAGGATAGACGCCAGGTGAACTCGGGAGGAGGAAGCCGCCATGAAGATGCATCCGCTGAAGGGGCCGAACCGGCTGAAGCTCGGTGTTTTCTCGCCCAATGCAGATGGCGGCCTTGCCATTACCGATGTACCGGAGCGCTGGACGGCAGGCTGGCAGGATAATCTGACTGCAGCACAAATCGCCGACCGGGCGGGGCTCGAATTCTTTCTGCCGATTGCCCGCTGGCGCGGCTTCGGTGGCAAGAACCGGGTGCGGGAATGGTCGTTCGAAACCTTCACCTGGGCTGCTGCGCTCTCGGCCGCGACCGAGCAGATCGGCCTCTTCATGACGGTACATGTGCCGCTCGTCCATCCCCTTTATGCCGCCAAGTCGCTTGCGACGGTCGATCATATCAGTCGGGGGCGGGCAGGGCTGAACATCGTCTGTGGCTGGAATCCGAAGGAATTCGGCATGTTCGGCGTGCCGCTGGTCGAAAACGGCTACGACCAGGCCGCCGAATGGCTCGAAATCGTCGAGAGGCTCTACGCCTCCGATGAGCCGATCGACTATGTGGGCAGCTACTATAATCTGAAAGAGGCCGTCAGCCGTCCCGCAAGCCTGCAAGCGCCGCGGCCCTTGACGATGAATGCGGCTTTCGGCGGCCCCGGCCGAGACTTTGCAGCCGCCCATTGCGACTATCTCTTCACCACCTTTACCGAGATCGATGACGCCGGAAAGCATGTGGCTGACATAGCAGCGCGGGCGGAAGGCAAAGGCCGGCAAGTCGGTGTTTATACGGTTTGTCACGTCGTCTGCCGCGAGACACAAACGGAGGCGGAGGACTACTATACGCGTTATGCCGTGACCATGGCCGATCACGCCGCCGTCGACCAACACATGGCCGGCAAGAAGGAGTTCTCACAGTCCCATGATCGCGAGGCCTATAATCGCTATCGCCAGCGCTTTGCCGGTGGAGCGGGCAGCTATCCGCTGATCGGCACGCCGCAGCGCATTGCCGAAGAGATGATTGCCATCGCCGAGCAAGGCTATGCCGGCATCGCCTTGTCCTTCGTCAATTATACGCAGGAACTGCCCTATTTCTGCGATCGAGTGCTTCCGATTCTGAAGAAGGCTGGCCTCCGGGCGGAGTGAGCCACGGCTTCGATGCTTTGCACCTCGCGGCTCGCGCGAATGTGATCATCCCTTTGATGGCGACATATTTGTCCCTGCAAGACTGGTTTTTCAGGCCACTCACGGCACTGTCGCTTTCATGGGATGGTGTCGCAGCTGCGACATGTGTGCAACGCAGCAAAAAACTTGAGAACAAGGGGTTTACAAGCGTGGCCCCGGATGGGATTCTTTTAAGCGAAGGGTGCTGCTTGATTGGAAGCAGCGTTGTTCCCATCAACCGGATGCCGTCATCCTTGGCTCCGATGTGCCGCAATTTTGCCGGCGCTTAACCGAAAAAATCAATCTGAAGCCGGAATGCGGTTGTTCCGCATCTGGCTGTTGCCTTGGTACGCCTGAACATCGTCAGGTCGGGGCATAGAGAATGCGGGCTTTAACATGGGCTTTAAGTCAAAACGCGTCCTCCGCGGCGTTCTTGGTCTTCTTGCGAGTGTCAGCTTGCCGCAGGTCACCAAAGCCAGCGATCTGATGATCTGGTCGCCGGTCAAGGTCGCTCCCAGAACATACAAGACCACTCTCGGTTTCCGGCTGCCGATGGCCTGGGATGTCAGCGCCGGCATGGATCTCGGACTTGGTAGCGCCGCTACCGGCGCGATCTTGCGAAGCAGCAGCTTGGCGACCCTCTGGGGCACGGCAATCGACGATCACAAGCGCTTTTCCACCGTATGGCGCCGCGAGGTGTCATTGAGGGTCGATGCGCTCAACAGCACGGGAGCGCTTTGCCTTGAACGCTCACGGAGCTGGACGGTGTCGGAAAACCTGGACATGAGCACTTCGAGGTCGCTGAACGTCAATTACGCGGGCACGCGGAGCGCGGCAAACTCCATTGTCGCGACGCAGGCCGTTACCGTTGCCGTTCCCTGGACAGGAACTTCGATCTCCGCGATCGGCAACCTGAAGGACGTCGGCAGTGCCTTTTCCAGCACGGTCTCATTTCGGCAGCCCTTGGCGCCGAACCTGAATTTCTCAGCGTCTTTTGCTGATCCGCAGACTTTGACGCCAGCTGGCAATGTCCGTCTGGACTACCGCATCAAATGGTAGGGTAATCGCAGAGTTCGGATGATGCGGAACAAATGCCGCTAGCGGAAGTTTAGACCTCGCAAGAAATCGATCTTGCTTGAGGTGTCGTGCCTCGCAAAGCCTGCCGCTTGCTCAGCTCCCTGCCGGCGGCAGGCTTGGCTTTCGTCGAGATCATTCGTCGGATCCACCCACGCCTGCGGTCGTTTTGATTGTGATGTCCGGTTCGGCAAGTCGAGCCTTCAGCTTGGACACCACGTCATGCCGGACATCCGACCAGGACGATGTGACTGTCCAATATTCTATGTCGAGCACGGCTTGATCGGCCGACAGATCATCGAGGTAGACCTTCGGTGCAGGCGCGGCCTTGATGCGCTGATCCGCTTTCAGGATGTCGAGGATTGTCCTGCGGGCAAGATCGATGTCGATTTTCTCGCCCATTGCAACGGACAATTGCTGGCGGCGGTCCGGCTCGCGGCTGTGGTTGAGGATGGGCGTGTTCCAGAGCGTCGAGTTCGGCGCCATGAGGTAGAGACCGTCGGCCGTCCTCATCTCCGTCGCGAAGAGCCCGATCTCCTTGATATAGCCTTTGACGTTCGTCGTCTCGATATATTCGCCAACCCGGAACGGCCGCAGGATCAGCAGCATGATGCCGGCGGCGATGTTTTGAAGCGTGCCCTGCAGCGCGAGGCCGATCGCGAGACCCGCGGCGCCGAGAGCGGCGATGATGGAGGCGGTCTGCACGCCGAACTGGCCAAGTACGGTGATGAAGACAAGGATGAGTAAGCTATAGTGCAGCACATTCTGAAAGAAGCTCGCCAGCGTTTCGTCTATGCCGCGAATGCGTGAGATGACGCGATAGGCCGAGCGGCTGATAACACCCGCAAGAAGCCAGCCACCGATCAGAAGAATGATCGCGCCAAGAAGCGAGAAACCGTATTGGACCGCGAGTGCTGAGGCCTGGTCGAGCGCGGTCCGGGTTGCGACGACGATGTTGGCGGCTTGATCGTCCATGTCAAAACTCCATCTTTCCCCGCGAGCCAAATGAGAAGTCGCAATCTTTGTTCCCGGTGATCGGCCCTGTGAAAACGGATTGTTTTAATAGACTATAAGGGCTCTAGCCGAGTGCCGGGCCTCAGGCGCCGTTCTTTGTTCGATGTGGGCGTTTGGTAGCCGCTGCGGCGTAATGAGCCTTCTTCTGCTCGTACATGCCGAGATCCGCACGCTTGATCATGGCTTCCATGGTCTCGCCGGGCTGGCTCGTTGCGACGCCGACGGAGACGTTGAGAGGCGCGCTTGAATAGAACTGGTTGTTGATCTTCAGCAGCTCGTTGATCGTCTCGACCATTGCGGCGGCAGTGATTTCATCGGCGCCCGGCAGGAGAACGGCAAATTCGTCGCCGCCAATGCGCGCCGCGTGATTTGGCAGCGAGACGACGCTGTTGAGCACCTCGCCCATGCGGCGCAACAGCGCGTCGCCGGCATCGTGGCCGCTCTCGTCATTGGCTTCTTTCAGCCCGTCGAGATCGATGATAATCGCAGAGACAGGCCGAAGCGATTTGCGCTCCAGCCGGTTGAGCTCCTCCATATAGAAGGCGCGGTTGAAAAGCCGGGTGAGAACATCGTGCTTGCCGAGATATTCGAGATAGGCTTCCGCTTTCTTGCGTGCGGTAATATCCGTCAGTGCCACCTGCACGAGCGACCAGTCGTTCTCGTAACCGGGAAATACGGAAAATTGCAGGAGGACATGGCGCTCCGATCCGTCGAGAGCGTAGTTCAGCACCTCGCGCTGATGGAAGAGGCGTCCGTTCCACAACTCCATCAATTGCCCGCGAAAATGCTTTTCCATATCGCCGCGGAACACTTCACCGATCCGGTGGAGCAAGGTCTGGCGATCCGGCGCACAGAAGAGATCGAGCGTTGCCTGATTGACGTCAAGGACGCTGATTTCGCTCATGCATTGCTGGACGAATTCCGGATGCACATCGAGAAAGACCTGAAAGTCGACGATGCCGCGGTCGCGGATTTTATCGAGCAGGATTTTTACGCGGCTGAAATCCTCGACCCAGAGGGAAACGGGCGAATGTTCGAACATGCCTTCCGCGTAGCGGCGCTGCCGCTCTTCCTGCCGTCTTGCCTCCTCACGAGCGGTCACGTCTTCCGTGGTCAGCAACAATCGGCTCCAGGAGCTCTCGTGACCCGGCAGGATGATGCCGCGCAGCTGGATGTCGAGCCTTTTGCCGCCGAGCGAGTAGTTGACCGCCGTGCCGGAAAATTCGGTCTTGCCCTCCCAGAGCGCCACAAGTTCGTTTACATGGCTTTGCAGCATCTCGTCCCGGAACACTTGCGAGAGATTTCCGACAAGCGTTTCGAAGGACGGCGCCTCGAAAAGCTCAAGCGTCCTGGCGTTGACGGCAAGAAGCCTGATCTTCTGCGAGCAGGTCGCAACACGCTGCAAATCGGCAAGCAGATAGGAACGCAGGTCCGTCACGCCTTCAGCGCGCCAGAATTCGAACTGCTCCTTGACGCCGCTGAAGTCCTCCAGCCACATGGCGACGGGGGCAAGATCAAAAATGGTGCTGCTGAAGTCCTGGGCGTTCATCATGATTCCCTGCGCCGGCAATAAAAGTCAGTATTCGTAATACAAAGGCCGACAGTTCGCTAAGTTCTGGTTAGCAAGCATTCGTAAAGCTTGCATTGACATCAAGTAGCGGGTCAAGCCGGACGCTGTGCATCGATTTCTTTTCAACTCATTCTTGTTGAAAATATGCCCAGAAGAGGCTCTGGCTTGATTGCAATCGGTTTTCGTCAGCTGCAAGCAGTCACGTCTTCAGGAAGCGTTCGAAGGCTTCGAGTGTCCTTTGGCTGACGTGATGTTCAATTCCTTCGGCGTCATTTCTTGCCGTATCGGGATCGACGCCGAGACGGCAGAGGACCGCTTCCACGATCTCGTGACGTCGTCGGGTTGCCGCGGCCAGGCGCTGGCCTTCTTCGGTCAGAAAGACGCCGCGATAGGGGCGCTGCGTGATGAGATTTTCCTCGGCTAGCCGCTTGAGCATCTTGGCAACTGTCGGCTGCGTTACTCCCAGCCTCTGTGCAATGTCGGTCTGGCGTGCCTCGCCGGCATGTTCTATCAGATCGGCGATGAGCTCGACATAGTCTTCCATCAATTCCGTGCGTCGATCTTCGCGGCTTTTCTGAAAGGCCTCGGCGTGCGTCTCGATCTCGGTCGACGACAGACGGCTTTCCGCGGCGGCAGGCAATTTCGTCAAGGCGGCTCATCTCCCCATGATTAAGAACCGTGTAATGATGTTTAGCCTCGACTATAAATAATTCAGCGACGTTATGAAACCCCGACGGCCGATTTCCACCGCCTGTGAAATCGAAATAGTCCTGCCTAAGCTGATATCGCGTCTGAGAGACTTCAGCCGCGTAAAAGCGGCAGCAGCTGCTCGCCCTGCCGTTTGATCTCCGGCAGATAGGGCGTGTCCGAGAGGACGAAGTGCGTGATGCCGAGATCGCGGTATTTGCGCAGGGAGCGGGCGACATCCTCTGCCGAGCCGACCAGCCATGTGGTGCCGGCGCCGCCACCGCCGAACTTGCCGGGCGCGGTATAGAGATTGTCATCAAGCACGTCGCCACGCGCGGCGAGATCGAATAGCCGTTTCTGGCCCACCGCGATCGATTGCCGGTGATCGTTCCAGCCGATGCCCTTATTCTCAGCCATCTCGGCGACTTTCGCCTCGGCATCGATCCAGGCCTGCTCCGTCGTGTCGCGCACCAGCGTCGTTATGCGCAGCCCGAATTCCAGCGGCGGCAGATCGCGATCAAGATCTCGGCTGAGTGTCCTGAGCCGGCTGATCCGCTCAGCGATGTCGGCGAGCGGCTCGCCCCAGAAAAGCTGCACATCGGCCTCCGTTGCTGAGACACGCTCTGCCGCATCCGAAGCGCCGCCGAAATAGAGTTTGGGATGCAGGCGTTTGCCGCGAGGCTCGATGCGGGGCGCAGCCGTGGATTCGCTGACGCGAAAATGTTCTCCTTCATAGGTGACGTTCTCTTCGGTCCAGAGCCTGCGGGCGAGCCGCATGAATTCCTTGGTGCGGCCATAGCGGTGGGCTTGATCGCCCTCGCTGTCGCCATAGGCGGCAAGATTGTCCTTGCCGGAAACGATGTTGACGCGCACGCGGCCGCCGCTCAGCTGATCCAACGTGGCGGCGGCGGAAGCAAAATGCGCCGGCCGCCAGTAGCCGGGGCGGATTGCTATGAGCGGCTCGAAGCTGGTGGTGCGTGCGGTCAGTGCCGCCGCGACGGTGAAGGTGTCGGGTCGACCCCAGCCGGTGCCGATCAATGCGCCCTTCCAGCCGTGATCTTCCAAGGCCTTGGCATGGCTGGATAGCGTCTCCAGGCTGTTATGATTCTCGACGGCGGAATCGCCGCGATGGCCTGGTTTGACGTCATTGGGGATGTACCAAAGAAATTCGCAATTGCTGCTCATGCTGTGCCTGTCAGTCTTCTGAACCCAACGAGGGACTTGATGGTGAGGAAAGCCCTAAGCGATCTCGGCTTCCGGCCGTTGCGACTAAAGCTTGCCCTTCCACGGAACGAGGACCGCCTCGAGGATGCGAATGGTGGCGGAAAATGCGAAGGCGCAGACCGCAATGATACCGATGCCGACGAAGACGACATCCGTGGCAAGGAACTGCGATGCCGACATGATCATGAAGCCGATGCCGCGTGTCGAAGCGATGAGTTCCGCAGCCACCAGCGTTCCCCAGCCGATGCCGAAGGCGATCCGTATGCCGGTCAGGATTTCCGGCAGGGCCGAAGGCAGGACGACATTCAGGAAAAGCTGCAGCCGGTTTGCCCCCAGCGAACGCGCGGCATTGACCCGCTCCAGCGGCAGCGAACGGACGCCGGCCTGAGCGGATAGGCAGATCGGCGCGAACATGGCGAGCACGAGAAGGGTGATCTTCGAGGTCTCTCCGATCCCAAGCCATATGATCATCAACGGCAGGTAGGAAAGGGGAGGCAGCGGCCAATAGAATTCGATTGGCGTATCCAAAATTCCCTTTGCCCAGCGGTTGAGACCCATCAGTAAACCGACGGGAATGCCTATCCCGATCGCGATGGCCGCAGCAACGACGATACGAAACAAGCTCGCCAATATGTGTTCGGAAAGCGAGGCGCCGGCATAGCCATCGCGGTAGACGACGCCGATCTGCGTCAGCACCTCGTCAGGTCGAGGCAGGAAGAGATGCGACACCAGCCCGAGCTTGGCGACGAGCCACCACAGCGCCAGGCAGGCGACCGCAGTGGCGATGCTGATGGCGATGGTGGGTTTTTCACCAACGCCGAAGCCGGGAATGCGAACCAGCTTCGGGCGCGTTTCCTTTTCAGGTCCGGCGATTGGGTGCGTTTCGATAATATCGCTCATGCCGCACTCCTGACGTGATCGGCGCTGTGAAGGATCGCGCGAATCTCGTCCCGAAGATTGCCGAATTCGGGAGATGATAGGATCGCTCTCGTATCGCCGCTGGCGGCAAAGCGATGTACGAAATCGAGTTCGAAACGCGCAACGACACGCCCCGGTCTCGGAGACATGACCAGAACCTCCGTTCCGAGGAAAAGCGCCTCCTCTATCGAGTGGGTAATGAAGAAAATGCGTTTGTCGGTTCTGGCCCAGACGGAGACCAGCAGTTCCTGCATCTGCTCGCGCGTCAGGCTGTCGAGCGCGCCGAAGGGTTCGTCCATCAGCAATATGTCGGGATCAGTGGTGAGTGCCCGGGCAATGCCGACGCGCTGGCGCATGCCGCCCGATAATTCATAGGGCATCGCGCTGGCAAAGTCGGTGAGGCCCACCAGCCGCAAAAGCTCGGAAGCGCGATCACGGCGTTCCCGCTTGCCCAATCCGGCAAATTGGAGGCCGAGAGCCACGTTGTCGATGACGGACTTCCATGGCAGCAGCGAATCCTTCTGGAAGACCACGCCTCGATCGGCACCTGGTCCTGAAACAGGCCTGCCGTCGAGGGTGATCTTCCCCTCGGACAATGGCAGGAAGCCGGCGATCGCATTGAGCAGGGTGGATTTGCCGCAGCCGGACGCGCCGAGCGCTACGACGATACCGCGCTCCGGAATGGTGAAGGAAACACGATCGAGCGCGTGAACGGTTCTGCCGTCACGCGCTGCAAAGAAGACGCTAGCATGGTCGACTTGAAGCATGGACTCTCTCGATATTGCGACGCCGGCGCGACAAGCGCGCCGACGCCAGGGAGGATCAGTTGCTTGCGCTGACAAGCGCGTCGGCGGTGACGAACGCGCCGTAGTTCGGCAGGACTTCGGAGACTTTTCCTTGGCTCTTCAGGAAGGCTGCCGTGTCCTTGAGGATCTTGGCCGCACCGGACTGATCGCCGCCACCGAGCCAGGCGGCCGATGCCTGCACGTCGGGCGTCAACAGTGTGAGGTTCTTGAGCGCGGCTGCCTGCTGGTCTGCCGTGCCGCCCAGAAGCTTGGCGAGCGCCTTGGCATTGTCGCTGTCCGGCCCCCAGGCGGCCTTATCGGCTGCAAACGAGGCGTAGTATTTGTTGATCACCGAGGCATAGGCCTTCAGGAATTTTGGATTGTCCGCGGCAAATTTCGAGGTTGCGACCCAGGCGGAAAACGTCGGGGCACCCTTGTCGGCCACGTCCTTGGATGTCACCAGCACCTTGCCGTTCTTCTTCAGCTCGGTGAGTGCCGGGTCCCAGACGAAACCGCCGTCGATATCGCCGCGATTGTAGCTTGCGACGATTTCCGGCTGCGGAACGGCGAAGACCTGTACGTCCTTTTCGCTCAGACCAAGGGACTTGATGAGAGCGAGCAGCTGATAGTGGTCGGTGGAAACGGGGGCTGCCGCGAGCTTCTTCCCCTTCAGATCGGCAAGTGTGTTGATGCCGGAGCCATTGCGCACCACGAGCGCTTCATCGACGCCGGAGATGGACGAGAGGTAGAATGCCTTCACCTCCAGCCCGCGCGAGGCGGCAGCGGCAAACGGGCTTGAGCCGACATAGCCGATCTGGACGTCGCCGGATGCGATGGCGGCAAAGATCTCCGCTCCGGAGTTGAACTTGCGGAAGTCGATCTCATAGCCGGTCTCTTTGGCGAACTCGCCGTTGGCGATCGCGACGGAGGAGGGCAGGGCATCGGTCTGATAGGCGACGACGACCTTCTTGTCGGCAGCGGCCGCGCCGACCGCCATCGAAATGCTGGCGAAACCCATCACGGCCGCAGTGATCAGTGTGTTGAACTTCATAACTAGTCCCCTTGGCCGGATCAGATCTGCCGGCGGTTCCGTGAATGCAATGCGCAGAACCTAGCGAAATCGGGGACTGGATCGATAGAAATAGCAAACTATTTTTATAGACTATAATAGGAATTGTTTGTCTGAATTCGTACAGACTGCGACCGTGGCATCTTTCCAGCAAGAGAAACAACCGGCTGCCATCAACATATGAACTGTAGCGCCTGCCCTCGTGAGGATAACCTACCCACGCCTCAATAGCGAAAGAGCCGAAATTTAAGGTCGCTTGCGACGTGGCCCGGATGGGGCCATCAGGTCATCCGCCGGAGCAATGCAATCAAAGCATCTGCGTTGTCATTGGTTTCAAGCGAGAGCAAGTGCTTGTCCGCAAGCTCACCAATCGCGAGAACGACCTCACGTTCAGACCATCCCGCCATGATCGCAGCGCTCACCAATTCTCGATAAGCGGCTTGAAGCGCGTCCTGGCAGCGAATGTCCCGATCAGGGTCATCATCGGTCACGAATGGTCGTGCGATATCTGGCATGGTCGAAAGGTGAACTGATTTGCGGGTTTTGGCAATCTATTGCATGCAATCGCCGTCGATTGTGCCTTTTCCCTTTGCCGAATGCGCTTGGAATCGTGAATTCACTGCCAGCTCGCACGACACTGCCGTTTTTTTCCGCATCCGGCGGAAGAAAAAGAAAGCTGTTTCTTAAATAACTTAAAATCTATGTTTTTTATAGACTATAGAGCTCCATGGTCGACATCGAGCGAAAACATGGATTAAACGGCATGTCTTATCTCCTTAGTCTTCTCGACAAAAGTCCGATTGAACAGGGGCTCAGTGCCACCGATGCGCTTGGCGCAACGACGAGGCTGGCCGTTAGGGCCGAAGAACTTGGCTATCATCGCTTTTGGGTCGCCGAGCATCATAATATGGCGAACCTCGCAAGCTCGGCGCCGGAAGTCCTGATCGCTCATCTTCTTGCGCGCACTTCGAGGATCCGCGTCGGCTCCGGCGGCGTCATGCTGCAGCATTATAGCGCCTACAAGGTTGCCGAGACTTTCAATCTCCTGGCTTCGTTGGCGCCGGGACGCGTGGATCTCGGTGTCGGCAAGGCGCCGGGTGGCTTTCCGCTCTCGACGCGGGCATTGCAGCGGGCCTTCGATCCCGAGAAGAAGCCTGACTTCGCCGAGCAGCTTTCCGATATCAACACCTATCTTGCGGCCGACCCGCATTCGGATGGCGCATTGGCGACGCCGTTTCCGCCACGCGCGCCGGAGCGCTTCCTTCTTGGCGCCAGCGTCGAGAGTGCGAAACTCGCCGCGGAGAAGGGCTGGAGGCTGGTGTTTGCCAGCCATCTGAACGGCGATCCGGAAAATTTGCGCAATACCTTCGAAGCCTACGGGAATGCGACGGTTGGCAAGGTGCCGATCCTGGCGCTCGCAGCCTTTGCTGCCGAAAGCGAAACCCATGCCCGTGAGCGCGTCGGCCAGCTGCGCATCGTCAAGCTCTTCCTGCCCAACGGCCAAAGCGTCAATGTCGGCACCCAGGAGCAAGCGGCGGAATTCGCGCGGCAGGCCGGCTTCTCGGACTTCCGAACCGAGGAGAAGGCACCGAGCGTGCTGCACGGTACGGCGGCGCAGATCCGTGACGAGCTCGACGCACTCCATCGACGCTACGGCGTCGAAGAATTCGTGCTCGACACGCCGGCGCTAACCGCGGCCGAACGGCTCAATTCCATAGAGCTGCTCGCCAAAGAACGCCTTTCCCTCGTTGCCTGAGCGGCCTGTCCCAGGAGGATCATCATGGCTCAAAAACACGTCACTTTCGGTATCATGCTACAGGGTCCCGGCGGCCACATGAATGCCTGGAAGCATCCGAGCGTTCCAGCCGATGCCAGCACCAATCTGAACTTCTTCGTCAAGACGGCCCGTAAGGCCGAAGAGACCGGTATCGCCTTCGCTTTCGTCGCGGACGGTCTCTATATCAACGAGCAATCTATCCCGCACTTCCTCAATCGCTTCGAGCCGCTGACTATTCTGTCAGCGCTTGCCGCCTTCACGACCAAGCTCGGCCTGGTGGGTACGGTTTCGACCTCTTATAGCGATCCCTTCACCATTGCCCGGCAATTTGCCTCGCTCGATCTCATCAGCGGCGGCCGCGCGGGCTGGAACGCAGTAACCTCACCGCTCGAAGGCTCCGGCCGCAACTATAGCCGCGAGCACCCCGAGCACGAGCTGCGATACGAGATCGCTGATGAATATCTCGACGCCACCAAGGGCCTCTGGGACTCCTGGGACGACGATGCTTTCGTGCGCGACCGTGAGAGCGGCGTCTACGCCGACAAATCCAAGCTGCATCGCCTGAACCACAAAGGCCGGTTCTTCCGCATCGAAGGCCCCCTCAATATCGGTCGCTCCAAGCAGGGCCAGCCGGTGGTCTTCCAGGCTGGTGCATCCGATTCCGGCATCCGGCTGGCCGGCAAACATGCCGATGCCGTCTTCACCAATGGCGGGCCGCTGGAAGACGCGAAGATCTTCTACAAGCAGGTCAAACAATCCGCGATCGCGCATGGCCGCAGCGCCGCCGATATCGGCATCTTCCCCGGCATCGGCCCGATCGTCGGCGCTACGCAGGAGGAGGCGGAAGCCAAATACCAGGCGATCCGCAATCTCGTCACCATCGAGGAAGCGCTCGCCTATCTCGGCCGCTTCTTCGATCATCACGATTTCAGCGCCTACCCGTTGGACGAGCCGTTTCCCGACCTTGGCGATATCGGCCGCAACAATTTCCGCGCGACGACAGACCGGATCAAAAAGACGGCGCGCGAGAAAGGTCTCACCCTGCGCGAAGTGGCGCTCGACGCAGCAACGCCGCGAACCTCCTTCATCGGCACGGCCGAGCACATTGCCAATGAAATCATCCGCTGGGTGGACGAAGAGGGCGCCGACGGCTTCATCCTCGGCTTCCCCGTCATCGGTGAAGGCTTCGACGATTTCTCCAGGCATGTCCTGCCGATCCTGACCGAGCGGGGCTATTTCGATCCCGCTTTGAAAGGCGAGACGCTCCGCGATCATCTGGGACTGCCGTATCGCGAAAGCCGTTATGCGGCAGAGGCTGCCGACATCGAACCCGCAAAGGCCGTAGGCGCTTGAGCCAGGACGATCACCATGAACGCCATCATCAAGACCGTTTCGATTACCGATCCAATCGCGACAGGGATCGCCGCCTATCTCGATGAAATCATCGCGCTTAGGCACGATCTGCATCAATATCCCGAACTCGCCTTTCAGGAGCATCGTACCGCCAAGAAGGTGGCCTCGCTGCTTGCCGAGTGGGGCTACGACGTCGCAACAGGCATAGCCGGTACCGGCGTGATCGCGACGCTGAGGCGGGGCAATGGCAACCGCTGTATCGGCATCCGCGCCGACATGGATGCCTTGCCGATCGAAGAGGCGACGGGGCTTGATTATGCGAGTTCCAATCCCGGCGTCATGCATGCATGCGGTCACGACGGGCATACGTCGATCCTGCTGGCTGCAGCCCGCTATCTTGCCGAAAGCGGCAATTTCAGCGGCACGCTGCGGCTGATATTCCAGCCGGCTGAGGAAATCGGCGCCGGTGCGCGCAAGATGTTATCGGAAGGACTTTTCGATCGTTTCCCCGTCGATGCGGTCTTCGGGCTGCACAATTGGCCCGGCGTTGGGGCGGGGCAGTTTGGTTTCGTTGCCGGCCCGGCGATGGCCTCAGTCGACAAGGCGGTCATCACGATCGTTGGAAAAGGCGGGCATGGTGCCGAGCCGCATCGTGCGGTCGACCCGGTGCTGGCTTCGGCCTCGTTCATCACCGCCCTGCAAAGCGTCGTCTCGCGCAATATCGATCCTCAGGAGATGGCTGTCGCAACGGTCGGTTCCATTCACGCCGGTTCGGCTTCGAACGTCATCCCGGAAAGCGTGGAGATGAAGCTGACCGTGCGCGCCTACAATGAGACTGTTCGGGCGAGATTGCAGGAACGAATTTCCGCCTTGGCGCGCGCGCAGGCGGAAAGCTTTGGCGCCGAGGCGGAAGTCGATTACCGCCTAGGTTTTCCCGCGCTCGTCAATCATGCCGAAGAGACGGAATTCGCCCGCAATGTCGCCTTGCAGGCGCTTGGAGGCGCTGCCGTCGAGGCGGATTTCCGGCCGAGGACGGCGAGCGAAGACTTTGCCTTCCTGCTGCAGGCAAAGCCAGGGAGCTACCTCTTCGTCGGCAATGGCGACAGCGCGCCGCTGCACAGCGCCCGCTACGATTTCAACGACGCCATCATCGCACCGGCAGCCCGCTACTGGGTGCGGCTCGCCGAAGCTTTCCTCGCGAATGACAACGGGTGACGAACGATATGAGCGACACGTTTCTTTATACGACCACGCTGGACCCCCGCGCCAAGCCGCTGATTGACGAGCTGATCCATGAATATGACAGCCGCTACGGCAACTATTTCAATGCCGAAGGGGCGGCTGCCGAACTCAATCGCTATCCGCCGGAAGCCTTTGCGCCGCCGCATGGCAATTTTCTGCTCCTGCTCCGAAATGGTGAGACGATCGGCGGCGGCGCTTTCAAGCACTATGACGACCAAACCGCCGAATTCAAACGGATTTGGACGCGGCACGATCTCCGTCGTCAGGGATTGGCGCGTAGGCTGCTGGTCGAACTGGAGGCCCAGGCGGCGCGGCAGGGCTATCGCCGCATCTATCTGACGACAGGCTTTCGCCAGCCCGAGGCCGTCGGTCTTTACCTCAATAATGGCTACACGGCCCTGTTCGATACCTCCGTCGATCCGGAAATCTACAAGAGCCTGCCTTTCGAGAAGGATATCAGCCATTTGGCTCTGGCCTATATCGCCGAAACCTCGGGCTCGCAGCAGCGCTTGGCAGCCGCCGGCCGGTAACGCGTAGCGGATCAACGACAATCAAAAAGGGTAAGGATTATGGCGCTGACGACGGATTTTGCGGGTGTCGATCGAGGCACTGGAGCCGCCGAGACGAAGACAGATTATTCGCGTTATCGCATCGTGCCGGCGAGGCACCCTGGACGAACCGCCGGCACGATCTTTGCCGCAGTCGTCATGGCGGTCGTCCTCTACTCCACCTTCACCAATCCGCGCTGGGGCTGGGGTGTCTTCGCCGAGTGGTTCTTTGCGGAGCCGGTACTGGTCGGGCTTGGCAGGACGTTGCTGCTGACAGCGCTTGCGGCGGTATCAGGATCCATCCTAGGAACGGCATTGGCGCTGGCGCGCGTATCGAAGTCGCCGCTACTTGCAAGCCTCTCCTGGGGCTATATCTGGCTGCTGCGTTCGATTCCGATGATCGTGTTGCTGCTGGTTCTCAATAATCTCGGCTATCTCTATGAAACCATTAGCATTGGAGTCCCGTTCAGCGACAAGGTTCTGTTTGATTATCCGACCACGCAGCTCCTGACGCCGTTTGCCGCGGCCTTTCTCGGGCTGACGCTGAACCAGTCGGCCTTCTTTGCCGAAATCGTGCGCGGCGGCATTCTGTCGGTCGATCAAGGCCAGCTGGAAGCGGCCGCGTCCCTCGGCCTGTCGCGCCGCCGTCAGGCGTTCCGCATCGTTCTGCCGCAGGCGATGCGCTCCATCCTGCCCACGGGCTTCAACGAGATCATTGGCCTCGCCAAAAGCACCTCCATGGTCTACGTGCTGGCCCTGCCGGAACTCTTCTACACGGTGCAGGTCATCTACCGCCGCAATCTGGAAGTCATTCCACTGCTGATGGTGGCAACCGTCTGGTATCTCGTCATCATGACGGTGCTATCGATTGCCCAGCACTATATCGAGCGCTATTTCTCCAAGGGTGCGGTGCGTAATCCGACACCTTTGCCATTTCAGGCATTCTTCCGACGCATCCAGCGACCGCTGCCCGCTACCGTAGACGGTAGTTCGGACACTAGGGCATTCGCCGCTTTTCGGAGCGTGATAGATCTTCGTGCCAGGGGCGGTGCTGTGCGCATCCACGGTATTTCAAAGAGCTTCGGCACGCTGAAAGTTCTCGACGATGTCGAGCTCAACCTGCCGGCCGGCAGCGTGACGGCTATCATCGGCCCGTCAGGCTCGGGAAAATCGACGCTGCTGCGCGCCATCAACCATCTCGAACGCGTCGACAGCGGCTTCATCTCCGTCGACGGCGAACTCGTCGGTTACACGCAGAAGGGCGAGGTGCTCTATGAGCTCAAGGAAAAGGACATTCTGAAGCGCCGGACCGACATCGGCATGGTCTTTCAGAACTTTAACTTGTTTCCGCATCTCACTGTTTTAGAAAATATTATCGAGGCACCCATCCAGGTACGTGGGGTGAGCCGCGACGAAGCGACCGCCTATGCGCAAGAGCTTCTCGCCCGCGTCGGCCTTAGCGACAAGATCGATGCCTATCCCCGCCAGCTCTCCGGCGGCCAGCAGCAGCGTGTTGCCATCGCCCGTGCCCTGGCGTTGCGGCCGAAGGTCCTTCTCTTCGACGAGCCAACCTCCGCACTCGATCCCGAGCTCGTCGGCGAAGTCCTCGATGTCATCAAGGAGCTTGCGCGTACCGGCACGACGCTCGTCATCGTCACCCACGAGATCGGCTTTGCCCGCGAGGTCGCCGATAGCATCGTCTTCATGGAGGGCGGCCACGTCATCGAAGCCGGCTCACCAACACAGATCCTCAATGATGCGAGACATCCGCGCACGCGCGCTTTCCTCGCCAAGGTTCTCTAGCAGTCGCAGGCAGGCACTCGATGCTCTGACGCAGCAGGCGTCCGGATCATTGTAGCAGTATAGACAACTTATAATTGAAAAAGGAGAAGGGAAATGACATTCATTGAGAGAGCAAGATATATTGTTGCCGGCGTCCTGACGGCGGTAGCGATGAGTGGGACGCCGACGATTGCGGCGGAAAAGTTCAACCTGAGCCCGGATACATCCAATCGCATCCGTGCCGAGAAGGACGAGGCAGCGATCAAGGCGATTGCGCCGGGCTTCAAGTTCGTCAATCCCGGCAAGTTCACGGTCGCGATCAACCCCTGGGACCCGCCGATCGCCACCTACGCGACCGACGCGAAAACGGTCGTCGGCACCGATCCCGATATCGCGCAGTTGCTCGCCGACTCCCTCGGCCTGCAGCTCGACCTGGTGCCGGTCGCCTGGGAGGACTGGCCGCTCGGCGTCTCCTCCGGAAAGTATGATGCTGTCATTTCCAACGTGACGGTCACGGAAGAGCGCAAACTGAAGTTCGATTTCTCCACCTATCGCAGGGATGTGCTTGGCTTTTACGTGAAGGCCGACAGCAAGATCACCTCGATCAAGGAGCCGAAGGATGTTGCAGGTCTCAAGGTGATCACCGGGGCCGGCACCAACCAGGAGAAGATCATTCTGGAATGGGACCGGCAGAATGTGGCAGCCGGCCTGAAGCCCATCGAGGTTCAATATTACGACGACCGTGCCGCCGCCGATCTTGCCTTGCAGTCCGGTCGAGCTGATGTCGAATTCAATCCGAATGCGACGCAGGCCTATAAGGCCGCTATCAACGGCACGAGGAAGCTTGTCGGCACTGTCTCCGGCGGTTGGCCGCTGACGGCCGAAATCGCCGTGACGACGAAGAAGGGCGCTGGCCTTGCTGACGCGATCACCCTCGCACTCAACGATCTGATCAAGAACGGCAAGTATGGCGAAGTGCTGAAGCGCTGGAGCCTGACTGCCGAAGCGGTCGATCAATCCAAGACCAACCCTGCGGGCCTACCGAAGAGCGGTTCGTAATGTTGGTCGGGCGGACCGGCGTCAGTGGGGCTCACGTCGGTCCGCTCCCATCCATCTCAAATGGAGATACAGGTTCCGTGACTATCCGCATCAACTTCAAGACTATGCTGGCAGGCGCAGTGGCGCTTGCCTTGACCGGTCTCGCGCCGGCAATGGCGACCGAAGATTTCGATCTAAGCCCGGAACAACCAGAACGTGTTCACGCGGCGAAAAACGAAGCGGCGATTGCCGCTATTCCGAAGGATTTCAAGTTCGTTACATCAGGCACATTCACCGTGGCGGTCGCACCAGGCGGTCCGCCGCTTGCGACCTATGCGACTGATGCTAAGACGGTGGTTGGTGCCGATCCCGATTATGCCTATGCGGTTGCCGATGCGCTTGGCCTGAAGCTCGAGCTTGTCCCGGTCGCCTGGATCGACTGGCCGCTGGGGCTGACCTCGGGCAAATACGACGCCGTGATCTCCAATGTCGGCGTCACCGAGCAGCGCAAGGAGAAGTTCGATTTCTCCACCTATCGACAGGGCCTGCACGGCTTCTTCGTCAAGAACGACAGCAAGATCACTGGTATCAAGGAGCCGAAGGACGCGGCTGGCCTTCGCATCATCGTCGGTGCCGGCACGAACCAGGAGCGCATCCTGCTCAAATGGAGCGATGAGGATGTCAAAGCCGGTTTGAAGCCGATAGAGCTGCAATATTACGACGACGAGGCGGCGAGCCTTCTGGCTCTGCGTTCCAACCGCGCCGATGTCATCGTGCAGCCGCACGCCCAGCTTGTCTACATCGCCGCCCGCGACAAGGATATCAAGCGCGTGGGCACGCTGAGCGCCGGTTGGCCGGATCGCTCGGATGTCGCGATCACCACGCGAAAGGGCAGTGGCCTTGCACCGGCGCTGACGCTCGCGACGAATGGACTGATCAAGGATGGCACCTACGCCAAGATCCTCGATCATTGGCATCTTGCCGAGGAAGCCTTGCCGACGTCGGAAACCAATCCGCCAGGCCTGCCGAAATTTTGAGGAGACAGCCGCATGAGCCGCCAAGCCGCATCGATCAGCCATATAGGCTTTCTCACGCCTGGAAACTATCCGGACGAGGATCCACTCGCCGGTCTGGAACAGACCTTGCAATTGCTCGAATACGGAGAACAGAGGGGGTTCAACAGCGCCTGGGTTCGCCAGCGGCACTTGGAGCCCGGCATTTCCTCGGCGAGTGCCTTTCTGGCGGCTGCGACGCAGCGCACGCGCCACATCGAGCTCGGCACCGCCGTCATTCCCATCGGCTATGAAAGCCCATATCGGCTGGCCGAGGATCTGGCGACGGTGGATGTGCTCTCGCGCGGACGGCTGAACATCGGATTGAGCGCTGGTCGGCCGCTGCATGCGGATCTGATCGGGCCGCTTGCTTTCGATGGCGATTGGGAGAACCACGATTTCTCCCATCAGCGGGTGCTGCGCTTTGCCGACAATCTGAGGGGCGCCTATCTCGGCAATCAGGATACGCTCATCAAGACGCCGTTTGGCCCGCAACGGCCGCGGCTTCAGCCCTATGCGAAAGGCTTGATCGATCGCATCTGGTATGGCGGCGGTTCGTTGCGGTCTGCCGAATGGGCCGGCCGCAATGGCTTCAATCTGCTGATCGGCAATGTCACGACAGGCGAGCAGACCGACGATTTCTTCGTTGCTCAATCGCGACAGCTGGAAACCTATCGCGCCTCTGGCGGCGATACGAGGCGGGTGGCGCTCGGGCGAGTCATCGTGCCTTTCGACAGCGCGGATGCGATCACCCGCAAACGCTATACCGACTATGCCGCCGGCCGCTATGAGCGCACGCTTTCGCCTCACGGCGAACGGCGCACGCTTTTCGCGCGCGATCTTGTGGGATCGTCGGACGAAATCCTCGAACGCCTGCGTAAGGATCCGATCCTTCCTCATATCAGCGAATTCCGCCTGGAACTGCCTTACGAGTTCCACGATGAGGAATACCGGCAGATCATCCATGACTTCGTGACGCTGGTCGCTCCGGAACTTGGCTGGAAGGAGACCACGCTTCTGCGTCGATCCGCATCCTGAGGGTCGCGACCGTCCCACATCTATGTTGGATCGATGGGCTCTATGCCAGTCAGGTCCGGTTCGCTTATGCCCTGAAGACGGTCGGGCATAGCGTCGGTTAGCAGGCGAGAGAAGTCGCGGCGTCCTTTCCTTTCAGAATCCGCTCAGCAAGAAGCAGCGCTTCCTCCCGAGATGCAACGATTTCCATTCTTATGCCGAATGCCTTCGTTGCAAGGCTCATCTGCAGCTGCATGGCGGCGCGCTTGATTGCGCTTGCCTCAATGCCGATGACTGCCTTGCAAACGGCAGCAAGCGCCGTCTTGTTCTTCTTCAGCCAGATGCCGCGGGCCTTGCGATCCTCGTGCTCTTCGGTGTGTTCGTCACCTTCCATGATCACGACGAAAGGCATCGAGAGGGCGAGCAGGGCGTCCATCTCCCGCTCCCATTGCTTCGAATAGCCCGGATGCACTGAGGCAGCGGAATGGCGCACGATCGGCCATAGAGCGACATCGTGAAAGGCGAAGTCGGTTGTATCGATTGTCATATCGGTCTCCTCAGGCGATCTTATCGGTCACGGCAGCAAACAGCATCTCGGCACCGTGTTGCGACGACGCGATGGCGTAAGCCGCCCGTTCACGCATATCGGTCTCGTAATCCAGCAGGGCCGTGCAGGTGGTCTTTGTCTCCTTTCCGGTTTCGGCCAGGATCTGCGCCAGCATGCGGGCATCTTCGAGGGCCGTATTGGCGCCGAGGCCGCCGGCAGGGCTCATTGCGTGGATTGCATCGCCCAGAAGCGTGATGGCACCGAACGGCCAAAGGGCGTCGGGGCGCCCGCCTCTGACGGGAAGCGCTGCCACCGCTTCGACCTTGCTCCGGCTGATGATCTGCTTCAGCTCCGGATGCCAGCCGCGCATGGCGGTTCTCAGCAAGACGGGCAGATCTTGCGTATGGTCATATGTTTCCAGTCCCAGCCTCTGGCGGGGGGCGATCAGCGCCCAATAGAGATAATCGGTAAATGACGTCAGCTTGCAAGCGGGCGCGAGACTGGCGGCAAGGTTCGGGAAGTGATCGCCGAACCGCATGAGATCGAAGATTGCCGTGCACCCATCGGCAAAGATCACGGTCGTTCCGTCTCCAAGCAGATCGGCGGCATCGCTCAGTGGTATTTCGCTCTTGCCGTAGACACAGATGGAGCCCGTGTCCACCGGCTCGGCATAGGGCGCCAACTGGCGTCGCACCTGCGAGTTCACACCGTCGGCACCGACGAGCATGCTGCAGGAAACCGAGGCGGCACCTTCGAAATGCACCTCGACACGCCCGTCATCCATGTAGCGATACCGCGTAAAGGCATGGCCGAAATGGACGTGGTCCTCGATCCCCGACAGCAGGATTTCGCGAAGGGTGAGGCGATTGACGCTCAGATCGCCATCGTCGTCATTCTCGCCGGTATCCCAGCTCGTCGGCGTGCGGCCGGTAACGGGCAGAAGCTGAGGGGTCAGGAAGCATGCGGATCGAGGGCTCGTCGAGGCGGTCGCTCGAAAGAGGTCAAACAGAGCGGTCGGCAGGCATGATGCTAGCGCTTGCTGCCCGTTTGCGTCGATACGGATGCGATAGCCTTGCAGGCGGCTATCGGCAGCCGGATCGCGCTCATACACGTCAAAACGGATGCCGGCGCGCTTCAACCCCTGTGCGAGGCACAAGCCACCGAGGCCAGCGCCGATGATGACGACATGAAAGTCCTGCATGGGTCTTCTATTCCATTCATTGGTCGATTTCGATCTTTCGAGAGAAATATAGCCGAAGGCCGCCGGAGCGTGATAACGACATTCGGTCTTTAAATGTTGCAAAACGGCCAAACGAAACATGAGCATCGAAGATATTGGCGACCGTCTCGACGGGCCGCCGCTCATCGCCTTTTGGGGATCGGACGAACCGGGCAGCGCCTTCCGTCTCGGCACTCAGGAATATGATTGGCACGCGCATAGCCGCGGGCAGCTTTTCTGCATTGAGAGCGGGTTCGTCCGTGTCGATACGCCAGGCGGTTCATGGTTGCTACCGCCGCAGCGTGCGGGCTGGATTCCGCCTGGTGTCATGCACAAGGCGGGGATCAACGGCGTGCTGAGCGGCTGGGGCATCCTGCTGACGCCAAGCGCCAGCGCCGGCTTGCCGGTGACGCCTTGTGTTCTGAGCGTCAGTGACGTGTTGCGAGCATTGGTGCGCCGGGCAACCACATGGCATTGGGAGGAAAAGTTGTCGGCGCAGCAGCGTCGCCTCGCAGCCGTTCTACTCGATGAGGTTCGGGCCGCACCGCGTGAAAGCCTGCATCTGCCGATGCCGACGGACCGGCGTGTTCTGCGCATCACGGACGCCGTACTGCAGGACCCCGCCAGCGAGGAGACCTTTCAATCACTGGCGCAGCGGGCGGGCATATCCGAGCGTTCAGCCAGGCGGCTGTTCCATGCAGAAACGGGCATGTCTTTCGCAAATTGGCGCCAGCAGGCTCGGCTGTTGCTGGCACTGGAGCATCTGAGCGCGGGAGCACCGATCGCTGAGGTGGCGGACAGCTTGGGCTATGCGAGCGCGAGCAGCTTCATCGCCATGTTCCGGAAGGCATTCGGCCTGTCGCCGCGCCGTTATCTGTCCGCCAGGAGATCCTGATCTCTTTGCAATCTCGGAATTGATATCAGGGCGCCGGCCTGTTCGTCGGCGCCCGTCAACAATTCAGACTGCGACCCGGCGCGGCTTCAAGGCGAGCAAGCGAAGGGCATTCATGGTCACCAGTACGGTTGCACCGGTATCGGCGAGGATCGCCGGCCAGAGCCCGGTAATACCAACGATCGTGGTCACCAGGAAGACACCCTTGAGGCCGAGCGCGATGGTGATGTTCTGGCCGATATTGCTCATCGTCCGCTTGGAAAGATCGATCATCTCGATGACATCTCCGACGCGGCCATGCAGCACGGCGGCGTCCGCCGTTTCCAGTGCAACGTCGGTACCGCCGCCCATGGCAATCCCGACATCGGCGGCTGCCAGCGCTGGCGCATCGTTGATGCCGTCGCCGACCTTGGCGACCTGAAAGCCTTGCCGCTTCAGCTCACCGACGATCCGCTGCTTGTCTTCGGGCAATAGTTGCGCGCGAACCTCTATGCCGAGCGTCTTGCCGATCGCCTGCGCCGTGCGCTGATTGTCGCCCGTCAGCATGATGGTCTTGATCCCCGCATCAGCAAGCGCCTTGAGACCCGCGGCCGTATCGGCACGGGGTTCATCGCGCATGGCAAGCAGGCCGGCGGCCGCACCCTTGGCAACCACGACGGAAACCGTTTTCCCTTCATCGTTGAGCGCGGCGATCCGAGCCGATTGCCCCGAAGTCAACGACACTCGGTCAGCAGCCGCCTGCGGCGATCCGAGGAATACATCCACTCCGTCGACCGTACCGCTCACACCCTTTCCGCCGATCGCTTTGGCATCGATGACCTGAGGGATATCCGTTCCGGCTTCAGCCGCGCGGTCGAGGATGGCGCGGGCAAGGGGATGGCTGGAGCCGGTTTCGAGCGCGGCTGCCAGGCGCAACACGTCCGTTTCATTCATGCCGAGACCAACAATATCGGTGACCTTGGGCTTGCCTTCGGTCAAGGTGCCGGTCTTGTCGAAAGCAACGGCGGTGACCTTGCCGATATTTTCCAGCACGGCGCCACCCTTCAGCAGCAGACCGCGGCGGGCGCCTGAAGACAGTGATGCCGCAATTGCCGCCGGCGTCGAGATGACCAGGGCGCACGGGCAGCCGATCAGCAGGATCGCCAGACCCTTATAGACCCACTCGCTCCAACTGCCGCCCAGGAATAAAGGCGGGATCACGGCGACGAGTGCACCGACAACGACGACACCTGGCGTGTAATAACGCGAGAAGCGATCGATGAAACGCTCGGTCGGAGCCTTCGATTCCTGCGCCTCTTCGACCAGCTTGACGACGCGGGCGATGGTATTGTCCGATGCCGCTGCCGTTACCCGAACACGCAGCGCGGCGTCGCCATTGACCGTACCGGCAAAGACGCCTGCATCCACGCCCTTGCGCACCGGCGTGCTTTCGCCTGTCACCGGCGCCTCGTCGATGGCGCTTTCGCCGGAGAGAATCACGCCATCGGCCGGAACGCGGTCGCCGGGGCGCACCAGGATGATGGCGCCGACAGCAAGGCTTTCAGCCTGCACTTCGCGGGTCTTGCCATTCTCCTCGATGAGCGCGGTCTTGGGCACCAGATCCGTGAGGGACTGGATGCTGGCGCGCGCCTTGCCGGCCGCAACGCCCTCCAGCAACTCGCCGATCAGGAAGAGGAAGACGACGGCAGCAGCTTCTTCGCCGGCACCGATGATAACGGCGCCGATGGCCGCGATCGTCATCAGCATTTCGATCGAGAACGGCGTGCCCATCCTTGCGGCCATGAGGGCGCGCCTGGCGATAGGCACCAAGCCGACAAGCACGGCCACACTGAAGATCCAGACGTCCAGTGCCGGAACCAGCTTGCCGATACCCCAGGCGGCGGCGAGCGCCACACCGCTTGCGATCGTCAGGCGGCCCTTGGCGGATTTCCACCATGGCCCGCTGGTCGGTCCATGATCATGACCGTGGAGGCCGGCAACCGAGGCATCGCGCTCATCCGAAGCGTGGTTGTGACCGGAATGATCATGTCGATGCCCGTCGGCGCCGTGATCATGCTCGTGATCGTGCCCCGCATGACCATGGTCGCGGCCGTCGGACTCGTGCGCGTGATGGTCGTGCCCGCAGCCGCAGATGTGATCGTCATGATTGGCTTTTTCTGTCGGAACGCTGCTTTGCGACAGTGGAAAAACCTTGTAGCCCAGTCCCGTAACCCGCTTGGTTATGTTGGGTAACAGGTCCGGGGCGCTCTGATGCTTGATCGTCATCGTGCCTGCGGTGACCGAGACGGAAACATCCTCGACACCCTGCAGCCGGCGAACGGCCGTGTCGATTTTCGCGGCGCAGGAGGCGCAATCCATGCCCTCTACGCGATAGCGGCTCTGTTGTGTTGGCGACGTCATGTTTCGGTTCCAGATTTTGTCTTGGAACCATCGCTACATCCTCTAGTAACTAGAGGGACAAGAGCAATTCCGCGAATTTTTGCGCAATCGTTCGCAGGCGCTGCAATCGATCTAGCTGCGTGCCACGAAGCCGCCCCAGTTCTCTGCGGCAGCTACGCCAAGGCCTAGGAAACCTATAGTAATTTGAGCAGAACCTTGCCGGTCTTGCCGGGCGCCAGCGATGATTTCACAGCTTCCGAGATCTCGGTGATGTCGTAGGCTGCCTCCACGGGCAGCTTGACTTCGCCTGAGGCGACGCGTGTGATGAGTTCGCTGATCAGCCGCCGCCGCTCTTCCGCCGGCATGGCTGCGCTGATCTTGATGCCCCAGAAGCCCTTGATCGTGAGCTGTTTGAAGATGACGGCCCTCGAGGCGATCTGCATCGGCTTGCCGGCAGCAGTGCCGAAGGAAACCAGCAGGCCGCTTTCGCCCAGCAGGTCTGCCAGGTCGTTGCTCGCAACACCACCGACGGAATCGACTGCGGCACGGATCGGCGCGTCGCCGATCATGGCGCGCACCTTCGCCTTCCAATCTGGCGCCGCGGTCGAGACAGCATTGCCGATACCGAATGCAGATAGCTCATCGATGCCGCCGTCTCGCCGAACGAGATTGATCATGTGTATGCCGCGGCTATGTGCCAGCATGGCAAGCGTCTTGCCGACAGCACCATTCGCCGCGTTCTGGATGATCCAGTCGCCGCGCTCGACATTGAGGAATTCCAAAAGCGAGATAGCGCTGAACGGCATGGCGATCAGCTGCGCTGCGGCCTCGTCGGAGATCACGTCAGGCACCGGAACAAGGCTTGCTGCCGGCGCCGTGAATTGCTCTGCCCAAGTGCCATGGACACCGGCCGCGACGACGCGCTTGCCGATCAGCGCCTTATCGACGTCAGGCCCGACGGCATCGACAAAGCCGACCGCCTCGCTGCCGCCAATGGCAGGCAAAACCGGCTTGTAGCCATAGGCGCCGCGCACGGTCCAAAGGTCATGATTGTGGATGGGGGAGAGAATGGTGCGAATGCGCACGTCTCCGGCGGCAGGCTCTGGCAGCGGCATGTCGGCCAAATAAAGGACCGAAGCCGGATCGCCAAAGACATCGTGGATGGCACTGCGCATTGTATTTTCCTTGTGTGTTGACATGCTGGTCCTGCTTTGGATCAAAGGCCGCCGGGTGCCAAAAGGGCTTGCTCAGTGGCAAGCATGGCCTGGTCGAGCGGTGTCTTGTCTTTTCCTAGCTTCGCCAGGATTGCCGCCCCGAGCCATAGGCTATAGAGCGAACGAGCCGTCTTTTCCGGGATGCAGGATGGCGAAATCGAACCGTCCTCGCGTCCCTCGGTGATTGTGTTGGTGATGCGGCGAATGAGGTCCTCGACACCGCCGAGCAGGATCACGCGCATATTGTCCGAGAGATCGGAGATCTCGGCGGCAAGCTTCACGACCAGGCACCGGTCGGCGAGGCTGGCCGTATTGCCGTCGGAAAGCCAGGCATTCCAATAGAGCATCAACCGCTGGCGGCCATTGCCTTTCCAGCCGAAGAGCGCGTCGAGTCGCTCCGCGTAGTCGGAGCAATATTGCTTCAGCAGGGCGCAGCCGAAGGCCTCTTTGGATGCGAAATAGTAATAGAATGAGCCTTTCGGTACGGCGCTCTGCTCGAGCAGCTCCTTCAGGCCCACGCCTCCGAAACCCTTGCGCAGCACCAGTTCCCGCCCGATTGCGAGAATATGGCTGCGAGTCAGCTCCGATTTCTTCTTCGTCATCATGAGCGGTCCGTAACAAATAATCGACCGGTCGTCTATAAACTCGATGTTGTTCGCAGTCAGATCAGCGCGAGGGCCGCAAGCGAGAGGATCAAAGTCGGAAACATCACGAGGGCGCCGATCCTCAGAAAGGCCAGCGCTCCCATATGCAGCCCTTCGCGGCGAAGGGCGGCAAGCCAGAGGATCGTGGCAAGCGAGCCGGTAACGGAGAGGTTGGGGCCGAGATCGACGCCGATCAGCACGGCGCCGGCAATGGAATCAGGGACATGGGCTGCCTGCACGGCGCTGCCGGCGAAAAGACCGGTCGGCAAATTGTTGACCAGATTAGAGACGATCGCAACCGAAAGCCCGGCAGCGCCGACTGCCTGTGTCTGCGACTGAGCCGCCAGCAACGCCAGCTTTTCAGACAGGAGGGCGGTGAGCCCGGTGTGGTTGACCGCCTCGACGATCACGAAAAGGCCCGCAACCAGAGGGATTACGCTCCAGCTGATGCCGCGAACCGTCTCCAGCGGATTTTGCCGGGTAAGGGCGAGAACGATGACGGTTGTGAGGAGACCCGCGACAAATGTCGGGATGCCGAGATCGACATTCATGGCCGACGCCACGATCAGAATGAGGGCGGTGACTATCAGCCCCCATCCTGCCAGCCTGGCGCTATGGGAAAGGGCGGGTTGGCCAACCTCGCGGGCGATCGTGTCTTCCGCCAGTGCATGGCGCTGCGTCCAGTAGAGGCAGGCGAAGGTGACGATGATCGACACGATGGATGGCAGCAGGAAGGTCTGCATCCAGCGCGACAGGGACGGCATCTCGCCGCCGGCGAAGATCACCAGATTGGCCGGATTGGAGATCGGCAGCACGAAGCTAGCGGCATTGGCGATGAAGGCGCAGACCAGCAGATATGGCATGGGGTCCTTCACCCGCGCCGCACGGCAGGCTGCGTAGACGGCCGGCGTGAGCACGACGGCGGTGGCGTCGTTCGACAGAAAGACCGTTACGACTACGCCGACGACATAGACGAGCACGAACAGCCTGCGGGGAGAGCCCTTGGCATGCGACGTGGCGATCGCCGCCACCCAGTCGAAGAGCCCTTCGCGCCGTGCGAGCTCCGACAAAAGCATCATGCCAATCAGGAAGAGATAGACATCGAAACCTTTGGATATGCCTGTCCATACCTCGGCTGGACCGATGAGCCGAAGCGCAACGAGAAGCGCTGCGCCGAGAACCGCCCAGATCGCTTCTGGCCACCGGAACGGACGCGTGACGACACCGAGGGCGGTCAGGCCGGCGATGCTCCAGGTGATTGCAGATTCCGTCATTCAACTCATCTTGGATTTGGGTCGGAGCGGCTATGTAGCATCACCGCGGAGCGGCGCAAACCGTAACCGCGCTATATTCGAAGAGAACCCAGCAAGAAAGGCCACTCCGAGGGAGCGTTATGCCTTCTTCGCCGTATCCGCTTTCCCAACAATATCGTCATGCGATTTGTCGGCTCGCTCGACAAGGACGGAGCATTCCGCATGGCGGATGACGTATTCGACCGTCGAGCCGAATATGCGATCGATGATATCGGACGTATGCGTTGCGAGGATAATCAGATCGGCCTTCTTCTCCTTGGCGATGGTCAGCAGCGTCGTCGATGCCGTGCCCATGCGCACATCGATGGTCGCGGTAATGCCGAGACGCCTGCACAAGGCATTGAGCTTTTCCTCGGCTTCCGTGATCGTTGAGACAGCCCATTCGTCCGGGCTTTCCCGCCCCGAAAGGAAGCGCTCGATAACGTGAGCGACCGTCAATTCGCCGTCCGGAGACAGAAGTGCGTGGGATGTGCGCAACAGGCGCTCGGCGCGTTCGCGTGAGCCGAGCCCAATAGCGCAAATGATATTGTTATACATTGCATTCTCCCAAAACGCCCTGGCCGCAGTCGTTCTTGGCGTCACTGGCATCTGTCCGGTTAAACTTGCGGCGAATACGGGCGAGCATACGAATATTCAGCACATCGATAATGGCGGGATTCGTCAAGTCTCGCCGTTGCCATGATGCAAACCAAACCATGCATATCTGCTCGCTCCGTCGCCGTGTGGCGTCGGTTTATCCCGCCTTGCCCGGAAGCAGCTGCGTCATTCTGACAACTGGACTCGATCATTCCATTCATTATACATATATTGTATGCATGCAATTTACTAATTGATTGCATTCACTTGAGAGACTGAATCAGGAGTAATGTCATGGATATTGACTATCCCCCGCTGAGCCCATTGCAGACTGGTCTCCGGTGCCGCTGCCCGCGCTGCGGCCAGGGGCGCATGTTCAATGGATTTCTGACCCTGCGCAAACGATGCGAGGCGTGTGGGCTTGACTATTCCTTTGCCGATCCGGCCGACGGCCCGGCATTTTTCGTTATCTGTTTCGCCTGTATCCCGAGCGTTCTTCTCGGCGTCTGGCTGGAGGTGGCCTTCTCCGCTCCGGTTTGGGTGCAGTTTCTGTTGACTGGCCCCTTCATGCTGGCGACCTGCATCCCACCTCTACGCCCGCTGAAGGGCTGGCTTGTCGCCAGTCAGTACTTTTATAAGGCCGAGGAAGGTAAGCTCGTCCGCCTGCCGGCAACCGAGACGCCGCACTCAGCGAGCTAAGTCTGTGGGCCTCATCTCGAATTGATGACCGTTTCGAGGCGGTGCTCCTCATAGTAGTGTCAATTAGCCTGGAAATATCCGAAATGTGGGATTGGTTCCCTATAGTCTTCATCCTGTTTAAGGTTCTCGTCCTAGGCACGGGCATGTTCTTCGCCATCAAGTGGCATCACGATCAAGGGAAGCAGAAATAACGAGCGGACCGCAAGCGCCCGCCGAACGCACCCTTGACGCCTCGGATCAAAGCGAAATTCTCGGCTCTCGATGCCGGATATCGACCCCTCGGCATCGCAGTGCCTATGCCGCACTGCACATTTCGCCAAATAAGTCACTCTTCAAGTCAAAAAAGTATCAGTCGAGCGTACAAGGCGTAGTAGCGGCAGGCGCTTATGAGAGGTAGGTTTACCACATAGAAGACGTGCTGGCCTCTGGGAGGAGGCGCCGCAACCGTTGCAATACGGACGGATGGAAAGGAGGCTTGCCGATGAACCCCGATTTGGAAGTGGTCGCGATCGGGAGCGGAGAATCCTTCAAGGCGTGGGAACACGGTTATCCCTACCGCACGGTTCGCTGGCATTTCCATCCCGAATATGAAATCCATCACGTCGTCGCGACGACGGGCCAATATTTCATCGGCGACTTCATCGGTGAGTTCGAGCCGGGTAACCTGGTGCTGACGGGACCGAACCTGCCGCATAACTGGGTGAGCGACGTTCCAGTTGGCGTCACATTACCGCTGCGCTGCCGCGTGCTGCAATTTTCCGAATCCTTCTTTGCCGATGCCAGTAAAGTCTTTCCGGAGCTGTCGGCCTGCGCAGGTATTCTTGAAACGAGCCGCCGCGGTGCGCTCTTCACGCCTGAGACGGCTGTCATCGTAGGCCCGATCCTTGGCGAACTGGTCGAGGCATCAGGCATCCGCCGCATCGAACTCTTTATGAATATTCTCGACGCCATGAGCCGCGCTGAAGGCACGCGCACGCTTGCCAGCGCCGGCTATCAGCCGGACCCATCCGGCTTCATGTCGGCGGGTGTCAACCAGGCGCTGGCTTACATCAATGCGCATCTGACCGAGCCGTTCAGCGAGTGCGATCTGGCCGAATTGACCGGCCAGAGCCCGAGCGCCTTTTCGCGCAGCTTTCGTCGCCATACCGGCATGGCGCTCGTGCAATATGTCAATCGGCTACGCATCAACTTCGCCTGCCATCTCTTGATGAGCAAAGCTGACATGACGATCACCGACATCTGCTTTGCGGCTGGCTTCAATAATATTTCGAATTTCAATCGGCGTTTTCTGGATCAGAAGGGCATGGCGCCCTCCCGGTTCAGATCGCTCTTGGCACAGCACGCACGCGCGGTGGAGGCCGCCTAACAAAAGGGAGGACAGGGAGGAGAGACAAAATTCAGGGCAAGCGAACGGGCAGGCACCTTTGCCGTCCGAAGGAGAAGGCTTGTCCGAAATTACCGCTGCGTCGGCCCGATGGCCGTTGTTTGCGGACAACCAAACAAGAGCATCGCGTGCGGACAGCCGCGATGATCGAGGGAAACCATTACCATATGGAACGGAGAAATTCCAATGAACCATTTCGCACTGAAAATCGCCGGCGCAGCCGTGCTTGCCGCCGGTCTTCTGGCCGGCACCGCCGTCTTTGCGCAATCCGCCAAGGTCACGGACGCGACCGTCGCCTTCCTGATGCCCGACCAGAGCTCCACGCGCTATGAAGAGCACGATTTCCCCGGCTTCCAGGCTGAGATGAAGAAGCTCTGCGCCGGCTGCAAGGTCATCTACCAGAATGCCAATGGCGATGCTTCGCGTCAGCAGCAGCAGTTCAATTCGGCAATTTCGCAAGGTGCGAAGGCCATCGTGCTCGATCCGGTCGATTCCACTGCCGCGGCTTCCTTGGTGAAGCTCGCGCAAAGCCAGGGTGTGAAGGTCATCGCCTACGACCGCCCGATCCCGTCGGCCGCTGCCGACTATTATGTCTCCTTCAACAATGAAGAGATCGGCAAGATGATTGCCAAATCGCTGGTCGATCATCTGAAGGCGAAGGGCGTGAAGGCTGGCGATGGCGGCCTTCTCGAGATCAACGGCTCGCCCACCGATGCTGCCGCGGGCCTGATCAAGAAGGGCATCCATGCCGGTCTGGCCGACGGCGGCTATCCGGTGCTTGCGGAGTTCGACACGCCGGAATGGGCGCCGCCGAAAGCACAGCAATGGGCAAGCGGCCAGATCACTCGCTTCGGTAAGAAGATCCTCGGTGTCGTCGCCGCCAATGACGGCACAGGTGGTGCCGCTGTCGCCGCCTTCAAGGCCGCCGGCTTCGATCCTGTTCCGCCGGTCACCGGCAACGACGCGACCATCGCCGGCCTGCAGCTCATCATTTCCGGCGATCAGTATAATACGATCTCCAAGCCGAGCGAGATCGTAGCTGCCGCCGCCGCCAATGTCGCGATCGAACTGCTCTCGGGCGGGACGCCGAAGGCCGACACGAAGCTCTTCGACACGCCGACCAAGCTCTTCACGCCGGCCCTGGTCACGCAAGAAAACCTGAAGGCTGAGATCATCGACAAAACCGTCAACGGCAAACCGATCCAGACACCGGACCAGCTCTGCAACGACCGTTATGCCGATGGCTGCAAGAAGCTCGGTATCGGCAGCTAAGGCTGCTCCTCCCAGTCTCCGGCCGCTTCGACGGCCGGAGGCAAAACGCATCCGATTGCATTTCAACCCGAGAAGGTGGCTGGTCATGAGTGACGCTTCCGATCATAGAGCCCCGTCCGGCGAGCTTGTGCTCAGCCTCAAGGGGGTCTCCAAACATTTCGGCGCCGTCTCGGCACTGACGGATATCAACCTCGATGTGCACGCCGGCGAAGTCGTGGCGCTTGTCGGCGACAATGGCGCGGGCAAATCGACGCTCGTCAAGGTTCTTGCCGGCGTGCATCAACCGAGTGCAGGCACGATCACATTCCGTGGCAAGCAGGTGACCCTCAGCGATCCCGCAACGGCGCTCGATCTCGGTATCGCCACGGTCTTTCAGGACCTGGCGCTTTGCGAGAACCTCGATGTCGTCGCCAACATTTTCCTCGGTCGGGAACTGAGCCCGCTGAAGCTCGATGAAACCGCCATGGAGGTTCGCGCCTGGACACTGCTCAATGAGCTCGCAGCGCGCATTCCGAGCGTGCGCATCCCGATCGCATCGCTTTCCGGCGGCCAGCGGCAAACGGTGGCGATCGCGCGTTCGCTGCTGCTCGAGCCGAAACTCATCATGCTCGACGAGCCGACCGCAGCGCTGGGCGTCGCACAAACCGCCGAAGTGCTGAACCTCATCGAGCGCGTCCGCGACAAGGGCCTCGGCGTCATCATGATCAGCCACAATATGGAGGATGTGCGCGCCGTTGCCGACCGTATCGTCGTGCTGCGCCTCGGCCGCAACAACGGGATTTTCTATCCCGATACGTCAAACCATGAACTCGTCAGCGCCATTACCGGAGCCACGGAAAACGCCGTGTCGCGACGGGCAGGGCGACGTCAGGCCCAACAGGAACTCAGAGAAGGGGGCCAGCCATGAGCGAGAATGGCAAGCAATCCACCCTGCTGCTCGACCGCAGCGACGTCCGCGTCAACCATGATACCGGGCTTGCGGCCACGATCCGCTCCTCCATCGACAAGGTGCGCTCCGGCGATCTCGGATCGTTGCCCGTTGTCGTGGGCCTCGTCATCATCTGGACGGTGTTCGGCACGCTCAACCCGACTTTCCTTTCGAGCAACAACCTTGCCAACCTGCTGTTCGACGCCTCGACGGTCGGCATCATCTCGCTCGGCATCGTCTGCGTGCTGATGGTCGGCGAGATCGATCTTTCGGTGGGGTCGATCAGCGGCTTCGCCTCGGCCATGGTCGGCATGCTCTGGGTGAATGAGGGCTGGCCGGTGGCCTTGGCGATCGCGGCCGCGCTCGTCGTCGGCGGCGTGATCGGCGCCATCTATGCCGTGCTGTTCAACCGGCTGGGCATGCCGAGTTTCGTTGCCACATTGGCAGGCCTTCTCGCTGTACTCGGCATGCAACTCTATCTGCTCGGCGCCACCGGCTCGATCAATCTGCCCTATGGCTCGGCGATCGTGAATTTCGGCCAGCTTCTGGTGATCCCCCGTCCGCTTGCCTATGTCTTCGCGCTCATTCCGGGTGCGGTCCTGCTGTTGACCGGCTTGGGCACTGTGCGGCGGCGCAAGCAGGCGAACCTCTCCGCGCCCTCCGTCGGCGGCCTGTTGGCGAAGGCGGCCGTCATTACCGTGGCCTTGGAATTCGTCGCCTTCTATCTCAATCAGGATCGTGGCATTCCCTGGATGTTTGCCCTGTTCGTGGTGCTCGCCATCGTCATGAATTATGCGCTGACACGCACGCAATGGGGCCGGTCGATGTCCGCCGTCGGCGGCAATCGCGAAGCGGCGCGGCGCGCCGGCATCAATGTACGCAGGATCTATACCAGCGCCTTCGTGCTTTGTGCCATGTTCGCAGCCCTTGGCGGTGTGCTCGCGGCAGCGCGCCTGGCCTCAGCCAGCCAGCAGGCGGGCACCGGCGACGTCAATCTGAATGCGATCGCGGCGGCTGTCATCGGCGGCACCAGCCTCTTCGGCGGCCGCGGCAGCGCCTATTCGGCACTGCTCGGCATCGTCGTCATCCAGTCGATCGCCAGCGGCCTCACCATGCTCGATCTGTCGTCGGCGCTTCGCTACATGATTACAGGCGCAGTTCTTGCCATTGCCGTCATCGTCGACTCGCTCGCCCGTCGTTCCCGCGCCTCGCATGGGCGCGGCTGATTTCTTCAAGAAGGTAAGGATTGTTATGAGACAGGATTTTGCCGGCAAGGTTGCCGCCATCACCGGGGCTGCGTCCGGAATTGGCCTGGAATGCGCCAGATCGCTATTGAACGAGGGCGCCAGCGTCGCCCTCGTCGACCGGGCCGAAGATAGCCTGAAAAGCCTTTGCGCCGAACTGGGGCCGAACGCCTTTCCCGTCGTCGTCGATCTCTTAAACCCCGAGAGCGTGGCGACGATGATGCCGCAGATTCTCGGCAAGTTCGGCAAGCTCGATATCTTCCATGCCAATGCCGGCGCCTATATCGGCGGCGAGGTCGCGGAAGGCGATCCCGATGCCTGGGACCGGATGCTGGATCTGAATATCAACGCGGCCTTCCGTTCGGTCCGCATGGTGCTGCCGCACATGATCGAGCGCAAGACGGGCGATATTATCATGACCAGTTCGATCGCCGGCTTGGTGCCGGTGGTATGGGAGCCGATCTATACGGCATCCAAGCATGCCGTTCAGGCCTTCACGCATACGGTACGGCGTCAGGTCGCCAAGCACGGCATCCGCGTCGGCGCCGTGGCGCCGGGACCGGTGGTGACGGCGCTGATCAGCGACTGGCCACAGGCTAAACTGGACGAAGCGATTGCCGCAGGCGGCCTGATGGAGGCGACCGAAGTGGCGGAGGCGGTGGTCTTCATGCTATCGAGACCGCGTAACATCGTAATCCGGGATCTGGTGATCCTGCCCTTGAGTACGGATCTCTGATGACGGCACCTTATTTCATCGGCATCGATGTGGGCACGGGCAGTGCCCGGGCCGGCGTTTTCAATGCACATGGTCATCTGCTGGCTGCGGCCAAGCGGCCGATCACCATCTGGCACGGGGCCGGCAGCATTGTTGAGCAGTCAAGCGAGCAGATATGGAAGGCTGTTTGCGACAGCGTCAAAGAGGCTGTCGCCATGGCAAAGATAGCGGCCGGTGATGTCTCAGGCATCGGCTTCGATGCAACCTGCTCGCTGGTCGCGGTCAGGGCAGATGGTCGACCCGTGGCTATGGGTCCATCGGGCGACGCCAATCGCAACATCATCGTCTGGATGGATCATCGCGCGGCCGGCGAGGCGGCGGAGATCAATGCCGGAAAACATGCCGTGCTGCGCTACGTCGGCGGCCGCATCTCGCCGGAGATGGAGACGCCGAAGCTGCTTTGGTTGAAGCGCAATCTGCCGCAATCCTTCGCCGCAGCGAATCATTTCTTCGATCTCGCCGATTATCTGACCTGGCGCGCGACGGGTTCGCTGCAGAGATCGGTCTGCACGGTGACGTGCAAGTGGACCTATCTGGCCCACGAAAAGCGCTGGGACGCGCAATATTTCAAGGATATCGGCCTTGGTGAGCTGGCCGATGAAGGCTTTGTGCGGATCGGCACCGAGATCGTCGAGCCGGGTACGGCGCTTGGCGAGGGCTTGAACGAAAGCGCCGCCCGCGATCTTGGCCTTGTCGTTGGTACGCCGGTCGGCGCATCGCTCATCGATGCCCATGCCGGCGGTGTCGGCACGCTTGGCGGGCAGGGACCGGATGGTAGAGCCGATGTCAGGAACAGGCTCGCCTATATCTTCGGCACATCCGCCTGCTCGATGGCATCGAGCGAAGCGGCCATCTTCGTCGATGGCGTTTGGGGACCCTATTATTCGGCCATGGTGCCCGGCCTCTGGCTGACCGAAGGCGGTCAATCCGCTGCCGGTGCCGCGATCGATCATCTCGTTACCATGCATCCGGCATTCGGCGAGGCGCGTCAGAAGGCCGAGGCGGAGGGCTTGTCGCTGGTCGCCTGGCTTGATCGACAGGCTATGCAGACGAGCGGCAACGCGTCCGACGCCGTGAAGCTCGCGCAATCCATTCAGGTCGTCCCCGAATTTCTCGGCAACCGCTCACCCTATGCCGATCCCGATGCGCGCGCCATCATCTCCGGCCTCGGGCTGGAAACCGGCATCGACGATCTCATCGCTCTGTACATCGCCGGCCTCTGCGGTATCGGCTATGGCCTCAAGCAATTGCTCGAAAAGCTGGCGAAGGACGGCATCGCCTGCGATCTGATCATCGCCAGCGGTGGTGCTGCCCAGAGCGGATTGGTGCGTCAGCTTCTCGCGGATACGACCGGCAGACCTGTCGCCGTCGCCGATACGGAGGAGCCGGTGCTTCTCGGTGCGGCCATGCTCGGCGCTACGGCTGACGGGCATTGCGGCTCGCTCTTGGAAGCCATGACAACCATGTCGCGACTGGCGAAGAAGTTCGAGCCGGCGGGCGGTGCCGTCAAGGCGTTGCATGCACGGCGTTACGAAGCTTTCGAACTGCTGCAATCGGCAGATCGGAGCATCCGGGCCTTGATGGCGTCGTAAGTCCGGCGAGAAACGACATTTATTGCTCCAATTCATAAGTCTATACGCGGATGGCCCCCTACCGCTTTGTCAATTGCGGGCTAAATTGCCCTCATGCAGCCGAGCCGTCACGGCTCATCGCAGGAAAGGATGGTCATCATGGATATCACGAGGAACGGTGCGCAGCCCTCCGGCAAAGGCCCTTCGGACTGGTTCACCGGTACAGTCCGCATCGACCCGGTCTTTGCGGCTAATGATGCGCGGCGAGCCGCAGCCAGCAGCGTCACGTTTGAACCCGGCGCAAGAACTGCGTGGCATACCCACCCGCGCGGCCAGACCTTGATTGTCACCGCGGGCCTGGGTCTCGCTCAGCGCGAAGGCGGCTCGGTCGAGGAGATCCGCCCCGGGGATATCGTCTGGTTCGAGCCGGGCGAGAAGCACTGGCACGGCGCTTCGCCGACGACAGCCATGACCCATATCGCCATCCACGAACACCTCGACGGTAAGGTGGTGGATTGGCTGGAGCATGTGACGGACGAGCAATATCACGCAAGGTAAAGGTCCAACCCCGCAGTCGGAGCAACACCGAGCGGATCGCTCGCGAGCACCTAACGCTTGCCATGGCTTGGCCATAAGTCAGCCGCACGAGGTCAGTATAGACGGAACCCCGCCGCTTCCACGGCGTCGGCCTAACGATCGAATGCCCCGCGACGCAACTGACCTCGCGATGGCAGCAACATGGATGGGGAAATATCATGCTTCGGCTTGTGATTGGCGCGGCTCTCGCGCTGGCAATGCTCACATGGTCCAATGCGCAATGCATGCAGATGCCAAAAGGTTTTTCCCTGTTGTCGAGCAGCGTATTTGCGGCCGATTGAACTTATCACCATCCTTCGATGTCGCCATCGCGGCGGTGCTGGCCGTAGGCAGATAAGCGTTCGGTTGCATCGCCGCGTAGTGTCGATGTACAGGCACGAATCGAGGATATCCAATGACCTCTGCTGAACGTCCTATGCCGAGCGAAGCCGGCATCTTGCAGTTCATGGAAATCTGCGATTCCTTCTATCCGCCGGATGCGGTAACGGCCTCCATCGCACAGCAGCGTCAATGGTATGACGCACTCTGCGCTCGTTTCGATCGCCCTTTACCGGAGGGCATGCAGACGACGGATGGCTTCGTATCCGGAACGATACCCGTCAGGCGTTACAAGCCTGCCAATATCCGCACGGCAACGAAGCTCCTCTATCTCCATGGCGGCGGTTTCGTCGTTGGCTCGCTTGAAAGCCATCATGCCATCTGCGCCGAGATTGCCGATCATGCCGGCGCTGAACTGATCTCCGTCGATTATCGGTTGGCGCCGGAATATCGCTGGCCGGCCCAAACGGATGATTGCTTCAGTGTTCTCAAGCAAATGTTGGCCGAGAAGAAGTCGGTCGTGCTGATCGGCGACAGTGCCGGCGGCAATCTCGCGGCAGGGCTGGCGGTGCGGGCGCAAGCCGAGGGGCTTTCGGGCATTGTCGGCCAGATCTTGATCTATCCCGCACTCGGCGGCGATCTCGTCTCCGGCTCCTATGAAGAAATGGCGGAGGCACCGGGCCTGACAACGGCCGATGTCGCCTATTACCGCACTGTTCTGCAGGCGCCGGAAGGCGATCCGGTCGCAGGGCCGCTCGCCCTATCGTCAATGGCTGGCCTTCCTCCCGCTTTCATTACCGTGGCTCATTATGATCCGTTGCGCGACGACGGCCGCAATTATGCGGCGCGTCTGGCGCAGGCGGGCGTCGAGGTGTGGTTCCGCGAGGAGCCGCAGATGGTGCATGCCTGGCTGCGGGCACGGCATATGAGCGAAGGCGCGCAGGCCGGCTTTGCCGCTATATGCGCGGCGGCAAGCCGGTTTGCGGGCTCCCGCTGACCTACATCAGGTCGCGGGCGACGCGCTTCTCTTCGAAGATCTTCCTGAAGATTTCGGTTTCACCCTCATAGGCGACGACCGAGGCGCTGATCACCCAGTCCTTTGCCGTACAGGAAATGGACGATGTCGCGACCGTGCGGACGAACCAACCGGGGCGGCTCATGTCGCACGTCCATGTCGAGATACCCGTCATCGACAGCGGGTCATCCGGTGCGATCGACCAGGTCTCCTCGCGCAATTGCCGCGTCGAAAGGCCGGTGCCGGGATGTTCGGAAAGGCCGGTATCCTCATGGATTTCATAGCGGGTGACGCCGGCTGAGAGATCGCGCACCACCTGCCGCTTCGTCGAACCAGGCACATGTTCGATATACTTCGGCAGCGGATCGGGATTGTCGGGCTGCTTGATGTCGATGATCTCATGCGCACCGAGCTTGGGCAAAGCAAGGCCGATGGAGGCGATGTCGATCGTCAACCCCGGATCTTCCGGTGGCGGCAGCACCATCGGCCAATAGGCTGTCGACAGCGACAGGCGGATACGGTGGCCCTTGCGGAAACGATAGCCGCAGGCATCGAGCGTTACGGTCACCCTGACCTGCTGCCCCTTGTTCAGAGGCTCCGGCGCGGCATTGCCATCGCGATGAGCGAGGTTGAGCACGCCAAAGGAAACGCGCGTTGCCGTGCCGTCCGGATGGATGTCGACGAGCCTCGCGCAGAGGTTGGCGGTTTCGGCGTCGCACCGCAGCGTCAGGGTGACGACCGGGCGGCCAAGATAATCGTGGTCCTCGATCAGTGGCGCTGTCTGTAAGGTCAGCGACCCGGCATCGTCGGCGCGTTGATCGATTGCCAGTTCCGCGTCCGGCTTCAGGGTGAACCATTCGCCCGAAGCCGTGCCAGTATCGAGCGGCGAACGCAGATAGACGGGATGTTCCGGCGCATGCGGGATCGGCATGCCTTCCATCAGCGTACCGAACTGCTCGACATAGAAACACTGCATCTCCGGCTGCTGCCATTCTTGCTTCGCGATCCAGAAACCCGGGTCGAAGTCGCGGCGTTTGGCGGGCTTTATGGCGTCAAGAATATAGGCGCGCACCGATGGCACGGCCTCGACGCCGTCGGGTTCGCCGCGCAGCCAGTGGTTCCACCAGGCGATAGCCTCTCCGTGGAAATCGACCCGCGGCTTTGGCCAGGCGAAATGCGGATACTTGTGAACCCACGGGCCGATCAGCGCCTTCGCCTTATCGCCCAGCCCTTCGACGGCCAGCAGCGGCGTATTGCGATAGCCGTCAGCCCAGCCGGCGATGACGATGGCGGGAATATCGAAGCCGGCGAAGTCTTCGCAGATGGACCCATGCCGCCAGAAATCGTCACGACGCTGATGCTGGAGCCATTCCTCCATGAAGAAGGGTTCCTGCTCGAGGCGCTGCAGCCACATATCGCGCCAGTCGTCACCGACGATAGCCGGATCTGGCGAGCGCGATTGATAGCCGAGCATTGTCGCCGCCCAGGAAAGCTGGGCGGAGAGGTGGCAGCCGTTCTTGTAGTGGATGTCGTCATTATAGCGGTCGACCGTGGAGGCGATCGAAATCACCGCCTTCAGCGCCGGGGGCTTCAAGGCCGCCACCTGCAGGCAGTTGAAGCCGCCCCACGAAATGCCCATCATGCCGACCGAGCCATTCGACCAGGGTTGTGCTGCGATCCACGCGATCAACTCGCAGGCATTGGCGAGCTCCAGCTCGGTATATTCGCCATCGATGACGCCGCTGGACTCTCCGGAGCCTCTGATGTCGACACGCACGCCGGCAATGCCGGCTGCGGCGAAGACAGGGTAGGTGGATTCATCACGCGGGCTCGTTCCATCGCGCTTGCGGTAGGGCAGGAATTCGAAGACCGCCGGCACGGGATCGCTCTCCGCTCCGTCAGGCATCCAGATACGCGCGGCGAGCCGCGTGCCGTCCTTCAAGGTGATCCACTGATTCTCGATGGTGGTGAAGCTGCGCTCAGCCATGATCATATATCCCGAGGAGTTTTAGGCATTAAACCATACACGGCTGCCGATGTAGCCGTTGGACATATCATTGCCGATGTCGTCGACATATCCCTTCAGCGTTTTCGAAGAGGCCATGATGTAGTCGTTGAAGACGGGCAGGATCAGACCGCCATCGTCTCGTACCATCAGCGCCAACTGTCGATAAAGCACCTTGCGTTTGGCTTCATCGAGTTCGGCCCTGGCCTCCAACACCAGCTTGTCGAAGTCCGGACGCTTGAAACGCGTGTCGTTCCATTCCGCGGTCGAGAGATAGGAGGTCGAGTAGCGCGAATCCTGAGTCGGGCGGCCACCCCAGAAGGAGGCGCAGAAAGGCTTGTTGTTCCAGACGTTGGTCCAGTATCCGTCTTCCGGTTCGCGCTTGACGTCGATCGTGATCCCGGCCTTGCGCGCACTTTGCTGGAACAGGATCGCCGCATCGACAGCGCCCAGAAAGGCTGCATCGGAGGTTAGCAGCTGAATGGGGCGATCAAGACCCGATTTCTTGAAGTGGAAGGCGGCCTTGTCTGGATCATATGGCCGCTGCTCGATATCGGTCGGCGCAAGCGCGTAGTTGGAATTGACCGGATAGTCGTTGCCGATCGTACCGTAGCCGCCCAGAACCTTGTCGAGGATCGACTGGCGGTCGATGGCATATTTCAGCGCGAGACGAAGATCGGCGTTGTCGAAGGGCGCCGTGTCGCAATGCATCAGGAAGCAGTAGAAGCCCTTGCCGGCGTTGCGGAGAATGTCGACGGTCGGTGCCCGCTGCAGCATCGGGACGGTCTTCGGGTCGACATTGTTGACGAAATGAACCTGGCTGGAGGCAAGTGCTGCAATGCGGGCGGTGTTGTCGTTGATGACGAGGATTTCAACGCTGTCGACAAAGCCTCGGTCGGAGCGCCAATCTTTCGGGTTCTTCTCGAAGGTGGCGCGAACGCCCGGCTCAAAGCTTTTCAGAATATAAGGGCCGGTGCCGATGGCCGCCGCCGGCTTGTCGACGCCACCCTTCGGCTGGATAATCAGGTGATAGTCGGTGAGAAGGAGAGGTAAGTCCGCATTGCCTTCACTTAGCGTCAGGACAAGGTCGCCCGCTTTTTCTTCGATGCCGGTGATGGAGGCCATGAGCCCGAGAGCGCCCGACTGCGAATTCTTGTCCGCGTGTCGCTTCAGGGTCGCGACGATATCAGCAACGGACATCCTGGTGCCGTCGTGAAATTGCGCATCGTTCCTGATCTTGAAGGTCCAGACGGACGCATCAGCCGATGGTGTCCAGGACGTTGCCAGCGACGGCAGGGGTGCGCCGGTCTTGGGATCGGATTCCACGAGCGTATCGCCCCAGAGGCGGCCAATGACGAACAAGACGGAGGCGCTATAGGTCGCCGGATCGAGCGCATCGCTGGTGGCGCCGCCCTTGAGGCCGAGCTTCAGATGGCCACCACGCTTTGCTTCCTGCGCGCGGGCATCGCGCGGCATCAGGAGGCCGGAGGCAAGGGCAGGCAAAACGCCTAACGCTGCGGCACCCCCAAGGAAATGGCGGCGGCCGATTTTCAGCGGCGAAGATTGATCCTTTTCATGCGTCATGACAGTTCCCTCGTTTTGCATTTTGTAGGTGGGAACGTAGAGGCCGGGCTGGGCCACGCAATTTCGCGACTTGACGCATCTTTAAGCGAGTTTACGCTAGTTCATTCCAAGACGGAGTTACAGATGCCTCACCTGGTCGAGAACCTCAAAATTGCCTGCGCAACGCAACGTTCCATTTCGCATCTGTGCCGTGCAATCGATATCAACCGGCAACAATTCAACCGATATATCAATGGTCAGACGCGGCCGTCTGCCCATAATCTCGCGCGTATAGCCAAGTATTTCGATCTCGACGCAGCCGACTTTGGTCTCGCTCCGAGGCTCTTTCGCGAGCGGCTTCGCAAACCGGCCCTGGACCTCAATCAAAGTTCCGAATTGTTAAAGGCGTTCCCCGGAGATCTGATCGCGCTCCGACGCCATATCGGCTATTTCCAGACCTACCATCGCTCACCGTCCTGGCCTGGAATGGTCGTCTGTTCCTGCAGCCGCATTATCGAGCAGGGCGGGCTGGTGCATGTCAAATCGATGGAGCGCCTGCGTGACCCCGGAAACGGCATCCAGCAGTTTTCCAAATATGTGGGTTTGGCAGCCTTCTATCGAAACCGGATCTTCATTACCGAGCGTGTGGTCGGCCCGAATCCCATACTGTCACAGACGATCCTCCTGCCATTCGACGAGTATCAGCGCGTCTACTTGCGCGGAACGACAATGGGCGTTTCCTGGCGAAAGGAAAACCTTCCCTATGCCTCGCGGATGATCTGGCGTCACGTCGGCACTGAGCCGGATCTTCGTGAACTTCTCTCGCGTTGCGGACCTGTGCCGCTATCCTCGCGCAGATTGCCGCCAACGGTGCGCTCGTTCCTCGCCGATCCATCCGCAGAAGTCTATGCGATACCGGCAGAGTATTGAAAACCTCGATTGTCCGCTTCGCCTGCTCATGGCCGTTAGGTCGGGGACGATGCGGCTGGCCAATGGAGAAAGCTCTCAAATGCAAGAAAAAGTTGTGTCTTTACAGAATATATTAAGGGTCCCTTTATAAGATTGCAGTCTATCTCAACGTTGGTGACGCATGCTTTGACATTCGGGGGCGGTTAGATGCTTTTCTCTGCGAGGACGGATGCAGATCCCAGTGCGTGTACCTATGTCAGCGATCTGCTTCGCCGGGAAGCAAAGATTAATTTGGACCGCGATGCCGACATTCCCGATGCCGTTTCAGTCAACCGGGTCTTGAATTTCATCAAGCATTTGTGGAGCGAAACCGGAGAGGAGTTGGATGTCAATGTCTTCTATCGTCATCGCACTCTTGATGCCCTCGGCCTTGCAATTTCCAATCACGAAGATCTCTCAGTCTCGCCGAAAATCATAGAGCTCCGAGGCGGCGAAGGTAGTGCACCCTTGCTGCTATTTGCCGGCGGAGCAAGCTGTTTCCTGGAAATGCAGCCGCTCATCAAGGAAATCCGCTTTCCCGGGCCAATTCTCGGCGTAGCATTGACGGCCTTCAACCGAGATCGTCACCAACCGGCAAGGGTGGAAGACGAGGTTCAAAGCACGCTGAAAGCGTTGCAGGCAGCCGGGATTGAAGGGCCCTATCGATTGCTCGGCTATTCTTTCGGCGGTGTTTTTGCATTGGAGCTTGCGCGTGCGTTGAGGGCACAAGGGCAAAAGATCGCGTTCCTCGGCATGCTCGATACCCCCTTGGGTGAGCAAGAATGGCCGCTGATGACCTGGGGCAGCTTCATGTGGCAACGCTGGAGGCGAGCTTATAACCGAAAGAAGAATCTGAGGAAGACCGATCCTCAACCACGTCGTCAAACATCGGCTCAGGGCAGTAGGCCGATGATCGAGCGACGGGAATTCCTCGCGAAGAAACTGAAGCCACTTTCCTTCCGCTACGCCGACCCCCACACGGCCTATTATCCGGAACTGGCGCCGCAATGGATGGGGGATTATCCGCCACTTTATGATGCGGCCGCCAGACAACTTCTGCGCATGAAGGGCGTTTACAGGCCAAGCCGCTACGACGGCGAACTGACCTTCTACCGCAGCATGCAGGGCTCACCCGTCGACTGCGATCCCAAGACCATATGGGGGCGCTTTCTTGCGCACGCGGATTGGGTCGATGTTGCCGGCAACCACCAGAGCATGATCGTCGGCCGCAACGCCGGTACGCTCGCGCGCGAACTCAGCGCGCGCCTTACGCGCTGAGCCCACGGGATCGAAATAGTCCAGCGCTCAATTGCCGGCGCTCTCCATCTTCCGTGTCGTCAGCACGCGCTCCAGCCACCCGATCTCCATTTCCGGCACGGATTTCAGCAGCAAGTCGGTGTAATCGTCGAAGGGCGGCGAGAGCGCTTGCGATTTCGGACCGAAGCGAACGAGCTTGCCGCGATGCATCACTGCGACGCTGTCGGCGATAGCGCGCACGATGGCAATATCGTGGGTGATGAAGACGTAGGAAAGGTGTGCCTCCTCCTGCAGCTTCAAGAGCAGTTTCAGAATGCCTTCGGCAACCAGCGGATCGAGCGCCGAGGTCGGCTCGTCGCAAAGGATGAGTTCGGGCTTGGCCGCAAGCGCTCTGGCGATGGCGACGCGCTGTTTCTGGCCGCCGGAAAGCTCGGCCGGGTAACGGTCGATGAAGCCGTTGCCCATCTCGATCTGATCCAGCAGCTCTTTCACGCGCGCCGTCTTTGCCGAGCCACGCAGGCCGTCATAGAAGGTCAGCGGCCGGCCGATGATATCGCGTACGGTCTGGCGCGGGTTCATGGCGGTATCGGCCATCTGATAGATGAGCTGGATCCGCCGCAACTCCTGCCGCGAGCGGTCTTTCAGAGCAGACGTCAACGGCTTGCCGTCAAAGATAATCCGTCCATCGCTCGGCGGCAGCAGGCCGGTAATCACGCGAGCAAGCGTCGATTTTCCGGAGCCTGACTCGCCGACCACCGCCAATGTCTGGCCTTTAGGAACATGCAGAGAAACATCGTGCAATACTTTGAAACCATTGGAGTATTGCGCGCTGATATTCTCGACTTTCAAAAGCGCGCTCGACTGATCGGCGGCTTCGGCTCGTGCCTCCTGGCGGACGTTGACAAGAGCGCGTGTATAATCCTGCCGCGGTTCTTCGATAATCTGCTGGACGCTGCCATATTCCACCGTCTTGCCGTGTCTCAACACCATGATGTCGTCGGAAATCTGGGCGACGACGGCAAGATCGTGGGTGATATAAAGCGCGGCCGTGTGCGTCTCTTCGATGGCGTGCTTTATCGCCGCCAGCACGTCGATCTGCGTGGTGACGTCGAGCGCTGTCGTCGGCTCATCGAAGACGATCAGTTCCGGATTGGAGCAGAGCGCCATGGCGGTCATGGCGCGTTGCAGCTGGCCGCCGGAGACCTGATGCGGATAGCGGTCCCCGAAGGTTTCGGGATTGGGCAGACCAAGCACGCGGAAGAGATAGAGCGCCCGTTTTCTTGCCTCCTCCTTCGTCATCAGGCCGTGTTTCACAGTCGCTTCAATGACCTGATCACCCAAGCGATGCGCCGGATTGAAGGCCGCCGCCGCCGATTGCGCGACATAGCAGACCCGGGCGCCACGAATTCTGCGGATGCCGGATTTGCCAAGCGGCAGGATGTCGGTGCCATCAAGCAATACCTGGCCGCCGGTAATTTCCGCACCGCCGCGGCCATAGGCGAGGGCGGAGAGGCCGATGGTGGATTTGCCGGCGCCGGACTCGCCGATCAGCCCGAGCACCTTGCCTTTCTGAAGATCAAAGGAGACGCCGTCGACGATGGTGACGCGTTTTGGCGGCTCGCCAGGCGGATAGCTGGTCGCCTCGATCTTGAGACCGCGAACGGAAAGAAGCTCAGGCATCGCCACGCCCTCCCTTGAGGCTGGAGGTACGCCTTAAGAGCCAGTCGACCACCAGATTGACACAGATAGCGAGTGCCGCGATGGCGGAACCCGGCACGAGGGCGGCGGAAATGCCGAAGATGATGCCATCCTTGTTGTCCTTGACCATGCCGCCCCAGTCGGCCGCCGGCGGCTGGATGCCTAGGCCGAGGAAGGACAGGGTGGAGAGGAACAGGATCGAGAAGGCGAAGCGCAGCCCGAACTCGGCCAGCAACGGCGACAGCGTATTCGGCAAGATTTCGCGGAAGATGATCCAGATCCTGCCTTCGCCGCGAAGCTTGGCGGCTTCCACGAATTCCATGACCGCGACATCGAGTGCTACGGCACGGCCGAGACGATAGACGCGGGTGGAATCGAGGATCGCCATGACGAGGATCAGCACGATCAGGTTCTGCGGCAGAACCGCGAGCACGACCAGCGCGAAGATCAGCGTCGGGATCGACATCATCAGGTCGTTGAAGCGCGAAAAGACTGTGTCGATCCATCCGCGCGAGACGGCGGCGGTAAAGCTGAGGATAATGCCGAGCGAGAAGGAGATGATCGTTGCCGCCAGCGCGACGAACAGCGTCGTGCGGGTGCCGTATATCAGACGCGACAGGATATCGCGGCCGAGATTGTCCAGTCCGAAGAAATATTGCGCATCGGCAGGCTGCCAGACATTGCCCACGACTTCCGTCTCGCCGAAAGGGGCGATCCAGGGCGCGAAGATCGCGCAGATGAAGGCAATCAGGATACCGATGATGCCGATCCAGGCGGTGATGGGGATATCTCTCAATCTCATCGCGGATGCCTCAGACGGGGGTTGGCGACGATGGCGAGAATATCGGCCGTCATGTTGAGGAAGATGTAGACGGCGGCAAAGATCAGGCCGCAGGCCTGGACCACGGGCATGTCGCGCACCGTCACCGCATCGACCATGTACTGGCCCATTCCGGGATAGACGAAGACGACTTCGACGACGACGACGCCGACGATGAGATAGGCAAGGTTCAGCGCGACGACGTTGATGATCGGCGCCAGGGCATTGGGGGCTGCGTGCTTGACGATGGCGCGGAAGGCGGAGAGCCCCTTCAGTTCGGCCGTTTCCATGTAGGCCGAAGACATGACGGAAAGGATGGCCGCCCGTGTCATACGCATCATATGCGCCAGCACGACGAGAACCAGCGTTGCCGTCGGCAGGGCGATTGCCTTCAGCCGCTCGATGAAGTCCATGCCGTCGAAGACCGTCGCCGGAAAGGTCGCGACGCCGAATTTCACGGAAAAGAACATGATGAGGAGATAGCCGATGAAGAATTCCGGCAGCGAGATGGCCGCCAGTGAAATGACATTGATGATCTTATCGGGCATCCGGTTGCGGAAATGGACAGCCAACATGCCCAGGCAGACCGCCAGCGGCACCGAGATCACGGCGGCAAAGCCGGCGAGAAACAGGGAATTTCCGAGCCGCTTGCCGATCTGTTCGCCGACGGAATTCTTGCTGGCCCAGGAGGTGCCGAAATCGCCCCTGACGGCATTGCCGAGCCATCCCACATAGCGGGTGACGATAGGCCGGTTGAGGCCGAGCTCCTCGCGGATATTGGCGACGGCCTGCGGCGTTGCCGACTGGCCGAGATAGGTCGTGGCGAAGTCGCCGGGCAGGGCTTCGAGCCCGCCGAAGATCAGGACGGAGACCGCAAACAGCAGGATGATGCTGAGCACGCACCGCTCGATAATGAGGGATAGCAGCGGAAAGCGCTGCTTGAACCTCAACCCGGGCAGAACGGTTCCGGGAGGTGAATTGGACATGGCCGATGCCTCGCACTGAGAGCGGCTCCATATTTCATGGAAATCGCTAAGCCGCTCAATCTTGTTGTTTTACGCAATTCCGGACGAAAAACAGCTGTGCATTTTTCTGGGAATCGCTTGAAACGTCGGGAGGACCGCGAAAGGTTTTCGCGGTCCCGGCTGTGTCAGAGATGAGGGCGTTTTCGCCCAGCTTCGGGCATCAGGCGTCCAGCCAGACGCGGGTCGCCACGTAGCCGTTCGACATGTCGTTGCCGATATCGTGGACGTAGCCCTTCACCTGCTTGGTGGAGGCGTTCACGAAATCGTTGAACATCGGCAGGATGACGCCGCCTTCGTCGCGCACCATCATCGCCATGGCGCGGTAAAGCTCCTTGCGCTTGGCCTCGTCCAGTTCGGAGCGAGCCTGAAGCAGGAGCTTGTCGAAGTCGGGGCGCTTGAAGCGCGTATCGTTCCAATCCGCTGTCGAGAGATAGGCGGTGGAGTACATCTGGTCCTGCGTCGGGCGTCCGCCCCAATAGGAGGTGGAGAAGGGCTGAACGTTCCAGACATTCGTCCAGTAGCCATCGCCCGGCTCGCGCTTGACCTCAATGTTGATGCCGGCCTTCTTGCAGCTTTCCTGATAGAGGACGGCTGCATCGACGGCGCCGGGGAAGGCGACTTCGGAGGTGCGCAGCAAGACCGAGCCGCTGTGGCCGGACTTCTTGTAATGGAAGGCGGCCTTGTCGGGATCGTATTTGCGCTGTTCGATGCCTTCAGGGAAGAGCGCATAGGTGCTGTTGATCGGGAAGTCGTTACCGACCTTGCCGTAGCCGCCGAGGATCTTCTTGACCATGGTCTCGCGATCCATGGCGTATTTCAGCGCCAGACGCAGGTCGTTGTTGTCGAATGGCGCCTTGTCACAATGCATGATGAAGACGTAGTGACCGCGGCCGGCGGTGGCCAGGATCTCGACGTTCGGCGCGCGTTTCAGAAGATCCACAGTCTTCGGGTCGACGCGGTTGATGTAATGGACCTGGCCGGATGAGAGCGCCGCGATGCGAGCTGTGGCATCGTTCATGCAGATGATTTCGATGCTGTCGACGAAACCGCGGTCGGTACGCCAGTCGTCCTTGTTGCGCTCGAACGTGGCGCGCACGCCGGGCTCGAAGCTGACCTGCTTGTAGGGACCGGTGCCGATCGAGGCGAGGGGATCGTCATAGCCTCCATTCGGCTGGATGACGAGGTGATAGTCGGTCAAAAGCAACGGCAAGTCGGCGTTGCCCTCGGTCAGCGTCAGGACGAGATTGTCGCCGTCGGCCTTGATCTCCTTGATCGACTTCACGACGCCGAGCGCGCCCGATTCCGATTTCGCATCGGTATGGCGCTTGAGCGTGGCGACCACGTCGTCGATCGTCAGTTCCTTGCCGTTGTGAAACTTGACGCCCTTGCGGATCTTGAAGGTCCAGGTGGCCGCATCTTTCGACGGCTGCCAGGATTCTGCAAGCGACGGAACGGCGGCACCCGTCAGCGGATGGGATTCCACCAGCATGTCACCCCAGCAGCGGCCGATGCAGAACATGACCTGCGACAGGAATTTTGCCGGGTCTTTTGAATCGGTTGCAGCGCCGCCTTCAAGGCCAAGTTTCAGATGACCGCCGCGCTTCGGTTCGGCCGCCATTGCACTTTCGGTAAAGAGTTTGTCGGCGAGCGTCAAAGTCACGCCCGCTGCCATTGCGCGTCCCATGAATTCGCGGCGGCTGAGACCGCCCGCGGTGACGCGGCTTGCAAGATATTTCGTATAGTCGTTCATTCCCCTGTTCCTTCTTCTTGCCGTGTTGACAAAGCTATCGAGCAAGCCACCTCAGGTCACGGTTCCTCTTCCGCCTGAAGCCTGTCGCCCGCGAGCATGCGGGAAATTCAGCGGTTGCCGCCGCCTCCTACCTTCCTCTCCAGATGGGGGCTCGCTTCTCGGCAAAAGCCCGTGCGCCTTCCAATTGATCCTCGCTTGAATAGAGGAGGTCGACGGTTGCTAACTGCCGTTTGGTGATCTTATTCATGGCAGTCTGAAACGTCGAACCCTCCGCTTCGCGAACGATTTCCTTGATCGCTGCGTAGACCAGGGGCGGTCCGCTTGCCAGCAGGCGAGCGAGTTCCCAGGCCCTGTCCATCAGCCTGTCGGCCGTGACAATCTCGTTGACGAAGCCCCAGCGATGCGCCTCTTCGACATTGAGCCACCGGCCGGTCAGAAGCATGTCCATAGCGATATGGTAGGGGATCCGTTTCGGAAGTTTAATCGACGCCGCATCGGCGACGGTGCCCGAGCGGATCTCGGGCAACGCGAAGGTGGCGTGTGCTACCGCGATTATGAGATCGGTGGACAGCGCGATTTCCAGCCCGCCGCCGCAACAGATACCGTTGACGGCGCAGATGATCGGCTTGTTGAGGTCGCGCAGTTCCTGCATGCCGCCGAAACCGCCAACCCCATAGTCACCGTCTACGGCGTCGCCATCAGCCGCAGCCTTCAAATCCCAACCGGCGGAAAAGAATTTCTCGCCGGCACCGGTTACGATGGCGACGCGCAGATCCCGGTTGTCGCGAAAGTCGCGAAAGATCAGCCCCATCTCGCGGCTCGTCGCCAGGTCGATGGCATTCGCCTTGGGCCGGTCGATGATGACCTCGAGGATGCCGTCTTCGGAGCGGGTTCGAATGGGGTCTTGCAACTTCCGCTACCTCCTTCGCCGGATGAGAGCATCCGCAGCAACAACGCCCCGGGATTCTGCTAGGACCATCAATGGATTAATGTCTAGTTCTTCAAGATGTGCGGCGTTCGTTACGACATATTCTGCCGCTGATAGGACGGCGTCGGCTACAATCTCCAGGTTGCTTGCCGCGCCACCGCGATAGCCTTCGATCAATTTGCGAACCTTCAGCCGCGAAATCCGCTCAAGAACCTCGGCTTTCGTCACGGGGAGCGGCAAAACGACGGAATCCTCAAGCAATTCCACGAGGATTCCGCCCGCGCCGACTGTCAGGGTCAAGCCGACGACCGGATCGCGGACCGCGCCGATGATAAGCTCGGCGACAGGGCGCTCGACCATCTTTTCGATGAGGAAGCCACGTGCCACGGAAGCCATGCCTTCCGCCGCGTCCGTGACGGCATTCCTATCCCATAGGTTGAGTTTGACGGCGCCGACATCGGACTTGTGCTCGACGCCGAGTGCCTTGAGTGCGACGGGCAAGCCGAGCTGCTCCGCGCACTCGGCCGCCTCGCTTGGCGTGGATGCTGTCTCGCCGCGCGGCGTGGCGAGGCCAAAGGCTGCAAGTTCGGCCTTGGCCTCGGCCTCGCTCAAGGTCTCGACTTCGCCTGCCTCCGTCCGTGTGCTGAGAAGCGGCAATGGTTGCGGTTTCTTCCAGGCACTGGCGATGCCGCTGGCAATATCTGCCGCCGCCAGCGCTTCGCTGATGCCGCAGAGCGGCACGATGCCGGCTTGGATCAATTGCTTAGCGATCGCTTCCGGCATGTTTTCCGGCAGCGTCGCCAGAATGCCGGCGCTAGCCCCCGTCTGCTTCGCGGCCGCGGCAACGGCCGAGACCGTAATCATCCAGTCGGCGCCATCACAACGATCCTCACGCGGGAAATCAAGCACGAGCAGATTGAGGGCATAGCCGCCGGCAAACATGGCGCTGAAGGCCTCCATCTGCCGTGCCAGATCGCCCCAGACGAAGGTGTGGTAATCAAGGGGGTTGGAGAGCGTCACCATCTGACCGAGGCTTGCGCGCAAGGCGGGCAGTTGTTCGGGTTTCAACGCACGGAACTCGATAGTCCGGCCGATGGCGGCATCGGCCATCAGCGATGCCTCGCCGCCTGAACAGCTCATCGAGGAGATCGCATCGCTTTCGAGAGGGCCGGCAACATGCAGGAGTTTCAGCGTTTCGATGAGTTCCGGCAAAGTCGCGACGCGGCCGATGCCGAGACGTTCGAGAACGGCGTCAGCAACTGCGTCGCTGCCGGCAAGCGAGGCTGTATGCGAGACGGCGGCGCGCTGCGCCTGTTCGGATTTTCCAACCTTCAGCGCGACGACGGGCTTCTTCAGTTCACGGGCGCGCATGGCGAGTGCTTCCAGCGCCCTTATATCGCCGAAGCCTTCGATATGCAGGCCGACCGCTGTGACGCGCGGGTCCTCGAGGACTGCTTGGGCAAGGTCCGACAGGCCGGTCTGCGCCTGATTGCCTGCAGTCATCAGGTAGCTGATCGGCAGGCCGCGCCTCTGCATGCTGAGATTGATGGCGATATTGGAAGATTGTGTGAGGATAGCAACGCCGCGCTCGGTTCTGACGATGCCATGCTGATCGGGCCAGAGCAGGGCGCCGTCGAGCCCGTTGATCATGCCGTAGCAGTTCGGCCCGACGATCGGCATGGTGCCTGCCGCCTCGACGAGAGCTTGCTGCAAGTCCGCGCCATCAGCCAGTTCCGCCACAGCCTCGCTGAAGCCGGAAGCGTAGCAGACGGCGCCGCCGGCGCCTCTGGCTGCGAGATCACGAACAATCTCGACGGTGAGCGTCCGGTTGACGCCGACGAAGGCGGCGTCCGGCGCGTCCGGCAGTTCGGCGACCGAGCGATAGCAGCCTCGGCCGAGGACGCTTTTCTGTGTCGGATGCACCGGCCAGATCTCGCCGGCGAACCCCATGCGGTCGCATTGCTCGATGACGCGCCGCGCCTCTCTGCCGCCGAAGACGGCGATCGTTCTGGGGCGAATGAGGCGGTCGAGCGAGCGTTGCGTCATGGGCTCATGCTCCGAACGGCCGAAGCAGGTCGCGGCTGATGATGTGGCGCTGTATTTCAGACGTGCCGTCCCAGATACGCTCGACACGGGCGTCACGCCAGAAGCGAGCGAGCGGCAAGTCGTCCATCAATCCCATGCCGCCGAAGATCTGGATCGCCTCATCGGTGACGCGGGCAAGCATTTCCGAGGCGTAGAGTTTCGCGGACGCAATTTCGCGATTGGCCGGAATGCCGGCATCGAGCTTCCACGCGGCTGACAGCGTCAGCAGGTCGGCAGCATCGATCTCGGTAATCATGTCGGCAAGCTTGAACGATACGCCCTGATTGGCGCCGATCGGCTTGCCGAATTGTTTGCGCTCGGCCGCATAGGGCAGGGCGAGATCGAAGACACGGTGTGCCCGGCCGACACAGGTGGCGGCGACCGTCAGGCGCGTCCCGTAGAGCCACTGATTGGCGAGATCGAAGCCGCGATGCACCTCGCCTAGTACCTGCGACTTCGACAGGCGGCAATCGGTGAAGTTCAAAATGGAATTGTGGTAGCCGCGGTGGGAAACGGAATCGTAGCCTTTAAGGATATCGAAGCCCGGCGTGCCGCGATCGACCAGGAAGGCGGTGATCTTCTTCTTGACGCCCTTGTGCGTGTCCTCCTCGCCGGTCGCCGCAAAGACGATGACGAAATCGGCGACATCGGCGTGCGAGATGAAGTGCTTCGTGCCGTTGAGCACGAAGTCGCCACCATCCTGCCGTGCTGCGCATTTCATACCGCGCATGTCGGAGCCGGCATCCGGCTCGGTAATGGCGAGCGCATCGATTTTCTCGCCGCGCACCGCCGGCAGGAGATAGCGCTCTTTCTGCTCGCCCTCGCAGGCCATCAGGATGCCGGAAGGGCGTCCGAAGAAGACGGTGAGCCCCATCGAACCGCGACCAAGCTCGCGCTCGACGAGCGTGAAGGTGACGTGGTCGAGTCCGGCGCCACCGATTTCTTCAGGAAAATTGCAGGCATAGAAGCCGAGCTCGATACATTTGCGCCGGATCTCGTCTCCGATTTCAGGCGGCACGATGCCAGTGCGCTCGACCTCGTTTTCGTGCGGATAGATCTCCGTCTCCACGAAGTCCCTGACCGTCTTGACGATCATCTCCTGTTCTTCGCTGAGCCCGAAATTCACGATCGGTTCCTCCTAGCGTTTTTGTCCCACATGACGGCCGGCTCCCTCCGGCATGGTCAAGGCCGCGTGCGCGGCAGAAATAGGCCTCAGCTTCGCGAGCACCTCCTCCGGTGCGGCGATAGCCTTGCCCGCTTTCGCGTCGACATGCAGCAGCATTTGTTCTGCGGTGGCGATCACGTCGCCGCTGGCGCTATCGTGCAGCGCATGGAAGACATGCAGCCGCTTTTCGTCGGATGCGAGGATCTGCGCCGTCGAATGGATGGCCTGTCCGAGCTTGGCCTCGCCGAGATGGCGGATATGGGTTTCCACCGTGTAGTAGCTATGACCGCGTTCCACATAATCGAGATCGACGCCGATCAGCCGCAGCAGAGCATCCGACGTGTCGCCGAAGACTTGCAGATAGCGATGCTCGGTCATGTGGCCGTTATAGTCGACCCATGCGGGGCTGACCTTGGTGTCGATCAGGCGCAGCGGCTTTGAGATGTCCAGGCCTTGCTTCTCGCCGCCGCCCGCGGCCCAAAGCTGCTGTTCGAAATCCTTCAGCAGCTTGCCGGCGCCCCAGCCCTTGCCGCCATGGCTTCCCTTCAGGCTTTGAAGGATGCCGACGAGGTTCTCGTCGCGGATACGCTCGAGTTCGCGGATCGACAGGCCATCCGCTTGATCGTCCGACTGCTGACCGATCTTTTCGACAAGGGCATCGTCGAGATCGACGACATCCATCAGTTTCGTCCAGTTCCATTGCAGGGCAGGGCCGAACTGCGCCAGGAAGTGACGCATGCCCGCTTCACCGCCGGCGATACGATAGGTCTGGAACAGGCCCATCTGTGCCCAGCGCAGGCCGAAGGAGTAACGGATGACATCATCAAGCGTCTCGACGGTGCAGATATCGTCCTTGATCAGCCACAGCGCCTCGCGCCAGAGCGCTTCCAGCAGGCGGTCGCCGACGAAAGCCTCGATCTCCTTGGCGATATGAACGCCCTTCATGCCGATAGGCGGCAAGCGCTCCATTGCCGCCTGGATGGTCGCGGCGCTGGTCTTTTCGCCGCCGACGATCTCGACGAGCGGCAGCAGATAGACGGGGTTATACGGGTGGGCGACGAACAAGCGCTCGGGGTGGCGCATGTCGCGCTGCAAATCGGTCGGCAGAAGGCCGGAGGTGGATGAACCGATCAGAGCATCGGGCTTTGCGGCTGCATCGATCTGCGTCAGCACATTGCGCTTGAGATCCAGCCGCTCGGGCACGCTTTCCTGGATCCAGTCGGCGCCAGCGACGGCGGCTTGCAGCGTGTCCCTGAATGTGAGCTTGCCGCGCGGTGGAAGCGGCGCGCCGGTCAGCATCGCATAGGCTTTTTCCGCATTCGCCAGAACTTCGCCGACGATGCGTTTTGCCTCCGGATGCGGGTCGTAGACATCGACATCGATGCCGGCGAGCAGAAACCGGGCGATCCATCCGCCGCCGATGACGCCGCCGCCAATGCAGGCCGCCTTGTTGATCTTCGTCATCGGGGCCTCAGCGCTTCGTCAGTTTCAATTTCTTGCGGACATCTTCGGGGCCGATAATGCGGGCGCCCATGCCTTCGACCACTTGCACCGCCTTTTCGACGAGCTGGGCATTGGTCGCCAACATGCCCTTTCCGGCATAGAGATTGTCTTCCAGCCCGACGCGGACATTGCCGCCGGCAAGGATCGCCGCCGCCGGATAGGCCATGGCGTTGCGACCGATGGAAAAGGCCGAGAAGGTCCAGCTTTTGGGAACGTTATTGACCATCGCCATAAAGGTGTTGAGGTCATCGGGTGCCCCCCAGGGGATACCCATGCAGAGCTGGATGAGAACCGGGTCCTCGATCAAGCCCTCCTCGGCAAGCTGCTTGGCAAACCAGAGGTGACCGGTATCGAAGGCCTCGATTTCGGGGCGCACGCCGAGATCGGTCATCTTCTTTGCCATGGCCCTCAGCATCGAGGGCGTGTTGGTCATGACGTAGTCGCCGAGGCTGAAATTCATCGTGCCGCAGTCAAGCGTGCAGATTTCGGGCAGGCATTCGGCAACGTGGCTGACGCGCTCCGTGGCGCCTGCCATGTCGGTACCCCTATCATTCAGCGGCAGAGGGCTCTCGACATCGCCGAAAATCAAGTCGCCGCCCATGCCGGCGGTCAGGTTCAGCACGACATCGACGTCGGCCGAACGGATACGGTCGGTGACTTCCCTGTAGAGCTCGTTGCGGCGGCTGGCAGCGCCCGTTTCCGGATCGCGGACGTGGCAATGAACCACTGCCGCCCCAGCCTTGGCGGCATCGATCGCGGAGTCGGCGATCTGCTTGGGAGTGATCGGAACATGGCTGGATTTGGAAACCGTATCGCCGGCGCCGGTCACGGCACAGGTGATGAAAACATCACGATTCATCGCAAGAGGCATTTTTTGTTCTCCCTCGTATTGAGGACATTACGAGCCATGCGACATCTACATGCTTTGCATTATCAGAAGCATTCGATACAGTTTCGGAACTCTCGAAGGATTGCTGAATGCTCACATCGGCCAATGAGACGCTCGACATCGATCTCCTGATCCTTCCGGAGACGAACCTGATCCTGATCGCGTCGGTGATCGAACCCTTGCGCGGGGCCAACCGCATTTCCGGAGCCGAGCTTTATCGCTGGCGGCTTTTCACGCCGGACGGCTCTCCCGCTGAGACGACGAGCCTTATCCCGGTGCCTGCCTGCTCCAGCTTTCGCCCGACATCGGATGCGACACCTCTTTTCGTGCTTGCCAGCTACAATTGGCGGCGCAGCGCCACGCAAGCGCTGAAAATGCAATTGTCGCAAACCGCACGCCATCGCTCGCTGGTTGCCGGCATCGAGTCCGGTACCTGGCTGCTGGCCGAAGCAAGTTTGTTGGACAATGTCTCCGCTGCCGTTCACTGGGAGGACTACGACGATTTCGCGCTTGCCTATCCGCAGGTGCATGCGGTCAGGGATCGCTATGTGATCGACGGCAAGCGGATCACCACGGCCGGCTCCCTGCCGACGGTCGATCTGATGCTGGAGATCATCCGGCGACGGCAAGGCTATTCGCTAGCACTCGAGGTCAGCCGCCTTTTCATCTACGAGCCAGCGAGCATACCGAGCGCGGCAGAACTTTCACCATCGACGGCCGGTCTGCGTATGCGCGATCCGCGAGTTGCCCAAGCCATCCGTCTGATGGAGGACCATATCGAGCAGCCGCTGGTTCTCGCGCGTCTAGCGCGCCGTGTCGGCGTCAGTGCACGCCATCTGCAGGCCCTTTTCCAGGAGAGCATCGGCGCGCCGCCGCATGTGCATTATCTGGCGTTGAGGCTCAACGCGGCGCGGCGCAAGGTTATCGAGACGAAGGCTTCTTTCGCGGAGATCGCCGCCGCGACCGGCTTCAATTCGGCATCGGCCTTTTCCCGCAGCTATCGTGCCAGCTTTTCCGAAAGCCCGTCCGGCACACGACGTCGGCTACGGCGCCGCACTACGCCTGCAGGAGAGCCGACATAGGCCGGAAAGCCTCGCGCACCATTTCTGCCAGTTCCCGGATCGCTTCGCTCGAATGATAGGGGTTGCGGCGAAGCACCACGCGGGACGAATCGACAGGCGGGAAACCGTCGTCGCTCGTCAATTCGCGGCAGCCATGCGGAATGTTGCTGCGCGACAGCGTCGTCACGGCGAGGCCAGCGGAGACAGCATTCTTCAAGCCGGAACTCGTGTCGGCGATGAAGGCGATGCGATAGACGCGGCCCTGCTGCTCCAGCGAGCGCAAGGCGAAATCACGCGCCCATGTCGAGTTCCTATACGTAGCAACAGGCAGCGGCACGGCATCATGCAGGCGATGCACCATCGATGTCACCCAGACCGTGGGGTCGATGCAGAGAACTTCACCCTTGTTCTGGTTGCTCCAATCGAAGACTACGGCGAGGTCCAGTTCGTCTTTCTCGAGAGCGGCCAGATTATGCGCCGTGTAATCGCAGGAGACAGTGACTTCGACGGCCGGGTGCCTGATAGCGAAGGCGGCCAGTGCTGCCGGCAACACAGTCTGGCTGTATTCCTCCGGAATGCCGATCCGGACCGGTCCGTCGAGCGGCTTGGTGCGGATATTCGCGGCCGCCTCGTTCAGAAGTTCGATCACGCGCTGCGCATAGGGAAGCAATTGAGTGCCGGCGCGGGTCAGGACGGCCCCGCGGGCGCTTCTTTCGAAGAGCGTTTCGCCGATCGTATCCTCGAGCCGCTTGATCTGGGCGCTGACGGCCGATTGCGTGCGGCCGATTCTTTGAGCGGCCGTGGAAAAATTGGACGTCTCGGTGATGACGAGGAACGTCCGCAGAAGGTCGCTCTCAATGGGGTCGCGCATTGGGGTCACAAATATTTCTGATAGCTACTATCTCTACTATTCGTTTGCCTGATGTCAAATATCGGCGCACACAGAGGCGTTCCTTCTGCTTCGTTCCTCGAGTCCATACATGACATTCCAGCTTCCAACCCGCTCCGCTCTTGCCAGCGATTATGAGAGGGGCGTCGTACTCGTGGCAACGGCAATGCTGGCGTGGAGCTGCAGCGGCATCTACGCCCGCCTGCTAACCACGGACATATGGACGGCGATCGCCTGGCGGTCGCTGTTCGGCGGCCTGTTTCTGCTGATTCCCAGCTTTTTCCTCGAAGGCGGGTTTTCAAGGCGGCAATGGGCATCGATCTTTCATCCTGCGGGGCTGGCTATGCTGGTCTGCCAGACGATCAGCCAGGCCTGCTTCATTGGCGCGCTCTATATGACGACGGTCGCCAATGTGACCATGATCTACGCGACCGCGCCGTTCATCGCCGCGTTTCTCAGCTGGACCATGCTGAAGGAGCGGGTCGCGAAGCGGACCTTGATCGCTGGCGGCATCTGCCTCATCGGCGTGGCGGTCATCGTTGCCTCATCGATCGGCGGCGGTACGGGCATCGGCGATCTGCTGGCGCTCGGCATGACAGTCACCTTCGCCCTCATCATCGTCATCCCACGCATGGATCCGAGCATTCCGATCCTGCCGTCGAGTGTCGTCAGCGGGCTTTTGACATTTGTCGTCTTCGTGCCCTTTGCGTCGACGAGCTCAGTGGATGTTCAAAATTGGCTTCTGCTCGCGGCTTTCGGCGCAACGAATTTCGCGCTCGCCTTCGTCCTTTTCCTGTTCGGATCAAGGAAGATGCCCGCCGCCGACGCCGCTCTCATCAGTTCGATGGAAATCGTGCTGACGCCCTTTTGGGTCTGGCTCTTCTTCTCGGAGATGCCACCGGTTGCCACTTTCATCGGCGGAGCGATCATCTTCGCGACGATCGTTTGGCATACTGCGATAGACCTGCGGCATAGCCGCCGCCGTCGAGCACCTATCAATGCGCTATAGCCATAACCTCTCGTCTCAGCAAAGATAGCGGCTCGAGCCTCGACTTCATAAAGTGAAGAAAGCGACATGACTTCCAACGATCCCTTGCTCCAGCCCTATCAGCTCAAGCACTTGACGCTTAGGAACCGCATCATGTCGACGGCGCATGAGCCGGCCTATTCGGAAGGCGGCATGCCGACGGATCGCTACAGGCTCTATCATCGCGAAAAGGCCAAGGGCGGTATCGCGCTGACCATGACGGCGGGCTCGGCGATCGTCTCGGCGGATTCGCCGCCGGCCTTTGGCAATCTCCATGCCTATCGCGATGAGATCGTGCCCTGGCTGAAGAAGCTTGCCGACGACTGTCACGAGTTCGGGGCTGCCGTCATGATCCAGCTGACCCACCTCGGTCGTCGCACCGGTTGGAACAAAGGTGACTGGCTGCCGGTATTGGCGCCATCGCCAATCCGCGAGCCGGCGCATCGCGCCTTTCCGAAGGCGGCTGAAGATTGGGATATCGAACGGATCATCGGTGACTTTGCCGCGGCGGCGCAACGCATGCAGGCAGCCGGCCTGGATGGTATCGAGATCGAGGCCTATGGCCATCTGACCGACGGCTTCTGGTCACCGGCAACCAACCGGCGCGAGGACGAATTCGGCGGTTCGCTTGAAAACCGCATGCGGTTCTCGATGATGGTGACAGAAGCCATTCGCAAGGCGGTCGGCCCGGAGTTCATTGTCGGCATGCGCATGGTGGCTGACGAGGATTGGGAGAAAGGGCTTTCACGCGAAGAAGGCGTTGAGATTGCCAGGCGGCTGGTGGCCTCCGGCAATATCGATTTCCTCAATATCATCCGTGGCCATATCGACAGCGACGCGGCGCTCAACAATGTCATTCCGATTCAGGGCATGGCCTCGGCACCGCATCTCGATTTTGCTGGCGAGGTGAGGGCGGCGACGAAATTCCCCGTCTTCCATGCGGCCCGCATCGGCGATGTCGCCACGGCGCGTCATGCGATCGCGGAAGGCAAGCTCGATATGGTCGGCATGACGCGCGCTCATATCGCCGACCCGCATATCGTCAACAAGGTAATGTCCGGGCAGGAGGCCAATATCCGCCCCTGCGTCGGCGCGACCTACTGTCTTGACCGTATTTATGAGGGCGGCGAGGCGCTCTGCATTCACAATGCGGCTACCGGCCGCGAGGCCGAGATGCCGCATCGGATCGAGCGGGCAACAATATCACGCAAGGCCGTCGTCATCGGTGCCGGGCCTGCGGGCCTGGAGGCGGCGCGTGTGCTGGCCGAGCGCGGCCATAAGGTCGACGTGCTGGAGGCGAGCAGCAAGGCTGGCGGGCAGGTGAATCTGCTCACGCGCAATCCGCGCCGCAAGGAGATGATCGGCATCATCGATTGGCGGCTGACAGAGCTGGAGCGGTTGGGCGTTACGATCCACTACGACGTCTATGCCGGAGCGGGCGATGTTATGGCGTTCGAGCCCGATCTTGTCGTCGTGGCGACGGGCGGTATTGCGCAATCTCCGGAGCTGGAGAGCGGCGACAGCCTTGTGACCTCCTCCTGGGACATTCTGGCCGGCGCGGTTAAGCCCGAGGGCCAGGTGCTGCTTTACGACGACAATGGCGGACATCCGGGCATGTCGGCGGCAGAAGTCATCGCCAATGGCGGCGCCGAACTGGAACTCGTCTCGCCGGAGCGCTTCTTCGCCCCTGAGATGGGCGGCATGAACCATGTCCCCTATGCGAAGACCTTCGCCGAGAAGAATGTCCGGGTCACCATCAATACGCGCCTGAAATCGGTGCGCCGCGACGGCAATGCATTAGTTGCGGTTCTAGGGTCCGACTTCTCGGAGGAGACGCAATGGGAGCGGCGGGTGTCCCAGGTGGTCGTCGAGCATGGCACGGTGGCGAATGATGAACTTTACCTTGAGCTAAAGGCCTCGTCGCGCAATCTCGGTGCCGTCGATTATCCCGCATTGATCGCCAGGCGATCGCCGCTGCCCGTCAAGAACGAAGCCGGTTCGTTCGATCTGATCCGCATCGGTGATGCGATCGCAAGCCGCAATATACATGCCGCGATTTACGACGCGCTGCGCTATTGCTCGCTTCTGTGAGATCATCGGGATTGTCGACTTTGACCGCGTTATCACGCCAGACATTTTTGCGGTTGCCAATAAAATTCATGACGTCAATGCACTATCTTGGATGTCTTAAGTGATATGTGAGGTTCCGCCGCCGCGACATGGCTGTGGGAACTGCCTTAATTTTGAAACAAAATGTAACAACTTATAACACCCCGTTACCTGCCGAATCATTATATTCGGCATGTGAGTGAACGAGAGGTTGTTTGATGCTGGCTAACCATGCGCCGTCCCCTTCGCAGACCGATGTGCTGATCTGTCTGGATAATCAGCAGATTGCCTCGCGCATCAGTTCGCTTTTGTCGCAACAGGGATTGACGGTTGCAGCCATACCGACGACCGGCCTCCAGGAATGGTTCGATCCAACCGGGTGTCACCTGGTGGTGACGCATACCGCAATGATCGGGGACGTGCGGACGCGATTGAACTTGCCGATCGTCAACATCGAGACGTTCATATTCGATCGCCCTGATCATGTGACCGAGGGAGCTGCGCGGCAGTTCGACGGCGATGCCTTCGTCAAACGCGTTTTTTCGGTCATGAATGGTACCCAAAGGCGCGCAGCTGAGTGATTTAGGTCCGCCAGGCGCTGTCTCCTACAGTCGTTGCTGGCTGGTCTTGTCGAAGAAGTGCAGGTTCGGCGTCTTGAGCGAGATCTGAATTGTCTGACCCGGCACGAGGTCGGCTCTTTCTCTCATCACCCAGGTCAATTCCTTGCCTTGGAGGTCAAGTGCGACATGCGTTTCCGAGCCAGTGGGTTCAACGACGGTCACGGTTGCGGTAACGCCCGCCTCCATGGCAAACGAAATATCTTCCGGACGTATGCCGAGAACAACTTCCCGACCCTCCGATTGAGCCGGAGCGTTGGCGAGTTGGATGCGTGTGCCGGTTGGCAATACCAATTCCGGCAAGGCACCCCCGGTAAGCTTGCCTTCGAGAAAATTCATGGCCGGAGAGCCGAGGAAGCCAGCGACAAAGACATTTCTCGGGCGGTCGTAAAGCTCGAGCGGCGAGCCGACCTGCTCGACCTTTCCGCCCTGTAGCACGACGATCTTGTCGGCCATGGTCATGGCCTCGATCTGATCGTGGGTGACGTAGACGATCGTGGTCTTCAAGCGCTGATGCAGTGCCTTGATTTCGGCGCGCATCTTCACGCGCAGCTTGGCATCGAGATTGGAAAGCGGTTCATCGAAGAGGAAGACCTTGGGGTCGCGCACGATGGCGCGCCCCATGGCGACGCGTTGGCGCTGGCCGCCGGAAAGCTGGGCGGGCTTGCGATCCAATAATGGCTGTAGGCCCAAGATCTTGGCGGCTTCGCCGACCTTCTGATCGATTTCGGCGCGCTTCGCCCCGGCAAGCTGCAGCGCAAAGCCCATGTTCTGCGCTACCGTCATTTGCGGATAGAGCGCGTAGTTCTGGAACACCATGGCGATGTCGCGATCTTTCGGTGGCAGATCGTTGACGACCCGTCCGCCGATGGAGATCTCACCGCCGGTGATGTCTTCCAGCCCGGCGATCATGCGCAGCAGTGTGGACTTGCCGCAGCCCGAAGGGCCGACGAGGATGACGAATTCGCCGTCCGAAATCTCCACGTCGATGCCATGGATGATGTTTACCGCGCCGTAGGACTTCCTGACGTTCTTGATGGTCAATCCGGACATGACATTCTTTCCCTGAAGATCGATCAATGCTTCTTGCGGATGCGCAACGCCTGGTATGGCTTGCCCGGCAGTTCCACGCCGAAGGCGGCATCCGCCTTGCCGCCGCGCACGATCGCGCCATGGCGCGTCGGATGCGGGATGGGCGCTTCCACCTTCTTTGCAGGCGTGATCGTCATCGCCCATGTGTCGATGATGTCGACGTCATAGTCGGTTCCGTCCTTGGGTAGGCCTGTAGACCAGATGACCGGCTGGTGTTCGCCGAGATAGATGTAGCTGACATCACCGTCTCGCGCGCCGGAAACGCGCGTCCACGGCCATTCGCCATAGGAGGACATGGGTTCGAGGCCGTTGACGACATCCTGCTCCAGCAGGTCGCGCAGGAAGCCGATGCGCTTCCAGGCTTCGCCGCGCAGTTCGCCGCCCTTCGCCCACCAGATCAGGTCTTGCGGATGCGAATAGGTTTCGCCGTGGCCGGCATAGCCGCCGCGCGTCACCGTGATCCAGAAGCGATGCACCAGCTCCTGCGCCGTCAAGTTGCCCCAGGACTGGATAATGTTGCCTTCATATTCCGGCTCGTCGTTGACAACAGGCTTGCCATAGGCCTCGCGCCATTCCTGCGTGCGCTTCACGTCCCAGTTCTGGATGCAGGTATGTGTCACCCATGGCTTGCGATGATCGAAGTTCATCGTCGGCTCGCCGTTGTGGATCGACTTCAGATGGCCATAGGGATCGTTCTCCTCGAGAATGTGGAAATAGCGATCCCATTGCTGCAGCGGTTTGGTGTCGAGAAGGAAGTCGTACTCATTGGCGAGCGCCCACCAGACGTTGCGATAGGCGGCAAGCCGTGCCGCGAGATAGGCGACATAGCGGAAATCCTGCTCGGCCGACATGTCGGCGTATCCCCAGCGATCGTAGGGGTGGAACATGATGATATCGGCCTCGATGCCGAGTTCGCAAAGTGCCGCGACCTGGCGCTCGAAATGGCGAAAGAGAACCGGGTTCGGGCGATCGAAGTCCTCCTTGCCGTCCGCACCCTTTTCAAAGCAGGCGTAGAGCGGCTCGTTGACATTATAAGGATAGTCCTTCGGGAAGACGCCCATGCGGATCTTGTTGAAGCGCGATTTCTTCAGCGTTTCGAGCGTCTGGGCCTGCATGTCGAGCGGCTGGTGCGTCCAGGCATAGCAGGTAGTGCCGAACGACAGGAAGGGCTTGCCGTCGGCATAGGCGAAGTGGAATTTGTTATGGACGTGTACGGGGCCGTGGTTGCCCTCGGACGGCTTGGTCGCAATGAAAGAGCCGGTCTTGCCATCCAGTTCCGATGTCTTCGAGCGCGTGCGGAACGACCAATCGCCTTCATTGTCCGGCATGAAGCGAACGCGATAGACGCCGTCGCCATCGTAGAAGCCGGGTACGCGGATCTCGCGGCTGTTCTGGCTGAAGACGGCATCGAATGCCACATCGAGATAGGGATTGCCGCCCGAAGGGCCGTTGAAGGCCGCTTCGAACACTCCCCATTTTTCGACGGACGCGTTGGACATGATGTTCTCCTCGGAAGACGTATGGATGGTGATCGTTCAGCCCTTGACCGCGCCGGAGGTGAGACCGGAGACGAAGTAGCGCTGGAAGATCAGATAAACGATGGTTGCCGGCAGCACGGTCATGACAATAGCGGCATTCAACTGCCCGTAATCATTGGAAAACTGGCCCTGGAAGGACATGAGCCCCAGCGGCAGCGTCCACATATGCTGGTCCTGCAGCAGCACGAGCGCCATGGCGAACTCATTCCATGTCGAGACGAAGTCCAGGATCAGCAGTGCGGCGAGCACCGGCAGGCAGACGGGCAGGAATATCCGGCGGAAGATGGTGAAATGGCTTGCGCCGTCGATCAGGGCGGCTTCCGACAGTTCCTTCGGAATGCCTTTGAAGAAGCCGTGGAGAATGAAGACCTGATAGGGCACGCCGAAGGCGATATAGGGCAGGATCACGCCAGGATAGGTATCGATGAGCCCGAGCGAATTGACCAGCGTGAACAGCGGCGCCAGCATGACCTGGAAGGGGATCATCGTGCCGAAAACGACGAGGAGCAGCAGCAACTTGCTGAACTTCAGCCTGATCTTGGCGAGCGCATAGGCGGCCATCGCCGAGAGGATGAGACCGAGCGGCACCTTGATCACAGTGATGATGGTGCTGTTCAGGAATGCATTGGCGAAATTGCCGCGACCCCAGGCGCTCGAATAATTCTCGAAGGCCGGATCGAGCGGCGGCATGAAGGCGCCGGTGGACGTGACGTCTGCCTGCGTTTTCAGCGAGGTGAAGACGATGAAGACGAAAGGTGCAAGCCAGATCGCGGCGACGACCAGCAGTGCGATCCATAGGCCGATCAGGACGGGATCGCGCTTGCGCTTTGCCGGTGTGACGGTTTCGAAGTCGTCCGACATGGATGTGGCCGATGCTGCCGTCATTGTTCGGCCTCCTCATGCTTCTGCGTCCAGCGCAGGTAGGGAATGACGATCGCAATGGTGATGAGCAGCAGGACGACGGAGATCGCAGCGCCGCGGCCGAAATCGAAGATCTGCATGGCTTGCGTGAAGGCCCAGAGCGCCAGCATCTGCGTCGATTGCGCCGGCCCGCCACCGGTCAGGCCGTAGACGATGTCGAAGGCCTTCAGTGAGGAAATGACCGACAGCACCAGCACGATGGTCAGCGTTGTGCGCAGCGCGGGCAGTGTGACATAGCGGAAGATGTTCCAGCGCCCGGCGCCATCGATGCGGGCGGCTTCCACCAGCGTCTGCGAGACATTCTGCAGGCCGGCGAGAAACAGCACCATGGAAAAGCCGACGGATTGCCAGAGAAAGGCGACGAAGACCGAATAAAGTGCGATATCCTTGTCGCCGAGCCAGTCCTGGATCCAGCCCTGCAGTCCCATCGACGTCAGGATTTCGGTGAAGAGACCGAAGAAGGGATCATACATCCATTTCCACATGGTCGCGACAGCGATCGGGGCGATGATAACCGGGAGATAGAAGATGGCGCGGAAGGTATTGCGGGCAAAGAGCTTCTGATTGAGGCTCAGCGCCAGCAGCAGCCCGACCATGGGCGGAAAGATCACACACATGATCGTCCAGATCACCGTGTTGCGGAAGGCAACCCAGAAGACCGGATCCTGCGTGAAGATATATTGATAGTTCGCGAGGCCGACGAAGGGGCGCTGCGGGTCGAGGCCGTTCCATTTCTGGAAGCTCAGCACCACCACGTTCAGCATCGGATAGAGCGCAAAAATCACATAGATCAGCATGGCCGGGGCAAGCAGGATCGCTGCCTGAAAGCGGGGATCATGAGTACGATTGCGGAATGACATTCTGCTTGCTCCCGGCGGCAGCTGGCACGTGGGCATGAAGGTGAGGGAGCCGCGTCGCCTACAACTGGCATTGGCGACCCCTCGATAGATCAGGTACGACCTGCGATGAAGGTCTGCAGCTGCTTGGCGGCATCGGCCGGCTGGACGTTGCCGGAGGCGACATCGTTGATCACCCGGAAGTATTCGGTTGTCACGTCAAGCGGGAAGGCCTGGTCGCCATTCATGTAGACCTTGCTGTAGGTCTTGAAGATCTCAAGCCATTTCGCCTCGAGTGGCTTCTGGTTGGCGTACTGGACATTCTTGTTGACCGAGATCGAGCTGATCTGGCCGACGAGATCTTGCTGCACCTTCGTCGACAGGAAGTAGTCGAGGAACTTTGCCGCAAGATCCGGATTCTTGCTCTTGGTGCTGACGTAATTGTACTCGGCAAAGCCATAGAGGCGATTGGTGTTCGTCGGGAACGGCAGGACGCCGTAGTCGTCGAGATTGACCTTGCTGCCGCTCAGCTGGCTGACCAGCCAGTCGCCTTCGAGCATCATCGCGGCGCGGCCGGCGACGAACAGCGTATAGGACTGCTGATTGCTGATGCCCATGAACGGCTTCAGCGTATAGTCCTTCGTCCACTTGGCAAATTCGGTGAAGGCGTCGGTCGCGCAGGGCTCCTTCGTCCAATCGGCCTTCATCGCCATCAGCGCGTCATGCTTGTCGGCGCCGCACTTGGTTTCGAGCAGCACGTCCATCAGGCGCATGACATGCCAGTTGACCGAACCGCCGAAGGTGAAGGCCGGAATGCCTGCCGCCTTGAGCTTGTCGGCTGCCGCCAACAGTTCCTCGTAGGTCTTCGGTTCCCCGGTGATACCAGCCTTCTGGAAGAGCTTCTTGTTGTAGTAGATCGCTTCACCCTTGAAGGTGAAGGGAACACCATGCTTGCCGCCCGGATAGAGATCGGCAAAAGCGGCAGCTGAGGGAAGCAGTTCGTCGTTCCACTTGTACTGGGTGTAGTATTTGTCGAGCGGCAGGGAGAGACCCGCCTTCACATATTCGCCGCCGAGGCCAAGGCCGGCCCAGCTGAAATAGATATCCGGGCCTTTGCTGGAGCCCGCGGCTACGCGAAGTGCGGTCTTGTGTTCATCGACGCCGCGCTGGACGATTTCGACATGGGTGCCGGGATTGGCGGCCTCGAAGTCTTTCGCCACCTTCTTCAGCGCGCCGTTTGCCGCGCCATTATCGAAGTTCAGCGTCCACAGCGTTAGGTCTTCCGCGGCAACATTCGTTGCCGAAAAGGCCGCCGCTGCCATAGCAGCAGCGCCGAACCAACGCGCATATTTGAAGTTGCCAGCCATCTCCCGTCCTCCTCTGAGCAAAGCTGAGGGCGGTTTTGACAAATCGTTGTCAGCATGTCAACTGGTATGATGAGCTTATCAGCGGTATCACATGAAGTGATCGTGAAAGCAGGCGATGACGACGACGGCGGACGCCGCGCCGGGGTCCATGTGCCCCAAGGCTCGATCGCCGAGGCGCGACGACCGGCCTTTTGCCGCGACCATATCTTTGGTGGCTTCCGCACCCGCTTGACCGGCTTTGAGGGCGGCGGCAAAACAATCGGCAAGTGAAAGCCCTTGATCCCGGGCTATGCGGCAGGCTGCGGCTGCGGGCGCCCAGGCATCGACCATGGTTTTTTCGCCGACCTCTGCTTTGCCCCGATCCTGAATGCCCTTGGCGAGGGCTGCGAATATCTCGACCATATCGTCGTCGTTCAGAGTGCTGTTCCCCTTGGCGACGGCACCCGCACGCATCAGGGCTGTCGCATAGAGCGGCCCGGACGAAGCGCCGACTGCGTTGAGGAAGGATTTTGCCGCCGTATTGAAGACCAGCGTTGGATCGGCTGCTGTCGTGTCCAGCTCCGAAACCGCCTTGGCTGCGGCGGCAAAGCCGAGCTCCATGGCGATGCCGTGATCGGCATCGCCGATGACGCCGTCCAGTTCGCAGAGGCGATCCTTTTCACGTTCCATCGCCTCCGCGATCCGCACGAAAAGCGCCTTCAGATCTTCCGTTGTAACCGTCGTCATTGCAGAGCCTCGCCGGAGTGGAACATGGCGCAATCGCAGGGATGATCGATCAGCCGCTGCAGTTCGTCGTCCAGATGCATGAGGGTGATCGAGGCGCCGGCCATCTCCAGCGACGTGCAGTAATTGCCGACCAGCGACAGATGGATAACAAGGCCGGCATCGTCGAGCATACTCTTGAGTTTGCGCATCATGATGTAAAGCTCCATCAGCGGCGTCGAGCCAAGGGAATTGACAAGCACGGCGACCCGGTCACCGCGCGCCGGCTTCATCTCATCGAGAATTTTGCCGACGAGCTCACTCGTCACCTCATCCGCCGATCGCATCGGCCCGCGTGCGACGCCGGGCTCGCCATGGATACCCATGCCGATCTCCATCTCGTCGGCGCCGATCTCGAAATTCGGCTTGCGTGTCTGCGGCAGCGAGCAGGGCGAAAGCGCCACCCCCATGGTATAGGTGCGCTCATTCGCCCAGCGTGCCAGCCGTTCCACGTCGTCGAAACTGTACATCAGATCACAGGCGGCACCGGCGGCCTTGAAGATGAAGACATTGCCGGCAACCCCGCGACGGCGTTCTTTCTGATCAACCGGCGCGGAAGCGATGTCGTCCGTCGTCAGTACGGTACGCACCTCGATATCGTCCATAGCCAGCATTTCCGCCGCCATGTCGAAATTCATGACGTCGCCGGCATAATTGCCGTACATGAACAGTACGCCGGCGCCGCCGTCGACGGCCTTGGCGCATTCGATGATCGGATCGGGCGGCGGCGAGGCAAAGACATTGCCGACCGCCGCGGCATCGGCCAGCCCCTTGCCGACAAAGCCGAGAAATGTCGGCTCGTGCCCGGAACCTCCACCGATGACCAGACCGACCTTGCCGGCTCGCGGGCCATGGTTTGCCACGATCGAGCGTGGCGATCCTTCAACGGCGTGGAGATGACGCGGATGGGCCGCCAATATCCCGGCCAGCATCTCATCCACGGCGGCCGCGCCTTCGTTGATCAGCTTCTTCGTCTTCACGCAGTCCTCCAAATCATTGCGATTGTTGGGACTAACATGCGCGTCTGCGATTGAAGGTCAATCCATCAACTCAGCCGAAAGAGTGCTGTAGGCATCAAGCATAAGCCTCTTGCTTCCGCTCTGTTCCTTAAGCCGAAACTCCCCCAGCTCCACCAGTTGCGGAATGGGCGTTATGTTGACCAAATGGAGCGAACGCAATCCGTTGGATCGTGCCGTGATGAAGCTGAGTACGGCGCTCGGATCGGTCGACAGGCATTCGTGCCATTGCTGTCCGGCAAGGTGAGACAAGGTCGAGACCGTATTGAAGAGCGGCCGCGTGGTTCCCGCCGCCGACGGCTCGTTCGCTCCGGCGATCAGCCCGAAGGACCCCGTCAGTGCCGAAAGCGTCAGGCACTCCAATCCGGCATCGAGGACGCGGGCGGCATAGCCAAACGCAAAGGCCTCACCGAAGCGGGCGTTGGGCCGTGGATCGATATTGGCCATGGCAATGCGACCGCCGTGAGGATTGTCCATCGTCCGGCTGCCATAGGGATTCTGCCGCATCGGTATGGTTGACGGGCCGATACGATAGGGTTTGTCGCCGTAGATGGCGCGCACGGAGCGCGTGATGAACGGCAGTGCTTCCAGCGTCTGCATGACGCTCAGATCGTCCGCCGCATGGACGATCGGATTGGTGCAATGGCTGATGAAGCCGAGTGTATCGGCAGGCACCCGTTTGCGATTGAGTTCGGTGAAATAGCTCAGCATGCCGCCACCGATACGCATATCGGGAAAGGCCGCATGCGCGGCGGCGTAGACCTCCTCGAGCGGCGGACATTCCGGCCATTTGCTGCCCGGCGGCGTCGATTGCCGGTCGACGGAAGGCGAGATCATGATTGCATCGGGTTTGAAGCCGGCAGCCTGCATCCAGTCTGCTATTTGCTGTGTCTCGACAGGAGGTGCCTGGCGGCAGGGCAATGCGATTTCGAGCGTCGAATTGCCTGGATGGAGTGCGGCAACGGCGGCGAAGCGCCTGAAGGCGCCAGCACCATGGCCGGCATCGGGATCGAAGTGAAACAGCAGCTCCTGCGGTTCGATTTCAGCCAGCCGGTCGCGCGCAGCTAGCGTCGCATCCGCCTCCTCCGGTGTAATGACAAGGCCGATGGACGGCATGATTCCGGACCTTGCTCCAGCGCTAAGCCCGACCGGGGGCGCTTCTTCCGAACCATAGGTGGAGGCGGGAGGCAGGCGGCGCATATCCCCGATGGTCAGAACGATGCGCTGCCGCATCGGCTTTCCAGCCGGAATTCGATAAGGCCAGGGCAGGGCAAGCGGGCGAACGTAGGTCTTGTAGGAAGCGTCGGACCAGTTGCGCTGATCTTCCATCTCGAAGGTGTCGCCTTCCATGCGGCATTCGGCTGTCACGTTCGCCACCACGCTATGCGTAATCGCCCGCATATTCTTGAAGGGCTGCCAGGGTTCGATAGGATCGGGAAAATGCGTGCTCTCGCGGCTGCCGTCGACATGCTCAACCGAGACGGGCATCCCGGCGACGCCGACGATCGGATGCAGGATACAGAAGCCGCAGCGGTTGGTTTCGAAGCCGGTCGTCGAGAGCGCCGTCGCTTCGAAGATCAGGGCCTCATCGACTTGAGCCGTTATCCGAACGTCGACTGTAAGCTCGGTGTTCTCGGGGCCGGCGCAGCGCACTAGATAGCTGACGAAAAAACCATCGTGACGCTGCTCGATCCGTATATCGTCGATATGGGGCGAATAGGTGCCCCAATCGCGATCGCGGATCAGATAGGAAACAGCCCGCAGAACCTCGATGCCATCATAGCGAATGGTCCGGAGATTGCCGTCCTTGAAATCGACATCCAGCCTGCCCGAAGTCAGTCGCATCGGCGTCGTTTCGAGCTCGTGCGTACCGTAAAGCTGAAACGGATCGATCTCGGTTTTCATCGCAGCATCGCTCCGATATCGATGGGATTCCCGTTGGCGGCACTCTCATAGGCGGCCTCGACAAGTGCCAGCGTCTTGAGATTGTCGGCGCCTGACGTGGAAGTTTCGCCACCATTGGCAAGGCGGTCTATCCAATGCTGCTGAATCGCCAGGACGCTCTCCTGAATATTATGCCAGGGACGCGAGGCCCAGGACAGAAGCCGCGGCGATGCGTCCGTAACGCTCGTGCCCTGGGGGCCAGTTACCTCGAGACGATACCCCTGCGACAGTCGAATGCTACCCTTGGTGCCGTCGAGTTCGATCAGCGTCTCCGGGAAGGGCTCGGTCGCAAGCTTGGAGGCGTAGCTGACATCGACGATCGATGTCGCGCCATTCTCATGATCGAGCAGGATGGTTGCGACATCCTCGCCCTTGATCTTCGGGTTGACCCGTTTGGTGCGGGCCGTCAGTGAAGAAACGTCGCCGAGGATGAAGCGGGCGATATCGAGCGTGTGGATACCGAGATCCTCGATAATGAACCGTTCGCCTTCCGCCAGGTAAGGCTGGCCGGAAAAGACGTCATAGCCCGAGCGGAAAGAGAAACGTCCCCAGAAGGGCTCGCCGATTGCGCCGGATTGCAGAGCAGTCTTGACGGCTTGAATAGGTGTCTGCCAGCGAAAATTCTCATGCACCATCAGCTGCACGCCGGCCGCGGCACAGGTCGCGACCATGGCCTTGGCATCGCTCAGCGTTTTTGCGAAAGGCTTCTGGCAGATTGCGGGGATCTTGTGAGAGGCGGCCATCTGCACTAGGGCGCGATGGCTTTGCACCGTCGTTGCTATATCGACGAAATCAAAGCCACCATCGGCGAACATGGCGGCTGCATCCATATAGCGACGCTGGATGCCGAACTGGTCGCCGACGATCTTCAGCCGCTCCGGGTCGCGATCGCAGATCGCAACGATGCTGGCGCCTTTGACGTCTCGCCATGCATGCATCTGATTGATCGCGAAAAAGCCGCAACCGATCAATGCGCCCTTGAGTTCTGCCATTTCAGCCTGCCTTTGCCATTTGCATGAGAGTTACGCGCTGCTGGAGACGCCGCTGCGCCTGATCCACGACCACAGCGATGATAATGACACATCCCTTGATCACCATCTGCCAGAAGGATGATACGCCCATCATCACGAGGCCATCCGAAAGAATGCCGATGACGAAGGCGCCGATGATCGTCCCGCCGATAGTGCCGCGCCCGCCGGACATGGAGGTGCCGCCAAGCACGGCTGCTGCAATGGCGTTCAGCTCGAAGCTCTCGCCGGTTGCCGGATGCGCCGCCATCAGCTCCGACGATATGACGATACCGACGATGGCGGCGCAGAGGCCTGAGAACATATAGACGAAGATCTTGACCACATCGACACGGATGCCGGACATGCGTGCGGCGCGCTCGTTTCCGCCGACGGCGAAGATGTGGCGGCCAATCGGCGTCGAGCGGGCGACGTAAGCGGCGAGTAGCGCCAACACGATCAGGATCCAGATGGAAACCGGAAGACCGAGCATACGGCCGGCGCCGAAGACGTCGAAGCCCGTCGTGTCATATTCCGGCCGCCCGACCAGGTTCGGGAAGGTCTGACCGTCAGAAGACAGGAGTGCGAGGCCGCGGGCGATATAGAGCGTTCCGAGCGTGGCGATGAAGGGGGCGACGTTGAGCTTGGTGATCAGCAGGCCGTTGATGAGTCCAATCCCCAGGCCGACGGCCAGTGTGATTAGGATGATCTCGTAGATGTTGAAGTAGACCGTATATCCGATCGGCAGTTCGACGCCGTTCAGGATGAGGGCACCGGCCACCATGCCGCAAAGGCCGACGATCGAACCGACCGATAGATCGATCCCGCCGGTGACGATCACAAAGGTCATCCCCATGGCGAGAAAGGCGTTGAGCGCGACATGCTTCGACATCAGGATGATGTTGGCGGTCGAGGTGAAGTTCGGTGCAAAGATCGCAAAGAAGATGACGACGGCGAACAGCGCGATGAAGGTCCTGAGCTTCATCAGCGTCAGGAGAACCGAACCGTTCGAGCGATTGGTCGCAAAGGCGGAGGACGTATCTGCGGTCATGACGCGAGTTTCCCTGTATGTCCGTGTCCCTTGGCGGATGCCGCGATGATGGCCTCTTCCGTCGCTTCGCTTCGGTCGAGAACGGTGACGAGCTTGCCGTTGCTGAGCACGGCGATGCGGTCCGAAAGAGCCATGACCTCTTCGAGGTCCGATGTTGAAAACAAGATTGCCAGACCCTTGCCGGCGAGCCTGCGCATGGTGCGGAAGACGTCGGCCTTGGCGCCGACATCGATGCCGCGGCTCGGCTCGTCCATCAAAAGCACCTTCGGATCGGTCATCAGCGCCTTGCCGATGACGACCTTCTGCTGGTTGCCGCCGGACATGGAGGTAACCTCGAAGTCCGGATTGGGCGCCTTGATGGAGAGATCGCGGATCATGTCGCGAATGGCGTTCTTTTCGGCACCTGGATCGATATGGAAAAACAGCCGGGCGAAGCGGCCGAGGCTCGCAAGCGTCAAATTGCTGGCGATCGACAGCACCTGCACCAATCCTTCGCGCTGACGGTCCTCTGGAATCAAGGCGAGGCCATGCCGGATGCGCCGGGTGGTGTCGCGGGCGCGAACCTCCACGCCATCGATGTAGATCCGCCCGGTCGAATGCAAATGCCGGCCCATCACGCATTCGAAGAATTCGCTGCGCCCGGCACCCATCAGGCCATAGATGCCGAGGATTTCGCCGGCGCGCACCGACAGCGAGACATGATCGACGGCAAGGCCGCCCGTACGTCTCGGCAGGCTGATCTCCTCGGCGCGGAAGGCTTCCTTACCGATGGCATGGCCTCCGTCCCTTGCGAAATCCTTGGCATCCGATCCGATCATCGACCGGACGATCCATTTCGTGTCGATATCACAAACCCTGGCCTGGCCGGTGATCTGCCCATCCCGCAGTACGGTGATATAGTCGCCGATACGCATCAGCTCTTCCAGCCGGTGTGAGATATAGACGATCGCAACACCCTGAGCCTTCAGCTCCGCGATGACCTTGAACAGAATATCGACTTCCGCAGCAGACAGCGCCGATGTCGGCTCGTCCATGATGAGGATGCGGGCATCAAGTGAGATGGCCTTGGCGATCTCGACGAGCTGCTGCTGCCCGATCGGCAGGTCTTCCACCATGGTTTCGGCGCTTATGCCGGCATCGAGCCGATCCAGAAACTCGTTGGCCCTTGCGATCTGTGCCTTGTGATCGATGCCGAAGATGCCGCGGGTGATTTCGCGCGTGGCAAAGATGTTTTCGGCCACCGTCATGTTGGCAAAGAGATTGAGCTCCTGGAAAATCATGCCGATTCCGCGCGCCTGCGCGTCGGCGGGGCTGCTGAAGGAGACTTCCTCGCCCTCGAGCAGGATGCGGCCCGAGGTCGGCCGTTCGACCCCGGCGATGATCTTCATCAGGGTAGACTTGCCGGCACCGTTTTCGCCGACGAGCACGTTGACCGCGCCGCGGTGCAGCTCGAGGCTGGCGTGCTTGACGGCGACGATGCCGGAATAGACCTTGGAAACGTCCTCCAGGCGCAGGATGATATCGTTGCTTGGGGTTTCGCTCATGGTCATTGCCCCAATGTCAGGGCCGAAGGGGTGATCAAAGGCAGCTGGCCGGATGGGGGCAGCGGAAACGCACCCGTCACGGTGACCGTCTTTCCAATCAGCCCGTCGCGAGGCAGAGCTGCCAGAAATGATGAATTGGCCTTCTCATTGAAGGCCTTGCCGAACTGTGCCCATTCGATCTGGTTCCTGAATTCGTTGAAGTCCAGGAAATCCAGCGCGTCGCGCAGCGCCGTGCCGCGGATCGCCGGACCGATCTGCACCTTCGCATCCGCCTTGCCGTCGCCATCCACGTCGACGTCGAGGGTGCCCGCGCGGGAGGCTGTATCGGCAGCCACGATCTTACCGCTCAGCTTGACGGCATAGGTCCAGGGCGAGGAGCTCTGCTTGCGCGAATTTCCGTATTTCGCGCCGGCATCATCGGGATTAGTTGCTACCGCCTGCAACACAGTCTTGAGGTCACTCGCGCGCTTTTCGACGCCGGGCACCACTTTCGATTGCCAAATCGCCTCGACCTTTGCCGCTGGATCGAAGGCGCTCCTTGCCGCCGCCGCTGCCTTCTCCTCGGGCGTTGGTGTCTTGATAATCTTGCAGCCGGGCAATGCCGCGGCCAATACAAAGGCCACGAGCGCGCCTCTGATCCTCAACATGCAATGCACCTCGATCTTGCAGAAAAGCTCCGGAGAGCGCGGTTTTGCCGCGCCCTCCAACGTATCTGGCCCGCCATCAGTTTTTCAGTGCGAAAGTCTCGAGCTTGTCGGCGTTGTCGGCATTGATGAGGACGCAATCCATCAATTGCTTCTCGTCCTTAGGCGCCGTCTTGTTCTTGATATAGGCGTCGGCCTGTTCGACCGCCTTTTGGGCCTGGGCGTAGGCCGGCTGCATGACCGTCGCCTTGATGCCGCCCGCCTTGATCGAGTCGCGCACATCGTTGGAGCCATCGAAGCCGACGACGATCACATCCTTGCGGCCGGCGGCCTGCAGGGCGGCAATCGCGCCCATTGCCATGGTGTCGTTGCCTGAGATCACGCCCTTGATGTCGGGATTTGCCTGAAGAATAGTCTCCATCTTGGCATAGGCCTCAGTCTGGCTCCAGTTCGCCGATTGCTTGGCGACCAGCTTCAGGTCCGGATAGTCGTCGATGACGTCGTGATAGCCTTGCGAACGGATGCCGGCATTGGTATCGGCTTCGCGGCCGACGAGTTCGGCATAATTGCCCTTCTCGCCCATCAGTTTGACGAATTCCTGCGCGCCGAGCTGGGCGCCCTGGTAATTGTTGGAAACGATCTGGGCGACTGCGATGCCGGTGACATTGATTTCGCGGTCGATGAGGAAGGAAGGGATGCCCGCATCCTTGGCCTTCTTCAGGGCAGCGACCGTTGCGTCCGCACCGGCATTGTCGAGGATAATGGCCTTGGCGCCACGCCCGATGGCGGTGTCGATGACTTCCGATTGCTTGTTGGCATCGTCGTCATGCGTCATGACCAGCGTCTCGTAACCCAGCTCTTTTGCCTTGGCTTCGGCGCCGACGGCCTCCGCCTTGAAGAAGGGATTGTCGAAAGCCGGCGTGATGATCGCGATCAGATCGGCCGCGAAGGCCGGCATCGCCGTGCCCAGCGCCAGTGCGCCGGTGAAGGCTGCAAGTGTCAGTCTGCGTCTCAGTTTCATGGTCTCCTCCCAGTTATGAAACAGGCCCTGTTCCCGGCAGGGCGGCAAAGGGAGGGCGACGCCCTCCCGGGGACGTCGATCAGGTGATGCGACGGATGCTTTCTGCGATCTCCTGTGGCTCGAAGACCTTCTTCCAGTCGTCGCGCATGAGGGCAGGGATGCCGAATTCGATCGCCTTGTTGCAGGCATCGGAGAAGACGCCGTCGACTTCCTTGAAGATGACGGCGCCGAGTACGTTCATGTGGCCGAGCAGGAAGTCGCGGGCAGCTTCGGCCGGGACGCCGCGGGCGACGCACTCATCCATGGCCTGGCGCATGATGACGAGCAGCGACGCGCAGACCGTTTCTGAAAGACCCGGCTCCAGCATTGCCATCTGCTCGACGGTGACGCGGTGCGAGCGCATGACGGGCGCCCAGATGACCTTGGCGATTTCCTCGCCGAGAGCATAGGCACTTTCCGGACCCTGCATCAGTGCCGAAACGATATGCTGCTTGGCAAAAAGACCGCCGAAATGATCCTTCTTGGCCTGCATGTCGGTCTCGTCGTTGAAGATCGGCGGATGGCAGGGGTGAGTAACGAAGTAGGTGAGATCTTCACGGTGCGGCAGATGGCCGGCGAAGGGGGCGGCGGCGTCGAGTGCGACGACCATCGTGCCGGGCTTCAGCTCGTCGACGATGCCGGCGGCAACCTTGCCGATAGCGGTATCCGGTACTGCAAGGATCACGACGTCCGCGCCATCCAGCGCGGCATCGACCGGGACGCAATCGACAGAAAGATCATTCTTCAGACGCGCCTTGCCGGCATCGCTGACTTCGACGTGGCGCACATCGAAGCGCGAGCCTTTCAGGTTCTTGGCGAGCCGGTAGCCCATTTTGCCTCCGGCGCCGAAAAGAGCAATTGCAGTCATGTTAGTACCTCGTTCACTTCCAGAATGTGGTATCGCAAGTGGTATAATGAGTCAATGAGTATGCCAATGAATGCTGAAGAATGACGCCGCTACGATCCCCTGCCGTCGCGGATCTGTGTGAAATAATCATCGGTGCCGACCTGGCCGCCCTTCAGCGCGATCTGCAGACCATTGGTGGGCGCGTAGCTGCCGTGGGCCGTGCAAAGCGGCGAGCCGGGGGTTTGCGGCAATGGAAGAAGCGTTGTCAGCGCTTCGACACGCAATTCCTTGAGCGCGTGGCTCGACGTGTCGCCGCCGGCGATGACGGCGCGGCCGAGATTTTCCTGTTCGATCAACCGTCGCAGGATCGTGCCGAGAGCCTGCCCCAGGCGATGGCGGGCGCCGGGAATACGGTCTATATCGCCGCCGCGATCCGCCGATGGGCCGAGTGCTGTGTGAAGGATGACGCTGCGTCCGACCTTGAGGCTGGCCACGCCCGCGGCGACCGCTGTCTCCAGCGCCTGCTCGGCATTTTCTCCGACAAGCGCCAATGGATCGAGATCGATGCCGTCAAATCCGCCGGCCGCAGCCCGGCGGATTTGACGTTCGGTCGTAGGCGATACGCTGCCGGAGACGACCGCCAGGCGATCGACCTTGCCGGGAGGAGCGAATACCGGCTTCTCTTCGATCAAACCCTCATTCCGCCAGGCATCGAGAAGAGCATATTCGACACCGGACGAGCCTGCGACAAAGACGTTGCCCTTGATTGCCAGACGCCATAGCTGATGTCCCGCGGCAACCTGTGTTTCCGCACTGTCGACGTCGAGCAGCAGGATGCCCTCCCTGCCTCCCGTCAGCGCATCGATCCGTGCGTCGGCATCGGTTGCCCGGAGTGCGACGAGATCGGCGAGGCTGACGGGAAGGGACGTCTGTCTGCTCAGATGCACGGCCAGATCGGCCTCATCCATCGGCGTGACGGGATGCCGGCTCATGACCGGGTGTCGGTCGATACGGAAGACTTCGCCTTGATACGCGGCAAAGAGATGGCCAAAGGCAGTGTAACGCTTGAGCTGCGGCGCACCGACCACGACCGGCACGACGGATTGTGCAAAGAGCGCCTTGCCGATCTCGATCGCCTTGCCGATGTTGCCGATCTTCGGACTGGAATCGAAAGTCGAGCAGACCTTGTAATGGCATAGCGCGGCATCGAGGCTTTTCAGCCATTGAAATGCGAGCGTTAGATGTTCGTCCATCCATTGCGGCGTTTCGCTGCGGCTGGTGCCGGCAATGCCGATGGCGCGGCAATCCTTGAACCGCTCCAGTAAGGTTTCACTTGGTATGCCGAGGAAGAGAGCGGTTTGTACGCCGTTCGAGGCGAGGGCCTCCATGACGTCGGTCGAGCCGGTGAAGTCATCGCCGTAGTAGCTGAGAAGAAGATTGGACATCGCTGTCAGGCGTCCTTGCCGTCACTGAATTTTGCGATCGAGGCGGCAAGCTCCGGATGGTCCTTGGCATAGTCGGCAAGCGGTATGTCCGAAACCGCCGCTTGCCAGGCCTGCTGGATTGCACGAACGCCGGCAGCGGGTCCGAAGGGGTGGCTGACGATGCCGCCGCCGCAGAGATAGAGAAGGTCGGTCGTCCGGCCGGTGCGCTGGTAGGTTTCGGGCGCCTGGCCGCCCCATTGACCGGAACCGGCAACGGGAAGCGGACAGTCGGATGGATCGAAAAGCGGTGTGCGGATCGTCTTGAAGGATTCGACGAAGCTGTCGTCTGGTTCCCAATATTTGACCCTTATGCCGTTGATCTGGAACTGGTCGACCCCGAGCAGGCGCCAGAACTGCTGATACACCTTGAAATCCATCCCGGCGCCGGGATGACGGGTCAGGATATCCCAGCCATTGCGATGCGCATGCAGCACCAGTCCGGAACGCTTGCGCAGGAAGCTCATGCCGCCGAATCCGATAGAGTTGATGTTGACAACGGCGCAATTGCCGCCGGCCTTCAGCACGAGATCGTGGTTGCGCATCATCTCGTCGGGATCGGCATGCGAAATGCCGAAGGCGTACATCACCTTCTTGCCGGTCTTCTGCTCATGGTCGAGAATCAGCGGCATGATGGCTTCGACGCGCTCTTTCAGAGGTGAATAGGCCGGGCTCATCAGCTTCTCATCGTCCTTGATGAAATCGACACCGGAGCCGATCAGCTCGCCGACAAGGGCAGCCGTTTCCTTCGGCCGAAGGCCGAGCGCCGGCTTGACGATGGTGCCGATGATCGGGCGACCGCTGACGCCGGCGAGGCGCAAGCTGCCGGCAACGCCGAATTGCGGGCCGGGATGCGCGTTGCGGAAGGCCTCCGGCAGCTTCATATCGACAATGCGGATGCCGGTCATGCCTTTGATGGAGAAGACGCCGCCGATCGCGATCGTCATGAGTGCCGCAAGATCGGTGCCGATCGCATCCAGCGGGAAGGCGATGTCGACATCGGCCCGATGGATCGGGCCATAGCCCTCGGCCACCTCCGGCCAAGTCGGACGCTCCGCGTCAGGAAGAGGGTGGATCGCGACGACACGCGCGGCCACACGCGCCTTGAGTTCTTCCGTCTCGCCCGGCACAGCGACGAAGGTGCCTGTCGACTGATCGCTAGCGATCTTGCGAGCCATCGCCTCGATGCTGCCTGGCGTTTCGATGCGGTAGGTGATGGTAATAGTCATGAGTGGGTGAATGCTCCTCTCGCCGACGATTTTCCGCGTGGCACAAACTGGTGATCTGGTATAATGAGTATTCCAACTTCTGCAAACTATTTTTTGCCCGGTTGTCGGTAGGGTGGGGCTTCCGCCATGGCGGCCAAAAATGCATAAGGGGTAAAAGCTTTGGGAAAGCGGGATTCCATGGGCGAGCCAGTCGAACAAATTGTACGCCGAAAGCTATCCGATGAAGTATTCGACCGGCTGGAACGGTTGATCACGTCGGGAGAGCTCAAGCCGGGTGACGAGATGCCGTCCGAGCGCGTCCTCATGGAACGCTTCGGTGTCGGACGTCCGGCGATCCGGGAGGCCATGCAGGCCCTTGCCAATATGGGACTGGTCAACATTTCCCATGGCGAACGTGCCAAGGTGCTTCAGCTCACAGCGAAGTCGATCTTTCGGCAGGTCGACCTGACCGCAAAGATCATGTTGTCGCAATCACCTGATTCCCTTGAACAGCTGAAGAGCGCCCGCATCTTCTTCGAGCGCGGCATGGCACGCGAGGCCGCACAGCGCGCGAGCAAGAAAGATGTTGCCGATCTCAGTGAAATCATCGACCGGCAGCGCGCATCTCTCGGTCATGCCGAGGACTTCATTTCTGCGGACATGCAGTTCCATACGCGCATCGCCCAGATTTCCGGCAATCCAATCTTTGCTGCCGTCAGCGAAGCGATGCTCGCATGGCTGAAAGCCTATCATACCGACATGCTGATCTGGACCGGTAAGGAAAAGTTCACGCTGGTCGAACATGAGGAAATCCTCGCGCGCCTCGCTGAAAACGATGCAGATGGCGCCGAGCAGGCGATGCTCAAGCATCTGGAAAGATCGCGTGCGCTCTATACGAAATGAACCCGTCGGCATTCGCCCGCCACGGTGCCACGGTTCTGTGCCTTTGTCGTAATTCCTCCCCAATCCTTATGGAATCTGTTGGCACTCAAAAGAGGTGTGCGTGATGATTGATTTCTTTCAGCGAAACATGGCGCTATTCCTGGCCGCTCTCATGACGGCGGTGGCCATAACCCTTTATAATTTGAGCTGCCTTCTGCTCAGGCATCACCATACGATGCTGCACAATCTGCATCATGCGGCAGGCGGGTTGGTCCTCCTCGCCGGCTTCTACACCATGATCCGCTACATGCAGGCGTTGCCGGAGGATGACGGCTAGAAATACGCCAAACTCCAAAATTCGAGCCGGCAATTTCAGATAGAGTTCAGCCTGCGCGGCTATATCCTCAGCTTGTCCCGATGAAATATTGGCGACCCCTTCACTAGGTGTTGCCAAGTTCAATTTGGGAACCAGTTTCACAGCTAGTTCGTCGCACCACTCGGTGCTAAGCCCCCTGAACAACTGAGGATATCAAAACGTGGCTGATGTTTGTACGCAAGGCGTGGATACGGGCTTTGTTGCCCTGGGCTATGCCAAGATCGCAATTCTGGGCATCGTGCAGGGATTGACCGAGCTACTGCCGGTCTCGTCCACTGCCCATATGCGCGTGGTGCCCGCCTTGCTGGGCTGGCAGGACCCTGGTTCTGCCTTCTCGGCTACGATGCAGCTTGCAGCACTTGCAGCGATCGTCTCCTATTTCTGGAGCGACGTCCGCTACGTCACCTTTGGATCGCTCGATGCGATCAGGCAAAGGGACTGGAGCTCTCCTTCCATCCGGCTTGCGATCGCCATCGTCATCGCCACCATACCGATCGTGATCGCCGGCCTGCTGCTGTCATCCTCCCTGAACGCTTGCGGCACGTCTTTCCGCAGCCTCTGGGTCATCGGCATCGCCTGCGTGGTCATGGGCTTGCTCTTGGCGGTCGCTGAGCTTTACAGCCGCCATAGGAAGGATATCGGACAGATGACGCTGATGGATGCCCTTTTTGTCGGCATCACGCAGGTCGGTGCTCTTATCCCCGGTGTCTCGCGCTCGGGTTCGACCCTAACCGGCGCACTGTTCCTCGGCTTAAAAAGAGAGGAGGCGGCACGGTTCTCCTTCCTGCTCGGCTTACCGGCCATCGCTCTTGCCGGCTTGAAGGAGCTTTATGAGCTTCACAAGGCGCATATTCCGATGGAAGCCTGGTCGGTGCTGCTCGTTGGCCTGATTGTCGGCAGCATATCGTCCTTCATCACCATCTGGGGGCTGATGCGCTTTCTCGAACGCTTTTCGACCTGGCCTTTCGTCATCTACCGTATCGGTCTCGGCGCCGTCATCCTTTTTGGCGTGTTGACCATGGGCTGGGCCTGAGCCGCCCGTACCATTCGATCGCCAATGAAGAGGCGCCGCCGCCCATCAGGACGGCGCTTTTTGTCTTATGCCCGATCGAGGCCGCGGCCGGCACCAGAAACGGCGACCTGATCCTTGAGTAACAGGCTCGCTACTCCTTATTTGTGGCCCACAGTGCATAGAAATGCTGCACAGGCCCATGGCCGCTTCCGACGGAAAGCTGGCCTGCGGCAGCAACCGCGGCGGCGAGATAGGCCTTGCCGACGGCGATAGCTTCGGGGAGCGGCAGGCCCTTGGCGATCTCTGCCGCGATAGCGCTTGAGAGCGTGCAGCCCGTTCCATGCGTATTCTTGGTCGGCAACCGCTGAGCTTCGAACCAGGCCACATGATCGCCGCTTGCGAGCACATCCGGGCTTTCGTCACCCTCGAGATGACCACCCTTGACGAGGACTGCTGAAGGCCCGAGCGCGGCCAGCGCAAGCGCCTGGCGCGCCATGTCTTGGCGGCTTTTCGCCTCTGCGTCATGCAACAGCGCAGCCGCCTCGGGTAGGTTCGGGGTAACGACGGTCGCGAGCGGCAGCAATCGTGTGGTCAGCACGTCAACGGCATCGGCAGCCAGCAGAGCGGCGCCACCCTTGGCGATCATGACCGGGTCGAGGATGACGGGTACATCGCGATGTCGCGCCAGAATGTCCGCGACGGCACTGGCGATGGCGGCATTGGCGATCATACCGATCTTCACCGCATCCACACGGATGTCGGCAAAGATCGCATTGATCTGATCTGCCACGAAATGGGGGGGCACGGGATGGACGCCGGAGACACCCTGAGTGTTTTGCGCGGTTAAGGCGGTCAGAGCCGCCATTCCATAAACGCCGCGGGCGGAGAAAGCCTTCAGGTCGGCTTGAATGCCAGCACCGCCGGAGGGATCGGAGCCGGCGATAGATAGAACGTTGCGGATCATTGGCGAGCCTCCTTGATGGCTTTCGCGATGATGATTGTCGCCGCTTGCGGGTCCGGTTGTCCGCATATGGCCGAGACGACCGCGAGGCCATCTGCGCCGCACGAAAGGACATCGGCGGTATGAACGGCCTTCAGGCCGCCGATTGCCACTGAAGGAACCGGGCAAAGCCTGACGATGCGGGCAAGCCCGTCAAAGCCGATCGGTTGCTTGTGGTCGGGTTTGGTGGGTGTGGCAAAGACCGGACCGATCCCGGCATAGTCGATGATTCCGGCATCTATGGAGGAGGCGAGAGCCTCCGTTTCCACCGAGAGGCCGAGGATCATGTCCGGGCCGATCAGGCGGCGGGCGTCGGCGGCATTCATATCTTCCTGACCGATGTGAAGGCCATCGGCGCCGATGGCGAGGGCAGCCTCGACATGGTCGTTGACGATCAGCCGGACATTCGTTCCATGCAGGATTTGCTTGAGGGCACGGCCGGTTTCGATCATGGCGGCGGTCGAAGCCTCCTTGTCGCGAAACTGGATCATGGTGGCGCCGCCCGCCACCGCCGCCCGCGTTGTCTCCACCATACCGAGATCACGGCATAGCAGCGGATCGAGGACGAGATAGAGCGAGAGATCGAAGTCTTGCTTCATGCCGCAGATATCCTTGCGTCGCGATCCAGTGTCTTCGGGCTCAAAGCGGCGAGTGCGTCAAGGAAGCGCCAGGAGAAGGAGCCTGGTCCCCCAGCCGCCGCCCCCGCCTGTTCGCCGGCCACGGCAAAGACGGCAAGCGCCGCAACCGTTGCCTCCAGATGTGCATCTGGCGATGCCGCTGCAAAGGCGCCGACGAGGCAGGTAAGGGAGCAGCCGAGTGCGGTTACTTGCGGCATCAATGGCGAACCGCCTGCAATGCGCTTCGCCTTCTGCCCATCCGTCACGAAATCCGTAACGCCGGTGACTGCCACTACGCAGCTGTGCTTTTCCGCGAGTTGAAGGGCGGAATCTTCCGCCTGCTCGACAGCATCGCGGCTATCGACGCCCTGGCCGCGGCTCGTCCCGCCGGCAAGCGCGATGATCTCGGATGCGTTGCCGCGAATGATTGTCGGCTTTAGTTCCAACAAGCGCGTGATGGCATCGCGGCGAAACCCTGTCGCATAATGGGCGACGGGATCGAGGACCCAGGGCTTGCCCGTCTCGTTTGCCGACTGAGCGGCCTTCCGCATGCCCGCAAGCCAGCCGGACGAAAGCGTACCGATATTGATCGTCAGTGCGCCGGAGATAGCGGCAAACTCACCGGCCTCCTCTTCGGCATGTACCATTGCCGGCGATGCGCCGGCGGCAAGCATCACATTGGCCGCAATATTCATGGCGACGAAATTGGTGATGCATTGTACCAGGGGAGGGTTCGCCCGCATGGTGCGAAGTAGATTGCCCGGTGTGATTTGGTCTTGCATATCGCCCCTTTCAGGCGGCGAGACGCGTAGGGACGACGTGCTTCAGCTTCGCGAGGTCCCGAGCGACTTCCTCCGCCAGCATGATCTGGTTCAGGTTCGAAGGGTGCTTCTCAGCCCGCCGGATAGCGGACGCCCCTGTCTCTCATCTCTCTTCTTTTCGCAGACAAAGACGGCGCTGTCACCAGCAAATCATAAATGCGATGCTGACGGTTGGGATCGCCCCCTTTTTTTGGCGATCTATGCAGTAACTGCATGGGTGGAGTGATCCCTTAGCTCTGCAAAAAGCCGTGGGATTCGGCTATATATTTCTCATCGAAGCGACGGGAGCGCCAAGCACGGCTGCTCAGCTTCGAAAGCCCAAGGAAAGGGGATCATCATGAACGTAGCACGCTCTTTCAACAACTGGCGCAAGTATCGTCAGACGGTCGCCGAACTGGGCCGTATGTCCACGCGCGAACTGCACGACCTGGGTATCGATCGCGGTGAGATCCGCAATGTTGCCCGCGCAGCGATCGCTCGCTAACGGCCGAAACGGCTCCTTATAAAAGCTGCATTATGCCGGCGCCTGTTCCCTTGAGCAGGCGCTTTTGCTTTATGGGCATCACCGTTCATTTCCGCGGCGATTGCTGAAGATTGCATCAATCTAGCTCCTTGCTTTTCGCATGACGCATAACTGCCTTGCAAAGAAATGCCTATGAACTGAGCAAAAGACTGGTATGTTCTTTTCATCGAAGCGATGCATCTCCTCCCGCATCCCTTCGCTTGGCAGACGTCCTTATCCTCCTCCCAGGGACGACTGCAGGAATAGCGGAACTCCTCCTCCCATCCGCTGTTCGGTTCTTGTAAAAAGCCTGCCGCTCCTCCTCCCGCGGCAGGCTTTTTCGTCTTGTTGAACTTCCAAGCGATTGAGAATGGCCCGGATCGGTATAGGGATCCTAGCCCGGCGCAGGCGGCATGCGTGCAAAGCAGCCTCGGCGCATTCAAAGAGTTGGGTATCCTCCTCTCGCAAAAATGAAGAGCGGCCCCTATGTGCGATCTATGTAGCGCGCTACATCGAAGATCGCCCAAATTCGATTCCCGAAAAAGGAGGATGCCCATGACCGGCCCTGCCGAATATACCCCGCCGAAAATCTGGACCTGGAACAAGGCCAATGGCGGCCAGTTCGCCAATATCAATCGCCCGATTGCCGGCCCGACTCACGAGAAGGAACTGCCGGTAGGACGCCATCCCCTTCAGCTCTATTCGCTTGGAACGCCCAACGGCGTGAAGGTCACGATTATGCTCGAAGAGCTGCTGGCGCTTGGTCACAGCGGTGCGGAATATGATGCCTGGCTGATCAAGATCGGTGAGGGTGATCAATTCGGCAGCGGTTTCGTTGACATCAATCCGAATTCGAAGATCCCGGCTTTGCTCGACCGAAGTGGCCCGAAGCCGGTTCGCGTTTTCGAATCGGCCTCGATTTTGATGTATCTCGCCGAAAAATTCGGCGCCTTCCTGCCGACCGAGCAGCCGGCTCGGGCCGAATGCATCTCCTGGCTGTTCTGGCAGATGGGCAGCGCGCCCTATCTCGGCGGCGGTTTCGGTCATTTCTACGCCTACGCGCCGACGAAGATCGAATATGCGATCGATCGCTTTGCCATGGAGGTGAAGCGCCAGCTCGACGTGCTGGATCGCCGTCTGGCTGAAAGCGAATATATCGCCGGCAGCGACTATACGATCGCCGATATCGCCATCTGGCCGTGGTACGGCGGTTTGGCCAAGGGGTGGCAGTACGGTGCGGCCGAGTTCCTGCAGGTGCAGGACTACAAGAACGTGCAGCGCTGGGCCGAGCAAATCTACTCGCGTCCTGCCGTCAAGCGCGGCCGCATGGTCAACCGCATGTCGGGCGATCCATCCGAGCAGCTGCGTGAGCGCCACGATGCCAGCGACTTCGAGACGAAGACGCAGGATAAGCTGGAAGCTGCCGGCTGATCCGACCATTCGCTTTGCAGAAATGAGCTCGCGGCCCTCCGGATCGCGAGCTCTTTTATTGCGCTTACTGCGGGTGCTGTCGGTCCCGGCAAGTCAGCCTCGCTCCATCTTGTGAAGCGTAATGTTCGGCTGCCGAGGCTCCCCCGCCCGGCGTAGACCGCGGCGCGATTCTGCAAAGCGTGTCGACATTGGCGAAAGAGGAATGCTTCTCCATGCAGCAAGTTGCTGACGACCGTACCCTGGATAAAAATGCGACTACGGGTGCGTTGTCGAAGCAACAGAGCGAGGCGAGGGATGCGCTGCTGAAACACCTGGTGTCGGGTGGCGATGAACGGCTGGATTGCGATCCGCTCACCGGGCTCAACATGTATGGCTATGGTCCGGCACCACGGCCCGAAGATCTCGCTTTCGGCTCGTCGACGGCATCGACCATATCCGCCGCCGCCTTTGCCACGGTCGAATCCTTTTACGCGGATCTGAGGCGGGAGATGGAAACAAGCTCGCCGACGGCTGTCTATGACCGCGAAATCGGGCGTGTGCGTGACGATCTGCTGCGCTTGCTTGGCCTCGGTCAATCGTCGCAGCCGCGGATCGATGCGATCCTGGCCACGTCAGGCACGGACATCCACCTTTTTTCGGCCGCGCTGCTGGCGGGTGAGGACGAGCCTGCCCTGATGACCATCACGCTGATGGGGAACGAGACGGGCAGCGGCGTCATGATGGCGTCGGCCGGGCGGCATTTCATGAGCCGCGTCAGCAGCGCACGGTCTGTCGCCAAGGGCGAGGAATTGCGGCCAGGGGACGCAACACGCAACGCCACCATTGCCGTGCGCAACAAGGATGGTTCCCTTCGCGCCGATAGCGAGGTGGAAGAGGAGCTGCGCGGCCTCATCGAGCTTGCCCGCGCAGCCGGCCTCAGATGCCTTCTCGTCGTAACAGACGTCTCGAAGACCAGCCTGCTGGCGCCGAGCCTTGAGACCGTCATGCGTCTGAAGGAGCGCTTCGGCACATTGCTGGATATCATGATCGACGCCTGCCAGTTTCGCCTGTCAGCGGCGACGATCCGCGCCTATCTCGCCCATGGTTTCATGGTCGCGCTCACGGGTTCGAAATTCCTCGCCGGGCCGATTTTCAGCGGGGCGCTTCTCTGCCCGCCGCAAATGTCGGAACGCTTCAAATCGCGCACTCTGCCTGCAGCCTTGGCAGATTATTGCGGGAAGGCAGAGTGGCCGGAAGGCTGGGCCGCCCGCAATATCTTGCCGGAGCGCGCCAATCTCGGCCTCCTGCTACGCTGGAAAGCCGCGCTGTTCGAACTCGGATGCTTCCTCGATATTCCTGAAGACCGTGTAGTCAAGGTTTTGTCCATTTTTGCCGAGGCAGTCTCCGATCGTCTTGCGAACGATCCGGCTTTCGAGCCTCTGCAGAGCCGGCCGTTGGAGCGGCGTGAGCTGTGGGGCGCATCATCGGCTCTTCGCTGGGATGAAATTCCCTCCATCTTTTCGTTTTACCTGCGCAATTGCACAGATGGCGCCATGCTGACCGCAGCGGAAATGGCGGCGGTCTACAAGGAGCTGGCCGTCGAAGGCGATGGAGTTGCCCTGGTGCGTCTCGGCCAGCCCGTTCGCTGTGCCGATTTTGGTGATGTACCGGCAAGTGCTCTTAGAATTTGCCTGAGCGCGCCGCTGGTCGTGGCCGCTTCCAGGAGCGATGAAGCGCTCGCAGCGGTGGTTGCGCAAGCGATGCTGGTTCTGGATCGCACCGCCGAGGCAGCGGCCCGGCAAAGGCAAGGCAATGCCAGGGACATGCGCCGCAGCGCCTGAAGTTCACGCGACGGCTTCAGCTGGCGTGGTCGCTCATCGGCAGCGGATCATGAACCTCGGCGCTCGCCCCCGTCAAAGCCGGCGAAATCGCCTCTGACGATGCCGTGTCGCTGGAGCTTGTCGTAGAAGGTCTTCCTGGGAATGCCGAGCGCTTCGATGGTACGGCGTACATCGCCATTGTTCTGCGACAGGGTTTCGCGGATGAGCTCGGCTTCGTAGCGCTCTACTCGAGCGGGCAACGGCAAACCTTCATCCGTCGCCGGCGCTTCGTCAGATTTTGCCGTTGTTGCCGATTCGAGACCGAGCACGAAGCGCTCGGCAAAATGCGAGAGTTCGCGAACGTTGCCCGGCCAGTCGTGCTGCTGCAGATGGCGGCGCACCGCTGTAGATAGGGCGGGCACCTCGCGCTTGAAGCGGCCGGCGGCGCGATCGGCGAAATGGCCGAAGAGCAGGGGAATGTCATCGCGGCGTTCACGCAATGGCGGAATGGAAAGCGTGACAACGTTGAGGCGATAGTAGAGATCCTCGCGAAAATCGCCGCGTTGGCGAGGATCGGCAAGATCGACCTTCGCTGCCGCGACGACGCGAAGATCGACGGGACGAACTTCATTGGTGCCGAGCGGTGTCACCTCGCGCATTTCCAGCACGCGCAGCATCTGCACCTGGATTGCCGGCGGCATGCTTTCGATCTCGTCGAGAAACAGGGTGCCGGCGCTTGAATGTTCGATGCGCCCAACGCGCTTCTTCTGGGCGCCAGTAAAAGCGCCCGGTTCGTGGCCGAAAAGCTCGCTCTCGATCACGGTTTCGGGCAGGGCACCACAATTCAACGCAACGAAATTGCCCTTCGCTCGCCGGCTCCAGCGATGCAGCAGGCTCGCCACCACTTCCTTACCGCTGCCAGTCTCGCCCGTGACAAGCACATCGACATCCGTATCGGCGATCTGCCGCAGCGTATGGCGCAGCCGCTCAATGGCAGGAGTCTGTCCGATCAGCGGCAGATCGCCCTGTGCCTGTTCGGCCACTTGCCGCAGCACCCGATTTTCCAGCACAAGCCGTCGCTTTTCAGCTGCTCGCCGCACGCTCTGCACAAGCCGATCCGTGGCGAAGGGCTTCGCGATGAAATCATAAGCGCCATCCTGGATCGCCTGAACCGCCATCGGAATATCGCCATGACCCGTCATGAGAATGACCGGCAGATCGGCGTCGAGCGCCTTGATGCGGGCAAAGAGCTGCTGCCCGTCCATCTGCGGCATGCGGATATCGGAAACGACGACACCGGCAAAATCGGCCTTGAGAGCATGGAGCGCTTCGCTTGCGGCAGAAAAGGCGGAGACGCCAAAGCCAGCCAGTTCAAGCGTCTGCTTCGTCGCCCTCAACAGATCCTTGTCGTCGTCGATGAGGAAAACGGGGAAACTCTCACTCATGGTGTGGCCTTGCGCAAATGGACGGTGAAGCGTGTGCCGCTGTCATTGCTCTCGACATCGATCCGGCCGCCATAGTCGACGACGATATCCTTTGAAATGACGAGACCAAGACCGAGGCCTTTTTCCTTGGACGTGTTGAAGGGTGTAAACAGCGAGTCGAGGATCGCCGCCGGAATGCCAGGCCCGTTGTCCGAAACTACGATCTCGACTTCCTCTGAAGTTTCGCGCACTGACACCTCCACCTTGGCCTCGTCGCGACCTTCAAGGGCCTCTAGAGCATTTTGAAAGAGGTTGATCAGCACTTGCTCCAGCCGGATGCGGGTCCCGACAACGCCGAGCCCCGTTGGTGGCAACTCGATCTTCAGCGCATCCAGGCGGCCGGCAAAGCGGCTCCTCAGCAGGACCACGGCCCCCTCTATCACGCTTCTGAGATCAACCGGCTCCGGTGCGGTCCTTCCCTTACGGGCGAAGGCTTTCAGTTCTTCGGTGATCGTGCCGATACGCTCCGTCAGCGCCGCGATTGCCGAAAGGTTTTCCTTCACCGGCTCCGTCTGCCGCCGGTCGAGGAAGACATTGGCATTCTCAGCATAGGCACGGATTGTCGCCACCGGCTGATTGATTTCATGGGCTACGCCGGCGGCGACCTGACCCAGGATGGCAAGGCGATTGGCCTGTACGAGATCCTGCTGCACACCCTGCAGCTTGGCTTCCGTCGCACGGTGGTCTGCAATTTCCGCCTCCAGCCGGTCGCGGGCCTGGCTTAAGTCCTCCGTGCGCTCAAGAACCCGGCGTTCCAACTCATCACGCGCGATCCTGCTCACGGCGATCTGCATGGCGGAAACATCGCGGCGGCGCAGCAGGAAAGCGGCGAATGCGAGGATCGGCAGAAGGACGGTCAAGGCGAGGAAGCGTGTCTCGCGCACGGACGAGGCGATCGCCTGATCGGTCGGGATCAGATAGCCGAGCTGCCAGGGCGTCGATGGAACCGCGACCGCCAGCCGCAAATATTCCGCAGCGCTGCTTCCAGGCAGAATGGCACGCACGATGGTTGCATCCGGGCCAATTTCTTCGGGATGGCTGACCGGAAGGGGCGAAAGCGGTGCTGCGCCGAATTGCAGACTTTTTCGAATCGCGTCGGCTTCCTCGCGCGCAAGCGGAGCGGTCGTCATGAAGCGCCATGAGGGCAGGCTGGTGATGAGCACGACACCGCGTTCGTCAGTCACGTAAGCAGGGCGGCCGGTCTCGCTCCAGTCAGCCTCCAGCTGATCGAACTCCATCTTCACCACAACGACACCAAGCGCAGAGCCGACATCGCCGACACGGCGGGAAATGTAGAGGCCGGGGCGATTGCTGACGGTGCCGAGTGCATAATGCTCAGCGGTTCCCGTTTCCATGGCTTTGCGGAAATAGTCGCGAAAGGAATAGTCGTTGCCGACGAAACTCAACGGTTCTCGCCAGTTGCTGGAAGCCATGGCAACGCCGTCCTTGCCGGTGACGTAAAGGACGGATGCGCTGGTGCCCGAGACGAGACTTTCAAGCTTACGGTCCAGGGCGACAACATCGTCGATGTGCTTCTCGGCGAGCGCATCTCGCACCTGCTGATCGTCGGCCAGCAAGAGCGGCAGGGCGCGCGGACGTTCGAGGACTGCGCGCAGCAGGGCAACCTTGAGGTTCGCATCCGTGTGCCCCTGCCTCTGCAGCGTTTCTATTGCCGAGAGCCGACCATAGAAATTCGCGCCATAAAGACCAGCCGCAATGACAGCCGCACTTAGAAACGCAAACACGAGCCAGACCCGGCGTGAGCGCCGGCCCAGTTGCTCGGGCGTTAGAAATCGTTCGTTGGCCGGGCGCTGCAGCATTGCCGTATTGTGCATGATTTCGCGCGCGCCGCAATTCGATCTGTGCGAATAATCGCACAGATCGATGATCTTCGATCCGGGTCGGAAATTAAAATTCAACAAAAGCAATGTGTTAAAATCATGGCGCGCATTTGGCACGGTCATTGCAACGGATGATGAAACAGTCGGAGGCTGTTGAATTCTAGTCGTCGCCCGGAGGGCCGAGAGATCGGTTGGGCTTAACGGAGGACATCATGATTGCTCCCATCGCTGCCGCGGAAACGCGCGCCAAAGTTCCCTTCTACCGGCATCTCTATGTGCAGGTTCTCACCGCCATCGCTGCCGGCATCCTGCTTGGTCACTATTATCCGCAGCTCGGCACGTCGTTGCAGCCGCTCGGCGATGCCTTCATCAAGCTGGTGCGCATGGTCATCGCGCCCGTCATCTTCCTGACGGTCACGACCGGCATCGCCGGCATGTCGGACTTGAAGAAATTCGGTCGCGTCGTCGGCAAGTCGTTCATCTACTTCCTGACCTTCTCGACTTTGGCGCTGATCGTCGGTCTCATCATTGCCAACGTCGTGCAGCCGGGTGCCGGCATGCACATCAATCCGGCGACGCTGGATACGAAGGCCGTCAACAACTATGCGGCACAGGCCCATGACGCCTCGGTCGTCGGCTTCCTGATGAACATCATTCCGGATACCATCGTCGGCGCTTTCGCCAAGGGCGATATTCTCCAGGTGCTGTTCTTCTCGGTCGTCTTCGGCATTGCGCTTGGCGCTGCCGGCGAACGCGGCCGCCCGGTGACGGATTTCCTGCAAGCACTAACCACGCCGATCTTCCGCATGGTTGCCCTGCTGATGAAGTTTGCTCCCATCGGTGCCTTCGGCGCCATGGCGTTTACCATCGGCAAATATGGTATCGGCACGATCGCCAATCTGGCCTTCCTGATCGGCACCTTCTACGCCACGTCGCTGCTGTTCGTGCTCGTCGTGCTCGGCGCCGTTGCCCGCTATAATGGCTTCTCGATCCTGGCGCTGATCCGCTACATCAAGGAAGAGCTGCTGCTCGTTCTCGGCACCTCGTCGTCCGAAGCTGCATTGCCGGGCCTGATGAACAAGATGGAGCGTGCCGGCTGCAAACGCTCCGTCGTCGGCCTCGTCATCCCCACGGGTTACTCCTTCAACTTGGACGGCACCAATATATATATGACGCTGGCGGCGCTGTTCATCGCACAGGCAACCGATACGCCGCTGACCTTCGGCGACCAGATCCTGCTGCTGCTCGTCGCCATGTTGAGCTCCAAGGGTGCTGCCGGCATCACCGGTGCAGGCTTCATCACGCTTGCCGCGACGCTCGCAGTCGTACCGTCGGTTCCGATCGCCGGCATGGCGCTGATCCTCGGCATCGACCGCTTCATGTCCGAATGCCGGGCACTGACGAACTTCGTCGGCAATGCGGTTGCTACGATCGTCGTCGCCCGCTGGGAAAACGAGCTCGACCAGACCAAGTTTGCCGCCGCCATGGCGGGGCAATTAGGCGAAGAAATCGAGGTGCCTGCCCTGCAGGCCGCCGAGTAAACTTCGCATTATCCTCCCAAGGATGAAACGGCCCTTTCGAGGGCTGTTTTTCCACTTCCGTTCCGTTCGATCACAGTTTCGTGTAGCACCGCCAGATGGCTGCTGCCCCTGGCATCATCAACAGTCGCCTTCATAAAACTGTCACTGCAACAGCTCACAGCATCATACTGACAGTTGTGAATTTCGACGAAACCCGAGCGGACAGGAGGGCAGCGTGTCACAGACGATTTTTGTGAGCACAAGCCAGCCAGCTTCGAGGAGCATGTGCGTCGATCGACCATGTCGCGAGTAGCGCACATGGCTTCCTCACTCTCAGCGCAGCAAAAAGCCTTGCGACGGTCGGAGAGTTTTCTGTCCGAACTTGCCTCCCATGCGGACGAGTTGCTGCACGGCCAAGTCCATGAGCAATATGCCGCCATCTGCTACAGGAAGGCGCCCGACTGCGATGAAGCCGAGATGCTCGTCGTCACCAGCCGGGAAAGCGGCCGATGGGTCGTGCCCAAGGGCTGGCCGATCAAGGGCAAGAAGCCGCATGAAGTTGCTGCCATCGAGGCTTACGAAGAAGCCGGCGTACGCGGCAAGGTTAAGAAAAAGCCGTTCGGCTATTTCACCTATTTAAAGCAGCTTGCCGACGGCAATCGCGTTCCCTGCATTGTCGGATTACATCTGCTTGAGGTTGATCAGACCTTTCAGGACTTCCCGGAGCGAGGCCAGCGCCGTGTCGAGTGGGTTTCCTTCGTCGAAGCAGCCAACCGTGTGCGTGAACCGGAACTCAAGGGACTTTTGCTTGCGGCTGAGCGAAAGGTGCGCAAGGCAAAAGGCAAGAAATGATCTTCATCGTTACTGAGTGGGTTCGCAGCCGGCCGGCGGCTGTCGTCGCAAGACGGCGCGCTGCAGTGCTCGTTCCTCTGTAACCGTGACGTGTTGTCGCTATCACAGAATATTAAATCGCGAAATTAGCCGAGAGCCAGGCGATTGGCAGCTATGCGCTTCCGTGCTTGCCCTCGCCGCATTGATGCCTATATTGACGCAGCGTTCGGCCGTGTCTGTTTAGGTCGATATGCCTCATGGCTGCAATAGCTGCCTTCACCCGGCAACGATTTGGCCGGCGGACTTTGGAAGGAGAAATTTCATGTCCATTACTCCGAATAATATCGATAGTTCAAAGGTTTCTACGGTTCCTGATGGTGAGATTGCTGCTGCTGTGCGGCAGGCGCGTGAAGCCATCGGCTATACGATTGACGACCTCTCGGAAACCTGCGGCCTCACCAGCGAGGAAATCATTGAAATCGAAGCTGGGGCCGAGGCCGATCCGGCAAAACTTCGCCGTATTGCCACCGCATTACAGGTTCCGCCATCGACTTTCTTCATCGTCTGAGCAGGCGGCGCACTTCGGTGCGCCCCTTCAAAGTTCCGACGGCACTTTTCGTCGCAAAACACCGCAGATCTTGACGCGACATGCACCGGGTCGGCGTGACGACTTCCGAAAAGCGCCGGTCGCGCTCATGCATGTCTATCGGCTTTCTAAGCGAAAACTCTCATAATTATACATCGAAAATAAGCCAATATTCGTGTGATTTTATGAGTATTCGCTCTTTTTCCTGTCGCGATACTGGTCAAAATCGTTTCAAAGCTTTAACCTGTACCAATCAAATACGTTTTATTAGTCGTACTTTTATCGAAGCAGCATGATACGGCACGCCTGCCGTAAGTGAGATGTATTCGATGGCGCTCATTGGGACGTACAGCATGCGGCGGAATGATGAGAATGGCGGCGCCGACCTCGATCATGGTGAGCAGCTCGTTAATTCAATCCCTGTTGAAGTTCCCAGTCCTCAGACGAACGCGGATGACCGCACGCCATTACCCCAGGAGCGAACGCAAGCTGAAGGGAGTAGTTTGGATCGAGCGCCAGCTAAAGAGGACAAACTAGCAGCCCTGGACCAGATCGCTCGGGACATGACATTGCTCGCCACGCTCGTGACGAGACGGCGACACGTGAAATCCGAAAACGCCGGGGATCAAGATCAGGCGCCGTCATTTGACGCCTCCAGCGATCCAGAAGAACTGGCATTCGCGCCTATCGGCATCGCATCGCGTGATGGTGACGAGCTTCAATTCATCGCTTCAATTGGCCAGGCGATCGAGTATCTTGCCACGCAATGGCCGATCCGCAGCGGGGATGCCTTCGAAGAAGCGCTGCAAGCCTGTATCGACGGCGTCAAAGGCAGAGCCTCACCTGAGCAGGTTCGCTCTGCTTTCCTAAAGGCCGCAGATGCGGTGAGTATACGCGTTGTTATCTCCGGCGATTAAAGCCCGGTCTGTTAAACCTTCCCGTCCCCTGGAATCGCAGAGCACCACAGCGTGTGCGTGAAAAGGCGCAACTGCATGGTGCAAACGAGGAGGCCCGACCAGTGCTTGAAGCAAGGCGGCCGGGCCTCCCGTCCATCGCAAATTGGCGGTTGCGATAGCTACAAAGATGTGGCTTTTCACTGTCCTGTCGTCCATACGCAAAGCGACAGCAGAGGTCCGATTGCGCCTGACGTTGGAAAGCCGGTTTTAAAGTAAGCCGATACCTAACACCGACACGCCGCTTGTCTCGCAATGCTGCAGCCCGAGATGCCCAGTTCTTCTCCCGTTTGAATGCTATGGCAAGCACAGACCATATACGTCTGTTTTCGCGCATGCGCTGCCGGCAGGTTCTTTCCGAAAGGGATGTTGGGGCAGGGCATTGAGTGCAGTTGGGAGGCCAGACGTTCCTTCAAAGGGTCCGCCACGTCAGGCCTCCCGGCGCAGCAGATTGGTATCTGCGGTAGCGCTCGAAACCTGCAGAACAGCGCGTGGACTGTCTATATCGAAAGCGACAGGCTGCATCCAATTACGTCACCGGAAATTGACGGCGGCCTTTTGCCGACGAAAAAAGTTATTCGCATGCAGCGACGCGAAGTCCGCCTTCCGATTCTAAACCGTGTTGATCGACAACGGTAGATTCCGGAATATTTGGGTGATCCCAAAGTATAGAATCAATATTACCTCAATACATATTGCGACAGCATTATACAAATAATGTATATTTTATGAAAATATTTATTAGCGATCACGTATTTACAGCTATAATCACGCCGATATTATGGCTTCAACGTGAACTTTCACAAGTTACATGTTGAATCTCGTGAATTCCTTTAAGGAGAATTTTCGAATGCGCAAGTTTTTGGGATCCACCGTTTTTCTGATGGCGGCGGTTGCGGGGAGTACCGTTTATGCAGCGGATCTTGCGGTTTCCACACCGCCTCAAGCTCCTGTTGAAGCGGCGCCGGTATTTTCATGGACCGGCTTCTATGTGGGTGTGAACGCCGGCGGCGGTTTTGGCGGCAACGACACTGTCGGTTTCCATTCGTTCGGAGATTATCTTGGCAGGTTTGGCAAGCTTGAGGGATCCGGTTTTCTCGGTGGTGGTCAAATCGGCTACAACTATCAGTTCGATCCTAACTGGGTAGTCGGCCTTGAAGCTGATTTCCAGGGTGCTGACATCAGCGATTCCTTCAGAAGCGATATCGCAAGCGCATCTTCCAAGATCGATTGGTACGGCACCGTTCGTCCTCGCATCGGTTATGCCTATGACAACACCTTGTTCTACGGAACCGGCGGCTTCGCCTATGGACACGTCAAATACAAGGGCGCGTTGGCCGGCGTAAGCTTCGACGATGATAAGACCGAGGCCGGCTGGACTGTCGGTGCCGGTGTCGAACATGCTTTCACCGACCATGTGACGGCAAAACTCGAATATCAGTATGTTGATTTCGGCAGCAGCAACATGGGTGGGGACGCCCTTAACTCCAAAGCCAGCCTTGATTTCCATGCCATTCGTGTGGGTCTGAACTACAAGTTCTGACAATAGTTTGCCTTGAAGACAATGTGTTAATCTAATGGAGAGGATAATAACATGGCTTTGATTGGCATCAACCTAATCAACAACGGCACGACTACGATCGACAGCAGCAATGCTGGCTCAGCGGGAGATACAATCCAGCTCAATCTGGTTTCCAACGGCACGGTGATCGTTGATGGCGTGGACGTCAATATCAGCAGTCTTGTTGGTACTGGTGCGCTTTCGAGCACAACTATCGAAGCGATCAACGGTGCGAACGTGACGATCGATGCAGGCCTCGCCAACATTGGAGCTGGCTCGACTTATACCTATGCAATCGGTGCTGGATCCAGCATTACCGTCGACTCGAGCTTGCTGACGGTTGGATTGTTGAATGGCGTTACCGTAGACTTTGCCAACGCAAACGGCAGTGGGCTGTTCGCTTACAATCCTGGCGGGATCAATTTGAACCTCTCAACCCCGCCAAATGTGGTGAACGTTCAATCCGGCGACAAGATCGAAGTTGTTGGCTCGAATGTTGTCTCGCAATCCGGGAATACCGTTACCTTCTTCGGCGGTCTGTTGAACGCAGTGCCGCTCGGTTCCTATACGATACCGGCCGGCGTCACGTACAGCTACGATGCCAACACCGACACGCTGACCTTCACGAGCTGCTTCCTGCGCGGTACGCTCATCCGGACGCCCGAGGGAGATACTCCGGTCGAGGATTTGCGGGTCGGGGATCTTGTGGTCACGCACAATGGCGTGGCGGATATCAAATGGGTCGGTCGACGTCGGCTCGATCCGAAGGCAATCGACAAGCCCCGCGATACGCTTCCGATCCGTATCCGGGTGGGGGCATTTGCGGAAAATATTCCATCCCGGGATCTCTACGTCTCTCCGGACCACTGCATGTTCCTCGAGGAGTCCCTGATCCCCGCCAAGTTCCTCATCAACGGCACCACCGTTACCCAGGAGGCGACGCTGGCACCTTTCGAGTATTTCCATATCGAACTGGAGCAGCACTCGATCATTCTCGCCGAAGGCGCTCCGACGGAAACCTATCTCGATCTCGGTGGCCGCATGTCCTTCCTTGAACCGGGCGTCCTGCGGTTCGGCGCGATGTCGGGCACGGCAACACGCAACTGGAACGACTGGTGCTATCCTCCGGTCTATGCCGGCAAGGTGCTGGAGCAAGCCCGCGCGATCCTTGAACAGCGAGCCGAGGAACTGGGTTACATCGTTCAGGATGCGCAAGCATCCTGATACTCGAATGCAAAGCGAACTGCGGGCGGTTAAGACCGCCCGCAGGCGATTGAAGCGGGATGTTGAGGTGTCGGTCCCATCTCGACTTTCGTTTGGCCGAGAAACTCTTAGCCCCAAAGATATCGTTCATTTTTTTGTTTTCAGCGCTTGGGAGTACTGAATGCGCCATGACGATGCTGTCTCGCCCTACTTGCTCGATGTAGACCGAATCGATGAGCGATCGCTGATCGAAAAATTTGCCGGCAAGACAGTTTTCTTCGACGGGGTGTTCAAAGGCGATTACAGCCTGGCGATCGTCAATCGCCACCTTGCGCAGGCGCTCATCGATTTGGGCATCAATCTCACTTGTCATACGGCCGAAGACGATTGGCAGAGCGATGTCAACCTGGCGACAGCACCGGATATCATCCGCCGAATGCGCGATGACTACCCGTTCAAAGAGACATTCGACATCCATCTCCGCAATACCTGGCCCCCGGTGACCCATAACATGGTCGGACGGCAGAATGCCTATGTTGCCTTTGCCTGGGAGGAGCTCGAATTTCCGCAATACCTGGTGGATCGCTTCAACCGCGATCTCGACCTTGTAACCGTCATTTCGAATTTCGTTCGCGACAGTTTCGCGCGGTCCGGCGTCACAATACCGGTGGAAGTTACCGGAAATGGCTGTGATCATCTCTCGGCTCTTGCTGAAGACGTGCCATCCCCATTGCCCGAAAGCAGACGCAGACGCATTCTGCATGTCTCTTCCTGCTTTCCGCGCAAGGGTGTCGACGTCCTGATCGATGCGTTCCTGGACAGCTTCCGTGCGGATGATCCGGTCGAACTGGTAATCAAGACTTTTCCGAATCCGAATAATATCTCGGCATCTGTTCTGGCCGACAGGCGTGACAGACTCGCCGATGCTCCCCCCATCACCATCATCGACAAGCATTACAATCCAAGCCAGCTCCGCGCGCTCTATCGATCGGCCGCGATGTTGGTGGCGCCGAGCAGGGGCGAGGGTTTCGGCTTGCCGTTGGCGGAAGCCATGCTGCTCGATGTTCCCGTTGTCACCACGAATTACAGCGGCCAGCTCGATTTCTGCCGTCCCGACACGGCTTGGCTGGTCGATTGCCATATGTCGGCATCTCAGGCTCATGTGGCCGGCTCTCATAGTCTTTGGGCCGAACCCTCCGTGCAGCATCTGGGAACGCAGATGCGCGCCGTGCTTGACCATCCCGACGAGGCTCAAAGCCGAACGCAAAAGGCGAAATCACTGTTGAAAGCGCATTTCAGCTGGAGATCGGTCGCTATCCGTACCCTGAGCGCACTTGCAAAATCCGTGCGGACAGCGGCCCAGCCACGGCAGGATTGGACCGTCGATCTCATTTCCTCCTGGCAACAGCAGTGCGGTATCGCCACCTATTCGCAGCACCTCTATAGCACGCCCGCATTCGAGGGCAGGATCGAGCATATCTTTGCCCGGCGGATCATGGACGATGCGCTGCCCGAAGCGCCCGTTGATATGATCGAGGCAACACCGCGCAGCATGTCGAGGCTGTGGGGCTATGATCTTGCTTCGCTGAAACGCCTGGCTGGACGGCTGGAGCAGGCACGCGGCGATGTCTTATGGATGCAACATCATCCGGGGCATTTCTCAACACCGGATATGGAATTACTGGCCCAGCCGATCACAGCAACCAGTCATCGGCTGCGCGTGCTGACCATGCATAGCGTGAAAGAGGCGCTGCGCGGTGGGTCACTCGACTGGACCCGCGCATTCGACATCGTCTTCTTACATTCGGCAGAGGATGCGGCAGCCGTTTCGGCTGCCGGCCACCCCAACCCGATCGTCATACCGCACGGTGTCCTCTTGGTGCCGGAAGATGCACCTGCGCCGGACCCGTCGCATTTCACCATCGGTTCCTTTGGGTTCCTGATGCCACACAAGAATATCGACCGTCTGGTATTGGCCTTTGCGGAGGCATTGAACTACGAGCCGAGACTGCGCCTCAAGTTGTTCAACTGCACGGTGCCCAACGACGAATCGCGTGCGGCACGCGCCATGATCGAAAATCTGATCGCCTATCTCGGACTATCCGACAAGATCACCGCACGTTTCGACTTCATTCCGGAAAGAGAGCTGCGTCGCGAACTTATGACCTGCGACCTGCTTTCCTTCCTGTATGGCCACTCGACCGAAACGGCGACCGGGGCAGCGCGTATCGCGATGAGCGTTGACCGCCCGCTGCTTTGCTCTCGCTCGCCTGTTCTGCGCGACTTGTGGCCGTTCAGTCACGTCGTGAGGAGTACCGAGATAGAGTGCATCGCGGAAGCGCTTCTCAGCCTTGCTCAAAATCCCTCGCTGCTCTCGATGTTGGATCGAGACCGCAGCCAGGCCGCCCACTGGTATTCCTATCCGCGCACTGCCGCGCGGCATGTCACAGCCATCGAGAAGATGTTGGGGGAAAATATTGACCATCGCCGAGTTGCATAGGCAGCCTTTGAGCTCGCTGCCGAAAGACGTGTTCTCCTTGCCCGCGGAATCCTTCATCGACGCCTGGGCAAAGGCATTGGACCTGACGGAGGTCGATCTGACAGCGGACGATCGTCTTTCGCTTGCAAACGCCATTCGCGGCGGCACCAGTCGGCTGCGTGTGGTGGACGCGCTGAAGGCTCGCCGTCCCGTCCCGCAATCATTGAACGGCCTGTCCGGCCTGCATGCATTGCGTCGGGAACCGGACCAGTTCGCCATGGTGGAGAATTTCGTTCGATTCGCGAAAGACGATGACCCGGCTTTCCTGCGCCATGCATTTTCGCGGATCTGCGGCCGCGATCCGACATCCGCCGAGCGGTTAGGGATGGAGTTCGACCTTAGGCGCGGCGTCCTTAAGCGAAGAGACGTGGTGAAGCAGATTGTCGCCATTGCGCGCCGGGATGGCAAGACAGCGTATTGGGATACGCTGCTGCCTGAAGATAACGATGACACACATGATCTGCCCGATGCCTCCAACGCAAACATCACGCCGTCGGGGCTGCTGGTCAATCCGGATGGTCAGGCGATGCTCGTCCTTGTGCGTGAGCTCGAAAACGTCGGCTGGATGATCGCTCCAGATCTCCTGTGCCAGCCGCTGCAGATCAATGACGGCAACTGGACGGTGCAGTCGGGCTGGCTGTTGACAGGTCCCAAGCGCAGCATGACGGAAGGCGACTGGTTGCTGGATCTCGACATTATCCAACCGCATACGGCCAGGCTCGATATCGAGATCGTCGCCAATTCAGGTCTCGATTTTCTACAGGTCATGACGCTGGTCGGTTCGTTCTCCGGAACCGTGTGTGTGGCCATCAAGCGGGAGCATCGTTTCATCGAATTGCGTGTTCGCATTCACGAGCGCTCTCCCGAAGACCGCTGGCTGCGTCCTCGAAACATTTCGATGCGGCGCGTATCATGAGACGAGAACTGAGATTTGCATCGACGCTCCTGCGCGTCGGCCAGGCGGAGAAAGAGGCAGCCGAAGCCGATACGCCGGTCAATGCTCTCGCCGCGGCAGATGCCGCGCGCGATCGGCGCGATTGGGCGGCGGCCGCCTTCTACTATCAGCAGGCGCTGAAACAAAATCCCGCGCGAGTATCGCTATTCGTTCAGCTGGGGCACGCTCACAAGGAGAATGGCGATTTCGATGCCGCTCTTGAGGCATACCAGCACTTCCTCGCGGAAGAGCCCGACGATGTCGATATTCATCTCCAGCTCGGGCACCTCTACAATCGGATGAATGAGTGGGAATCCGCACTTCAATGGTACGAGCAAGCCCATGTTCTCGCGCCCGATAATGCTGATATCGCCGCTCATCTGGAGTCGGCACGTCTTCGATTTTCGCGCGTCGATATAGAGCGCAAACGCCAGAACGCGATGGAATTGCTTCAATCACGGCGCTGGCATCAGGCGCGGGCGCTATTGTACGATCTGGTGGAGACGGATGGCGAAATCGATCTGATTGCCGTTTACGCCAACGCGACCAAGGAAGCCGGCGATTTCGATGAGGCGCTGAGGCTCTACGATGTTTATCGTGAATATGCGCAAAACCTCGATGCAGCCTCAGTGATCGACGTCGAAATCCAGACTGCGCATCTGTATAAAGCGATGCGGGATATCGATGCTGCCTTGCGATATTACATTCGCGCACGCGATGCGGAATTCAGTCTCTATGGCCATGTTACGCCGGATTCGATCGCCAGCCGAGAAATCCGCGCCTGCATGGCGGAGATTTATACCTGCTTCTGGCATCCTGATTGATTTCGGGATCAGCCGCTTTCGTGATCCCTGATGGCGGTGACCATGAGCCAGCCCAACAGGTAGCAAAGGCTCAAGGACAGAAAAACGACTGTAATGTTCTTGAGCTCATAAGGCATCTCTGCCTCGTCGGGCATCTGCGGTGGAACGACGACCTCGAGATACAGCTGCTGGCGGCGCGCATCAGCCCTGGCTGCTTCGAGTGCATCGAGTGAGGCAACGAGCGCCTTGTTGGCAAACTCCCGCATCAGGACGAGACTTTCGTAATCGGCAATTCTGGGCGCGACGGATTTATCCGATCCGACCATTTTGGCTCGTTCACTCTCGATTTGCTGCTCCAGTGCAGCAGCCTGACTCGTCAAAAACGGGATGGAGTTACTGTCCGGCGCAGTCTTGCGTGTTTCTGCAAGGCGTGCCCGCGTGTTGGCGAGAGCCGACGTCAGATTGCTGATGAGATCGATCATCGACATGGAGCTGGCATTCGGGTCGATCATCAGCTCCTTGTTTCTGAAGTTCGTTATGTTTCTCTGCGCGTCGATGACCCGCTGCTGCGCCTGTTGCACCTCGCCATCGGCAAAGCGAACCGCATCGCCGCGGGCGCGGTTGTTGAGCCGGTCGAGAAGATCGCCGCCGAGCGCCAGCAATGATGTGTTCATGTCCGCGGCATCCTGCGCGTGAAAGGCCGTCGTCCGCAGGACGGTGATACCCGTGGTGTCGTTGTGAATGACGGACACCCGGTTCGAATAGTAACTATAGAGCTGTTCCTCGCTATTGGTTTCCCAGAAGCGTGGAAAGCGCGTCAGCCAGTCCGCCTGCGGGCTGCCGAAAATAGCACGTACGGGAAGCCGTTCGGCAAGTTCCTTCAGCGCCTGACGCGAGCGAATATATTCCTGCACGGAAAAAGTATCGTCCTGCGAGCGCGTAATCCCGCTGTTCTGCAACAGAGAGCCGAAGACGCTGGATGATGGTGGCGCCGCCATACGAACGACGAAGGAGGATTCCGATACATAGATTGGGGCGGCGATAAACGCGTAATAGGCGCTGACGGCAAGGGTAGGGGCGACAACTGCCAGTAAATAAACGCGCATACGGCCAAGGCGCTTGCGATGCCTGCGGGCTTTTGTCGGTCCGCTGATCGATTTTGCGACCATTTGACGTAAAGATTGCGAGCGCTGCTCAGTATCCACTTTCTTATTTTCGTTCTCGGAGTTTATCAGAGCCATGGCCATGCCCTTTCTGATGATCGCCTGTCGTTAGATATCCGCAAGCGGACGCTATGGACGGTAATTGTCCAAGTCCGGCGCAATGAAGGTTGAGCGGTCGCACTCCGCCGGTATCGTTGACCGACCGTCTGATGGAGACGGCGTAGCGACCAGGAGGGCTTCGAGTGCATCAGGTATCGGCAAGCGCGCGTGGGGGTTCGCAGTTCATTACCGGATTGAAGATTCAGGGGCGCGTTCTCGGTGCGCTGATCATGCGCGAAATGCTCATACGCTACGGGCGGGAAAACATCGGATTTCTCTGGCTTGCGCTGGAACCGATGATCCTGACCACGGGCGTCATGATCATGTGGACGGTGCTCAATCACGAGGCGCACGGATTGACGGTCGCGGCCTTCGTTTTGAGCGGCTACATGCCGCTGACGCTCTGGCGCCACATAAGTGGTCACGCGGTCTCTTGTCTTCGTCAGAATATGCCTCTGATGTATCATCGTCAGATCCGCTTCGCGGATGCGCTGATTGCTCGTGCGCTTCTGGAGATTGCCGGCACGACCGCAGCGCTCATCGTGGTCTACACGGTTGCGCGTTTGGCGGGCATCATACCGCCGTTCCAGGATCTCGGCCTGCTTTTGACGGGCTGGCTGTTCATGGCCTGGTTTTCGTTCGGAGTAGGGCTTATCTTTGCCGCGAGTTCGGAGCGGTTCGAGTTCGTCGAGAAGTTCATACCGCCGTTCCAATATCTGACGCTGCCGATCTGCGGCATGTTCTTCATGGTGGCCTGGCTTCCCAGTGGCGCCCAGAAGCTGGCGCTTTATGTCCCAACCGTCCACTGCTTTGAGCTTTTCCGCGCCGGCGTATTTGGCGACACGGTGCAAACCTTCTACGACGTCAGCTATCTTTTGAAATGCTGCCTGTTCACCACCGCCGTCGGCCTCTTTCTGGTCAACGTGGCACGCAGCCACATCAAGTTCGAATGATGCGCTCATCGTCCGGTTTCCCGCCGCGCTACTGCTGCTTGGCATAGTGAGGCACCTGGCTCTGGAATTCGAAGGAACGCAGCAGCGTTTCACGCAGCTCGCCGCGGTTGTGTAGCGCGTAGTGGTTGAGGAAGGTTTCTGCGGATTCTGGCTCACGGCCAAGAATCCAACGAAAGGCGGCAACGACATCGTGGGAATCGATTGGATCGCCGAAATGGCTGTGAGCGGGACTGCTGATTTTTGCGAAAAGATAGGGTAGTGCCCCATGCAGAATATCGAGGCTGAACCGGTGAAGGTTCTGGTTCGACAACGCGGTCCTGGTGAACGCATCCATAAGGCCGGAATAATTAGTAAGGATCGAGAGCAGGTCGCTGGAGCGAGGCAAGCCTTCGAAACCGCCATCCGCATGGAAGCGCCCCGCCATCTCCTTCCAGACCTCGGCAGAATAATGCATCGGTGCAGGTCCATAGAGGGCGGTGTCGTCGGAATAGAGGTCAGTGCGCGGCGTTAGCACCCGGCTGTTTTCGATATGCTCCAGGCAGAAGTCGACGAGCATGCGCGACATCGGATAGCGCATCTGCCAGCGGCAGAAGTCGATCATATAGGTATTGCTGTCGATGAGCGTGCCGCGATAATCGGCGGTGGGCGGAACGTCGAGCAGAATCAGCCTCGTATCGGGAATTTCTGTGTTCACGAAATCGCAAAATGCTTTCATTGCCGCGATCACGTGCGTCCAAAATTCACGACAGCCGAAGGGGATGATCTTGAAGATACCGAAAGCTTCCCGCTGCAAATCCGGTCCCGCCTCCAGTAGCTCATAGGGTACTGTCAGCAAGGTGTTCCTGTAGCGCATGAGCGAGGCGCGCGTGATGCGGCTGAAATCGACGACAAGCATTTTCGGGGCTGCCTGCCTCAGTCGCTCCCGGAAGCCCTTACGTGCTTCGAAGTGCAGCCTTTTCTTGATCCGCTCCGGCCATGCCTCGATCGCTCTGAGGTTTGTTTTCCGCTCGTCCATGAAGCTGGCGACATTGATGCCGTAGCAGAAAAACGGGATTCTGCTATTCGGAAAGGCGTGGCGAACGAACTCCTCGCTCGGGCACGAGCCGTAGTAGGCGACCTCAGCTATGTCATTGATCTGCTTGCGCAATCATGTCTCCGTATAAGATGCGGACATGCCGGTGTCTCGCACCGACATCGCACAATCGGGCACTGATGGGGCTAAAGCGCCGGTTCTCGCTGACGCTGTTTCTTTGCCTTCGTCGACCCAAGCGTCAGCCCAAGCCGCTGAAGACTTTCGCTGACGTTATCGGCGCGATCGTCATGGACGGCCAGGATGTTCGCGACCGTGCCGACCTGAAAATTCAAGTCGAGTTCCTCAGGTGAGGTCATCCGGGTCAACTTATTTTGTGCACTGTTCCAGATGCGGTAACCGCGTTCGGTAAATTGCTGGTGGATCGCACCGGGCGTCGTTTTCGACAGGACGGAGAGCATGTCGCGGTTGATCTCCATCAAGAGCGAGGGCTTATGTGCCGAGAGCGTTTTTTTCGCGCCTTTCAGGAACAAGCCTTCCGCACCCTCGATATCGACCTTCATAACATCGGGCCGCAGGTCACCGACGACGCGGTCGAGTGTCTCGACCTTGGTCATGCGCCCGACCTTGGTGTCGGTCGAATTCGTAACTAGCCGCGTCGCCCCGGCGTTGACGGTATCCTCGGCATTATTGAGTTGTAGCTCGCCTGGCACATCGGCAAGCGCGAGCTGGCGAACGCTAACGCGATCTTCAAAGCCGTTCTCCAGGATTGACCGGTTGAACAGATCCCAGAGCTTCGGTAGCGGCTCGAAGGCAAGGACCGTTCCTTTGAATGTCGGATGGGCAGCAATGGAGAGTGAGTAGTATCCGACATTGCCACCGACATCGATGAACTGCCCGGTCTCGGGCAGAATGGCCTTGACGAGATCGACATCGAATTTCTCATATTCGCCGCTCATGATGCCAAAAGATATGTGATACTGGCGCAGATCGAGATACAATTTAAAATTGTATTTGGTCTCGAACAAAACGAAAATCGATTTCGGCACGAAATTGTTGAAAAGAAGCTCGCTATGGCGGTGATGGAATTCGTATGAGCTGAGGAAACGCCGACGATGCTCCTCAAGAGAAACGTCCGTCAGCTGCAATAGATTCTGTCCGATGACGTTACGTTCATCCTCGTTCATTGCGCGGCCGAGGATGAATTTGTAGCAGTTCTCGATGTCGTAAAAGCTTGTCATTTTGCTGCTCCCAGATCTTTGATCAACCGTATTTATGTAGTTACCGTCTTTTGCCTGCACTGTTGCCCCTCACTGAAAAACCGGCGAGGTCGATATTCTCTCGATGCGCCGCGGAGCCCGTTGGGCAGCGTGGCGTCGCGCCGAAAAATCGGCTTCGATCAGTGTCTCCAAATCATCGAAATGCGTGTCCCACCCGCTCGATGGGCCGGGTTTCATTCGGCGTTGTGGCGAGGCGGTGATCATGTCGAGCGCGGCTCTCCAACTCAGCCCATCAAGCGGGTCGAGGAAGATGGCGGGCTGTCCGGCGGCGGCTTCACGATGCGCACTGATGTTGGAGGCGATGACCGGTGTGCCGAGCGCGATCGCCTCGGCGACGGGCATGCCGTAACCCTCGGTAAAGGATGGAGCCAAAAGACCAGCTGCGCCGGCGACCAACCGCGCCAAAGCCGCATCCTCTAGCCCCGGCACCTCGATGACGAGCCCGGGCAGGGCAGGGCATCGTTCCAGCATTGCTAAGATGTGACTGTTTTCCCATCCTCTCTTGCCGACAATTACGAGCCGCGGGGCCATCGCCCCATCACGTTCGGCCAGATATTGCCACAGATGCAGCAATAGCATGTGGTTCTTGCGCGGTTCGATCGTTCCGAGCGTCACGAAGTAAGGCATCCGGGGGCGCGGCATGTCGTTTGGCGGAGAGAGGAAGCAACGCTCGATGCCTGGAGGCAAGACTGCGATCGAGGGGGGTGTCCTGTCGCTCTGCTGAGCAAACGTGCGCAGGGCACGTGCGGTTACCTGCGAATTGCAAAGCACCAGCGACGCATGTTTCAGCACCGTCTCCATCCTGCGGCGATGCCGCTCAGGCTCCTCCGGTCGGACGAATTCCGGATGCGATAGCGGGATAAGGTCGTGGACATAAAAGACGCCGTTGCGACCGGTTTCTCCAAGCCAGGAGAAGGCGGATGTTCGATCCAGCCGGCTGTGCGACACGTGGACAAAGGAAGCCCTGGGCGGCAGCAGGGGGCCATGCGTGAAATGGCTGGCGACAGCATGCGCGATCTTGCGCAGCTTTTGCGTATGGGCTTCGCCTGCCCTTACTTCCGCTGCGGCCTGCCACCTGATCTTGCCGTCGATAGCGGCGAAAATCCGTTCGAGAAGAGCGGCCTGCGTTGGCGATATATCTGTCGCCGACCAGCGACTATTGAGGATGGAGACCAGCCTGTCCGCCCGTTCGGACGGAATGGCAACGGCGCTGTTGCGACCGGTCTCGACAAACCAGGACGGCTGCGAAAACACATCGAAATCTGTCAAGGCAGTCCGTTTGCGGCGTTCGTTCAGCCAGTTGGCGTAATGAAGCTCATAGCGATCGATACCGGTGGGCGTCGGGCAATGCGCCCGTTCCATCAATCGAGAAATATCCATGACGACGGGCTTGGTCATAATTTTCTGGCCTCAAGCATATGGATAGCCTGCGCCAGCCAGCGCCGCCGCGATGGATTTGGAGCAATGCCCTGGCGGGAGCGATAGAGTTCGGCGACGACGTCTTCCGCCTCGCATGGAAGATTGGTGATATTCGACCAGTATCGGGGATAGAGGATGAGCGTGCCTGCAACCAGTGCATCAAGCGTTAGCACCCGCTTTCGCCGCAAGGAGACGACCGCATCATGCGTCAGACCCCAGCCCGCGTAAAAGGGGAGGCCATGGCACCATACCGGTCTTTCGCGCAGCAGCGCCTCGAATCCGATCTGCGAGGTTGCGACGTGAACTTCGTCGACCACACTCAGAAGGTTGCCCAGATCGACATTGCCGATCACCAGATCGGCGGCCTCCGCTGGCGGGGATGGAGTTGGGTGACGGCCGGTCGCCTTCGCTAGAAGATCCGGATGCTGCTTATAGACGATGAACGCCTTGGGCCTGGCGCGTCGGACGGCCCTCAGCAGTTCGATATCGGAGGAATGGCTTGCCATGCCGAAGCGCAATGAGGCGTCGTTCGGAACTTGGCCGGCCACCAAAACGATGGTGCGGCCTTCGGCCAGTGCACGATAATCCGGTGCAGGCTGCGGCGGCAGATTGTATTTGGTGATGCCCATGGAAACGATGGCTTGCCGCAAGCGTTGCGCCCGCTCGAGAAGTGCATCATCGAAATTCGTCCTGTTCAGGATTGTTTCGAGCTGGCTCGGCGCGGAGGCATCAAAATAGATGCCTTCCTCGTCGAAGCAGAGCGAGGATGGCGGCACGAGCGAGCTGCCAAGGCCGGAAGAGCGGATGAACCCGTCTTCAACACGCATGACCGGCAATCTCTTGCCATTCTTCCATAGAACTCCTTCCTCGGGAGCGGGAGCATTGCCCCAAAGAACGATCGTGTCGGCGCTTTGGATTTCCGAGGCACTCGGATTGTTGGCGAAATGAACTTGGGACCGGGGACTGCTCAGATATCGGCGCATGACCGCGCGTTTATGAAGCGAGAAATTGACGCAAAGGTAACGGCCCGTGAGCGAGCGGGCGCGAGCACGCCATTCAAGTAGCCGTTCCACCGCCTGCTCGGCCGTGATCGGACTGCGTGAGACGGGATCAACATAGCGCGAATATTGAAAAAATGAAGCTGCGGCAAACTCGTCTATGCTAACATTGCGCCCACGACGGGAGCGTGCCGTAGCTGCTACCGTGCCCTCGGCACGGTCTGCAGTCAGTCCCCAGCCGGCATAGGCGGGCATGCCGAAGGTAACGACGGGTATTTCCCGCAGGAGAGCTTCGAGGCCGAGCTGGCTTGATACCGTCCAGACCTCATCCACCATATCCAGAAGGGAGTGCGTTGAAATCGCCTTGTCCACGAATTGCACATCCACGGTTCGCGCAAGAGGCTGAAGAAAACCTCGTGCGCGGCCAGCGACGACGTCGGGATGGCATTTTACGATGATGTCGGCATTTGCCTCCGCCAGAGCCGCCGTCCACATTCTCGCGAAGGTCTCTGCATTGGCGCCGGCGCTTTCGACGGCGCTATTTCCGACCACTTCGTCGACGAGCAGGATGCGCCTGCGACGGCTTCGGCGAAGACGAAACGTTCCTTCGGGGACGTGGCCATCTTGGGAAAGTCTCTCGCGGTTGATCCAGCGCCGCAGGTCTCGCGCTCGCCGAACATCCGCATCGGAGGACGCGTCTTGAAGCAGTGCCTCGAGCCGTGAAGGTTGGCGTGCGGAAAAATGAATGCCGAGGTCGTCGGCGATAACGGAGATCGGTGAAGCAGCGTCCGGGCCGGTCGATTGCAGGAAGCCACCTTCCACCGTCCAGAAAGGCAGGCGCAGCACCTGCGCATAGAGGCGTGCCAGGCGGGAAAGCGGACCGTTTCCCCAGCTGACGACGCCATCTGCAGCACCCATCGTCAATTCGATCGGCCTGAGGGACGCGGAAAAAGCGGGACCAATAAGGGGAAAGCGCTGACGCGTCGGAAGGAAAGCAAGCAGCCGCGCGTTGATTGGCGGTAACCAGGACGGCTGCTCACTTGGTTTTACGACCGAAGATTGCGCTCCTTCGGGAAAGACCGTCGAATCCCTATACATATAAATCCCCCCGAGATGCCGCTAGGAGCAATCACCCGTGCCGGAGCGGCGGGGCCTGCGATATCCGACCACGGCCAGCTGCATGAGCGGCACCGCTTTCGGGGGCACGAAAAGCAGTTGCAGCCGGATGACATCCTCAAATATTCCACTTGCTGATTTGCGCCGGCGGCGGGCGAGAAATTTCAGGAGGCTTCGCTGAAGCCGGCCGAACAGCAGGTCTTCATGACCATGCGTCGCAACGTTACTGCCGACTTGCCTCAAGGTGCCTCCGAGCTTTCCCATTCCGAATTCCTTGAACCAGCAATGAGGGAAAAACAGCTAATCGAATGGCAGTTATTGCCGTCGCAATCTCGCCTCGCCATACGGATCGCGTCGCTAAAGTATTAATTGCGACAGAAGGGAAATTATTCTTGCATACCTATGTAAAAATTTTCAATCTTCGGAATTATATTTGACTTTTTAAGGATATATGGGAATCTCTTGCGAGTAAATTTCCGCCTAAATCGTCCCCGCGCATTGTCGCAGAAGGCGATGCTGAACGGCGCAAGCCGCGAGATTCACGAGAGCCGATGGAATTTCGGAGAGGCAGCCAGTGGAATGGTCTTGGCAATTCCGAGAGAGATTTGATGGTCCCAGATGAGCCGCATCGAGAATAATAAGGAATTTACCGACTTCATTACACTGGTGGATGCTCGTTCGTCCGGCGTCATCATAGGCCAACCGGTTTCCTTGCCCTATTCCGTTGTGCGGTGGGTTCGATCGCAGCTGCTGCTATTGCTGATCGTCGTCGTCCCCGGCGTGTTCGGGGCGATCTATTATGGTTTCATCTGCGCCGATCAATATGCCTCGGAAACGCAATTTGTCGTGCGCAGCCCCAATAGAAACGCTGCCGGCCTGCTCAGCGGATTCCTTCAGAGCACCGGGTTCGTTCGCGCGCAGGACGATAGCTACATCGTCACCGAGTTCATCAAGTCGCGCGCAGCCGTCGACGCGCTGGCGAGCAGGAACGATCTGAAAGCGATTCTTTCCCGCCCGGAAGGCGACTTCCTCAGCCGCTATCCGCTACCCTGGGCTGAAGCCAATAATGAGGAGCTGTATCAGCATTATCTTCGTTTCATCAATGTGCACACCGACAGCGGCAGCGGCGTGACCACGCTGGATGTGCGTGCATTTCGCGCCGACGATGCTTATCGCCTGGCCAATGCCCTGGTGCAGCATGCAGAAGAGCTCATCAACAGGCTCAACGATCGCGCCCGTGAGGATGCCATTCGCTATGCTCAGATCGAGGTAAATGACAGCCAAACGAGACTGTCCAAGATGCAGACAAGTCTGACCGATTTTCGCAATCGCGAGGCGCTCGTCGACCCGAACAAGCAATCAGCGGCCGCTCTGGATATGATCGCCAGGCTCTCGGACGGTCTCGCCGACAACAAGGCACGGCTTTCAGCGCTTGAGGAGCAAGCGCCGCAAAGCCCGCAGGGTGAGGCGCTGAGGGCGCGGGTGGCGGCGATGGAACGGCAGATCAGCGATGAACGGACAAGGATCGTTGGCAGCGACGGATCAATGGCGCCGCGCATCGCACAATATGAACAATTGCTGCTGGAGCGGGAAATGGCTGCGAAGATGTTGACATCGGCGACCACCTCCCTGGAAAACGCCAGGATCGATGCGCAACGCCAGCAACTGTATCTCGAACGAATCGCCGACCCGAATTTGCCCGACCATGCATTGTACCCTAAACGGCTGACTTCGTTTCTGCTTCTGATTGCGGTTTGCTTTGCAACCTTCTGGATCGTGCGCTTTCTCGTGATCCAGGTCTACGAGCATGCGGCCCAGCAATGACCATTCTTCCTTCCAGTCTTGCGCGAATCGCGCCGTCAGAGGCGCCGGGATCGAAGGCAGAAATTCCCTGGCATGAAGATGGCATCGTCGGGGTATTCGATCTCGTCAAAGAGTATGAAGTAAATGGCCGGATGCGCCGCGTAGTTGACGGCGTGTCATTCAAGATCGGCCGAGGCGAGAAGATCGCCGTGCTTGGGCACAATGGCGCCGGCAAATCGACCCTGGTGCGCATGATTGCGGGGATAGAGGAGCCGACCTCGGGTAAGGTCGTGCGCAACATGTCGATGTCGTGGCCAATCGCCCTGAGCGGTGGCTTCGGTGGTTCGATGACCGGATTCGACTGCATGCGCTTCCTCTCACGCATCTATGATAAGCCGTTCAACGAAATTCGTGATCTGGTAGAGGATTTCAGCGAACTTGGCCGCTATCTGCGCATGCCTCTCAGAACCTATTCCTCGGGCATGCGGGCCCGGCTGGCGTTTGGAATGTCGCTTGCCATCGATTTTGATTGCTATCTCATCGATGAGGTGCTGGCCGTCGGGGACAAACGCTTCCAAACGCGTAGCTTCGAGGAGCTTTTCGTCAAGCGCAAGGATCGCTCGATGATCATTGTGGGACATAATCTCAACGTGATCGGTGATTTATGCACGTCGGCGCTCGTGTTGAAGAATGGCCGGGGTCGCGTGTTCAACGATATTGAGGCAGCGTTTCGTATCTACTCCACATTGTAGGCCGGATCGACGTCTTGGTTGTGTTGATCGGCAACAATAGTGCACGCGACCATTGCAAATTGACACAATAACGGACGGCAGCCGGCGACATTTCGCTACCTTTGCGCGCTCCGCCAAAGGAGAGGCGAGAGCTTCGCGTGTCGTCAGAGGCTTGCACATCTAAACCTCTAGATAAATTAGGATAATTGAAAATACCGTGGTGAAGCAATCGACCATCGGCCACGGCACCATCAAGTTCCATCGCCCGCTGCAACCTAAAGGACCGGGCCGAGTTAACTGTCTTACGATAAGTCTATTCGCAGAAACAACTGGCTACCTCTGCAACCCAAACCCGTAGGGCTCCGATTATATTGTCCGGTAGGGCTGTATTTTGTCCGATCTCGTCGCTTTGGGAATTCAACGTTCAGTCGAGCTGTGAACTGGTAGGATTCTGTATAACATTGTCACTATCTGTACTGTTGCGCTAAAATTCGTCGTGCTAATTTAAAGACAGGTAATGCAACTTACGCTAAATGATCCCGCAACTTCGTAGCCGCGGGAACGGGATGATGGAGTCGTCATAACGAACGCTGGAAAAAGTGTAGCCTAGATAGAAATCACGTGTTAGCAATTGCTAATATACAACTTGAGATTTTGAGTAGGAATAGCGGATGGCGATGTTGGAAAGAGTTGTCGAGCAATGCGTGGGTACTTTCGAGGTGTATTCCCGTGATGCAATCATTCGTAATCTCGACATGCTTGAGCCAAACTGGAAATGGTCTGTTCCCTCAGAAACTTCTGGCGACTATTCCTTCAAATTCAGCAAGCAACCCCTTCAGTCAGCATCGATCATAAGCGCCGAGCATTCGGCGGGCCTGGAAGGTATCGCCAAACAGGATTTGCCGCGCGTCAGCATCGTCTTCGTTCTCGCCGGAGAAATAGAGATCAATCATCGGCGAATGCAGAAATCCCTCCGGATTCCCGCCAACTATGTCGCGAGCATCAGTGATCGTGCCGGCAAGCGCATCGAAATCAAGCCGCGCAGCTCCTGGCTGCTGTTTCAGATCCCGGAAGCGGTTATTCGGCAGCACTTTGAAGAGTTGACCGGCAAGCCCTACGTGCAGGAATTTGCGCTGGCACCGGTAAGCTTCCGCCAAGGTGGTGCACAGGGGCTCTATCAGACATTGCGCCAGGCCGAAAAGGATCTGACGACTGCGCGACAGACGGAGCGAATGATGCTCGCCAAGGCCTACGGCGAGCTCCTGCTGGTAAAGCTGTTTGCCAAGCTGCCGCACAATCTGTCCGATGCCTTCAATCGCGGCACCTTGGATAACGCGCCGCGACAGCTCCTGAGGGCAGAGGCGTTCATGCGCGACAATCTGCATAATGCCATCATGCTGGAGGATCTCGCGCACGCCGCGAGCTGCAGCCCGCGAGCGCTGCAACGCATGTTCAAGACCTATCGCGGCGATACGCCGATGGGAATCCTTTGCAATTACCGGCTGGCCGCGGCACATGGCGCCATCAAGGGTGGTCAGGCCGAAAGCATCACCGATCTTGCCATGAGCCTGCAATTCTCCAATCCCGGGCGATTCTCCGTGCTCTACAAACACGCCTACGGCTCCAGCCCATCGTCGATCCTTCGTTTTTCCCGGGAGCGCAGCGACAATGCTGGAACGGCCTAGCCTGCTTGGCACGATGTTGCCTCGTCAAAACTGCCTCCATGCCAATCAGGATCATCGATGCCGTTGAAGTTCGGATTATTGTGCGTTCTTGCCTGCGTTCTTACGGGCTGTGGATTACCGGAGGCCGGCCCCAAGGCCTCCCGCATATTGGAGGAGGCAGCTGCGCGCGCCATGCCGCCATTCGCGGTGGTCGATGTGGCTTCGACGGCGATGGTCAAGAGCGTTGCGCGACCTGAAGCCAGCTTTGCCGCCTATTTCGGCCAGGGCGCACGTGATCCTGGCTTAAGGATCGCGGTGGGGGACGTTGTCTCGGTCAGCCTCTGGGAAGCACCACCCGGAAGTTTGTTCGGGATGGCCTCGAGCGCTTCGGGTCAGCAACAGGCGACCGGCAGTTCGGTGACGATCCCGCCGCAAACCATCAACAGCGATGGCACGATCAGTATTCCCTATGTGGGCCGGATCACGGCTGCCGGCCGCACGCCAGCTTCGGTGGAAAAGGCGGTGGTTTCCGGCCTAACGGGCAAGGCGGTGCAGCCACAGGCATTGGTGACCGTCCAGCAAAGCTCATCGAACACCGTCACGGTTACGGGCGAGGTGGCCGGCGGTGCACGCGTCGCGCTTTCGCCCGCCGGCAGCCGGGTGCTCGATGCTATTGCCGCGGCGGGAGGATTGCGCGCCGGCGTCAACGACAGCGTCGTCTACCTGACGCGCGGCGGACGAACCATGCATCTGCCTTTTACCGCGATTGTTCAAAATCCGCGCGAAAACGTGAGATTGCGGCCCGAAGACGTCGTTACGGTGGTGCGCGAGCCGGTTACCTACACGATTCTTGGCGCATCAGGTCAGAGTGGCGAAGTCCCCTTCAGCGTTCAGCATTTGACCATGGCAAACGCCGTTGCACGTGCAGGAGGCCTGCAGGATAGCCGCGCTGATGCTTCTGGCGTCTTCCTTTTCCGCTACGAGCCGATTGAGGTTGCCCGCCGCATCGTTGTGCCGAGCAATCCGTTGCTGCGCCGTGGTGGACCTGTCCCGATCGTCTACCGGTTCAACCTGAAGAACGGCTCGACGCTGCTTGCGATGCAGAACTTCGAGGTTCAGCCGCGAGATATAATTTATATCTCCAATGCCTCGTCGGTCGATATTCAGAAGTTCATGGGCCTCTTCCAGGGGGTTACCGGGACGGCTCTGTCGGCGGCATCGGTCGGCATCTCCGCATCGGCAGCAAACTGAAGACGACGGAGCAAGTGCCTGGAACGGCCGGAGGCGGACGATCTCGCTGCGATCGAGGGAGTTTCCCGATGCTGCCTGGCTTGCGGAATGCGTTACGGGCATGCTGGAACGAGAGAGGTACGATGAGTTCTTCGGCACTGCTACATCTTCATGAATTGATGGCGTTCGATCGGCATCAGGCCGAAACGGCCATCTTGCAGCGCGTGAACAGCGCCTACCTTGGAAGCCACACCGCTTTGGTGCGTGTACTCGGTCGCTACAAGCTCTACGTGGACACCCGAGATAGAGGTTTCGGATCCCATGTTCTTCTGGACGGCTTTTGGGAAATCTGGCTGACGCTGTTCTGCGCGCGCAACGTCAAGCGCGGCATGACCGCGATCGATGTCGGTGCGAATTTTGGCTATTACTCCCTTCTGCTTGCCGAACTCGTCGGCACAAGGGGCGAATTGATCGCCGTCGAGCCCAATCCCCATGCCGCCGATTTCCTGCGTCGCAGCGTCGAGCTCAACGGGCTGCTCGGACGGACGAGGATCGAAACATCGGCGCTCGGTGCAACGATATCGGGAGACGCCTCTTTATATGTTCCCCATAGCGAACCGAAGAATGCGCAGATCGTTTCGGAAATGTTTCAACCTCGCCCACAGGACGGCGTTGTCATCAAGGTCCCCGTGACAACCCTCGATGGGATGAGCGCCGCTTGCTCGCGCGTCGATTTCATCAAGATCGACGCGGAGGGAGCGGAGGAGGTGATACTCGAAGGAATGGCCGAGACCATTGCCCGCCATAAGCCAATGCTCGTGGTCGAATTCAATCCTGCCCGCTATGCCGACGCATCCGGTTTTCTCGAACGGCTTGCCGGCATCTACGGATCGATGCGGCGTCTCGATTTCAGCGGCGAGGCAGTTCCCATCACCAGCGAAGACCTGCTTTCGAAATACGGGGCCGACGATTCGCTGCTCGTTCTTTCGCGCGACAAGCCGGCTTGATCGAGAGTGGTGAGAGTTCCCAAATGCTGAGGGAGAGATAGGAATGAGCCAGACGATCCTTTACGACGGTCTCAATCTTTCTCTCAAGAAGGGCACCGGGGTTGCGACCTATACCCGTGGCCTGATGGCGACGGCCCAGTCCCTCGGCTATCGGACGGGCGTGGTCCATGGAATTCCCGGAAACGTTCCGACGGATCCAGTTTTGCGGGAAGTGCTCCTCTTCGATGACGCCGGTGCTCAAGTCCCCGGAACGATTTCGGTCGCAAAGCGCTGGCTGCGGCGCCGCATCGCCGCCCCGTTCGGCATCACTCCGGTTCCGATCCCTTTGAGCGGCACCGTCATTGTGAAATCGCTTCAATCGCAACTTGGTGCGGCCGACACCATTTATGCCGCCAACGATTTGTTCCAGCTCGCGCGCTATCATTTCAAGCGTTACGGCAACAATCTGACCATGAAGTTCGAGACGCAGCCCGATCTTCTTCATTGCACCTATCCGATGCCGATCGCGGCAAAACGGGCGTTGAATGTCTACACGATCCACGATTTGGTTCCCTTGCGGCTGCCTTATCTGACTGAAGACAACAAGCGCTATCACTACAAGATGCTGCGCTCTCTGGTCCGGCGAGCGGATCACATCGTGACGGTATCGGAAACGTCGCGGGCCGATATCATCAAGGTTCTCGGCGTCGACGAGGCGCGGGTCAGCAATACCTACCAGGCCGTTCAGGTGCCGGAGCGGCTTCGCGAGAAGCCGGACGACGTTGTGGCGGACGAGGTCGCCGGCATCTTCCATCTCGATTGGAAGGGCTATTTCCTTTTCTTCGGCGCTTTCGAGCCGAAAAAGAACATCTCTCGGCTGATCGAAGCCTATCTTGCCGCAAAGACGGACAAGCCGCTCATCATTGTCGGTGCCCCCGGCTGGAAGGGTGCCGAGACGCAGCAGCTGATCGATGACGACCGCTTCCGCTTCTATCTTCGCGCGGAGGACCGCATCCTGCCTCAACGACAGATCCAGCGTTTCGACTTCGTGTCCTATCCCTTGCTGATCAGCCTGATCAGGGGAGCGCGCGCAGTGCTATTTCCGTCGCTCTACGAAGGCTTCGGCCTGCCCGTGCTGGAATCCATGCAGCTTGGGACACCTGTTCTGAGCTCTACGGAGGGGTCGATTCCCGAGATAGCCGGGAATGCGGCGCTGCTGGTCGACCCCTATGATACGGAGGAGATGCGCAAGGCGATCGTCAGCTTGGACCAGGACGACGGCTTGTGCGCCTCATTTGCCAAATCCGGGCCCAGGCAGGCAGCGCGTTTTTCGCCGGATCGATATCAACAGAAGGTTGGCTCGCTTTATGACAGCCTCTTCAACGGATAATCAAACGAGGAGTGCGTCGTGACCATCCTCTTTGCATTCGGAATGCCGGGGGTCATGTCTTCCTGGGGCGTTGCAGCGGTTCACGCCCTGGCCCGCGAAGCCTTCGGCGATTATGCGGTCATTGCCACCGATACCGTGGAGGATCTCAAGCAGCATGTCCTCGCGCGATCGGGCGCGCATGCCGTTCTCGTCTCGCAGTTTCCCGAAGCACGGCTATCGGAACTGATCCTCAGGGTCAACGTGCCGTTTCTGTTATTTCTCGAAGATCCCCTCGACGCTGTTTCCTACCTCGCTCGTGCGACCGGGCAGCGAGATATCGGTTTGGTGAGGGCTGTTTCGGCAAGCCTTGCCTGCCTCGAGCCGCTTGCGGGCGCTTCCGGGGCGTTGGTCTTGCGTCGCGGCGATGTCGATCAAAAGGGCAGCATAGATCTATTGCTGAAGACCATAGACAGGCATTTCAGCACCGATCTTAAACTGGAGCAGATAGCCAACGCGCTGCTGCATGTCGGCATGGCGCCTGCCGGACAACCACCGCATAAAGCACCGAAACTGGAGGAAGCCGCCGCGGCTGTCATTGCGGGCTATCTGACACCGCAGGAGGCGGTTCCGGAGGTCAGCGAGGGACTGCGCGAGACGGCAAGGAAGGTTCTCCGTCCCCTTGAATTCGACCGCCGTAAAGCCCCGAGCACCGTCTTCTGGCCGCAAGAGGCGTTCCTATCAGGCGATAGTTTGGGGCAGGCTCTGGACGATCTTGTCGATCTCACCGGTGGAGCCCGCTGCCTCATCTATGGCCCCTATCTTCACCTGCCGACGGGGCGCTGGAATGCGAAATTCATCTTCGATGTCGACGAAGACTGCCAGGGGCAGATCTTCACCCTAGAGGTACATGCTGCCGAATTGCTCGGCCGCCTGCGCGTGTGCCCGCAAGGCACCGGCTCATTCGAAGCGGCAGTGCCGATCGATGTTGTCGATCCGCGTGCCCCGATCGAAATCCGATTGATGATGGATAGCGGCGCCATCGAGGGGCGTCTTTCCGCTTGGAGCGTCGAGTGGCTGCGAGCGGCCTGACAATCGGCTCATGTCGTGGAGAGCTGCATGCGAGCAGGGCTGCTGCGCCGCCCGCGGGCCAATGGATTCATTTTTTCACCCGTTATTTTGTTGCTCAGCGTTTCTGACGCCCGGAATTTTGTAAACCAATGTTTCGCGGCGGAAATTTCCGTATTGGTGCCGCAAAGTCCTTCTTTTCTGGGAAGTCATAGTTTGTATAAGGATTGAGAAAACGGAATGAAGCCTATGAACGCGAGCGCCGCACCGGATATTCTGATAGTCGATGACGATCATGAAATACGCTCGCTCCTGAGCCGATATCTCGAGGAACAGGGCTTTCGCGTATCGACGGCGAGCGATCTTCGCGGGTGCAACGACGCGCTCAACCGGCGGAACCCCGATCTTCTCGTTCTTGACGTTATGCTGCCGGATGGGTCGGGTCTCGATCTTTGCCGCGATCTGCGAAACCGGCGCCCCCGCGTGCCCGTCATTCTGCTGACCGCCTTGAAAGAGGACATCGATCGCATTCTTGGCCTGGAGATCGGTGCTGACGACTACCTCGGCAAGCCTTTCAATCCACGCGAATTGGCAGCGCGCATCCGCGCCGTCCTGCGTCGGACGAATGAGGATTCGTCCTCGGAGCCCGAACAGAGGCGCTATCGATTTGCGAACATGATGGTCGATCCGCAGCTTCGCAGGGTTAGTAGAGACAGCGGTGAGGCGATTTCGCTGACTGGCGCCGAATTCGATCTTCTCAAGGCGTTTCTGGAGCGTGCAGGCCGGCTCCTGTCGCGCGATCAATTGCTTGATCTCACGCAAGGGCGTGATCGCGACCCCGCCGACCGTTCCATCGATGTCCTGATGAGCCGACTGCGCCGCAAGCTCGGCGAGACAGCCGAAGATCCGATCTTCAGAACGATCCGCAACGGTGGTTATCAACTGGTTGTCCCGGTGATGGCCATTAAAGGCGATTCATGAGGTCGCTCGGTGCGCGGCTGGCGCTGCTTTTAATGACGGCAATTGTGCTGGTTGTCATTTCCTCGTCCTTCGTGGCAAGCCTTGTCATGCGCGGGCCACGTCCGGATATGACCGTCGAACGGATGGCGCGGCAGCTTTCCATTCTCGCCACCTTTGCCGAGAAGGACAGAACCACAGCGGCATCGGCGGGGTTGGTCGTTGCTCACAAGCCGGCTGAAGGCCAGCGCGATGAAGAGCTGTCGCGTTTTCTGATGGAGGCGCTGCTTCGAATAGCGGGCATGCGCGAAGCCATTATAGTGCGCCAATCGACAGGCGAGATGATTGCGTCCCTGAAGCTCTCCGACGGTAATTGGCTGATCATGCCGCTGCCGGAGCATGGACCCCCGCCGGGCGGATGGAAGATCCTGGTAGGCTGGCTCGGTCTCATCATAGTCGGCAGCGTGCTGGTTTCCATCTTTGCCGCCTCGAAAATCATGAAGCCGCTACGTTTGCTGGAGGAGGCCATTGCGGCGGTCAATCTCGACGGCACCCTGCCTCATATAGCGGAAAGCGGGCCAGGTGAAATTCGCGCGACGGCCCAGGCGCTCAACAGCCTGTCGGCCCGGGTGAAGGCGGCAACGGAAAGCCGCATGCGCCTTGTTGCTGCCGCCGGACACGATCTGCGGACGCCAATGACCCGCATGCGCCTGCGGGCGGAATTCATCCGGGACGACGAAGAGCGTCGCAAATGGCTTGCCGATCTCGCGGAGCTCGACAGGATCGCCGACAGCGCAATCGGGCTGGTCCGGGAAGAGATCTCCAGGGACAGCCTGGAGCAGGTCAGGCTTGACCAGATCGTCGACGATATCGTTACCGAGCTGAAGGCGATCGATATGAATGTCGCGAGCGGCGAACTGGAGCAGGCAACGATCTGCGCCGGCCCGCTCGCCATCACAAGAGCCCTGCGAAACTTGCTCATCAATGCCGCGACCCACGGCCAGTCGGCCATGGTGACGGTGACGCATCTTGGCGATAGAGCCGTTGTGCGCATTGTCGATACCGGCCCCGGCATTCCGGAGGACCGGCTGAACCAGGTGTTCGAACCCTTCTTCAGGATCGATATCGCAAGGCAAAGGTCTTTTCCGGGGGCCGGTCTCGGGATGGCTATTGCGCGCGAAATCATCAACCGGTTCGGAGGCGAGATCAAGGTACGCAACCGCCAGCCACGCGGCTTGGAGCAGGTCGTATCGTTCAAAAACGCCGAGGCCAAGGTCGTCAGCTAGCGCGCGGCTCGAGCCGATTCATTGTTGCAGCGCCATCTATTGCGAAGCCGCGAGCAGCTGGCGGTAAATTCGCGCTATCACAAGGTTTTACTTGGGTAAAACACCCGGGAACTTTACTTGAAGCAATATTGAAAATAAGATTGCAGAACTTATCAAATAATTCGCCGCGGTGGAAAAGCCAAGACATTAAATTTCGTAGAAATGCCTCATTTCAGCAATCTTCCGAAATGTTCTGGCCGACAACTGATGTAAAATTGCAGCCGATCAGCAGCTTGACTCGAGCAAGCTTTGGTCGCCCCGCATACCCGGCTTCGCCATTCCGCCCCCAACACGAATGGCGAAGCCGGATTCGCTCTCGGCCACGGTCATCAATTTTTCTCGAAAATATCAGTTTCTTGATAATGTCGCTGCGAAGTCCAGCAAGACGCGTTATGGACCCGCAGGTGCGGGAACATTGAGATGCCATAGTGTTCGGCATCCTGTTCTCAGGAAGCGGGCGATCCCAGCCTTATTGAGCGTGGAGGCACATTCCGGCCCGTTGATGGGGATCTATCGAAGCCATCGTTTCTTCCCTCGAAGAACGACCATAGTGCTCACATGCCATTGGTCCGGGAGCGCCGGGCGGGGCGTTCCCGGACCGTTCGGCCCATTGTCGGGCCGCTCCTTCCAGCCAGCTGAGGCGTCCGGGGGGATCTCAATTGGATGGAAGCGGAGAGGACATAGTCCGCCGTAGCAAGGCGAGGGGGGCTTTTCGCCCCATCTCCTCATCGATCAATGGAATGGATGCGGACCTGCGACGAGTGATCGTTCAGCATCTTCCAGCTTGGCGAGCTGATCGGCATTCAGCACGTTGCGCAGGGCAGCAGCCTTGTCCTTCAGAGCCTTGGCCTTGGTAGCGCGATCCAGCATGTGATCGGCTAGGCGCTCTCCGAAAAGCAGAACTTGGCCGTCGCCGCCACCGGCCGTCGGGGGAGCCGCAGCCCCATCCGCAGCCCGCTGCTCGGGCGGCTCATGCTTCGGAGGGGTGAGAAGATCGATCAGAGCACCGGTATAATCCCTCCATGCGTCGAGCTGGTTGCCGCGGACACCGATGAGCGTTTCGAGCGCTGATAACTTACCGGCAATCATCACGGCGGGATTCGGCCCATGCGGGAAACCGGGCGGCATTGGCATGCCGCCGCCGAAGCCGATCATTGGCCCTTCGGGATGACCGCCCCAGAAATCCCGGCCGTCCGGTGGCGGGCCAGCTGGATCCGGCTGAGCGATCTGGACGTCCACAGGCTTTTGCTGGTCGCATGCGATGTCCGGACCTGCGGCATAAGCCGAAGCGGCAGTAGCGCCAATTGCCGTTGCAACCAATGCAGCAGCGATAAGTCGTTTCCTCATGATCAATGCCTTCGCTATGAACAACTGCTGCGAAAGCTAGAGCGCTCGTATGAATGCAATACGTCGCTATATTTCTGAGTTTTTCCCGCGAAAGGAATGTTGCAAATGAATTTTGCTGATGGGTCAACAGCAATACTTTATTACAATTTCCTCTATTCTCGCCCTAATTTCACGTCCCGATGTCATGACGAACAGGCGCAGCCATTTGCAGCTTGCAGATGGGGAGGGCCTCCTTTTGATTAGAAGCTCTCCCCTGGTGTCTTATTCCTTGGCTCCGGAAGTTGCCGACGTCGCTTGATCTGCCTCTTTTAAGGCAGCCGCACATTCCTCGCAGCATACCTCGACCGATTTGCCGCCAAGGTTGACCTTGATCGTATCTGCGCCGAGTTCACAATCACAGGCAGCACATGTTGTTTTCTTCATATCGTGATCCTTTCCTGATTGATCCCCTTGCCGGGGTAGGATCATAAGGGCACCGATCATCATGTCGGCGCTGTCGGAATCTTTAGCGAACCGCGTAGCGCTTCGGCTTCAGCTGCGCCGAACGCTGAAATTCCGCCGGTGTCTGCGCGTAGGTCTGTTTAAACGCAGCACTGAAATGGCTGTGGCTGGAAAAGCCGAGATCGAGCCCGAGCATGGTCAGGTCGTCATAGGCGCCGAGGAGATCGAGCGCGCGTGCCAGCCGCAGGCGCAGCTGATAGCGATAAAGCGGAATGGCTTCTACCTGTTGGAAGACTTGCGTCAGATAGACGGGCGAGACGCCGACTTCTTTTGCGATCTCTGCAAGCGTCCAGCGGCGGGCAAGATCGGAGGACAGAACGAGCTTTGCCCGGTCGACAAGCTTCTGCCGGCCGGAACTTGCGCCGGCCGCATGCGACGTACGTTCGCCGAGAGAGCGGCGTACCAGGGTCAATGCCAGCGTTTCGCCCTCCAGGCTCTCGGCTATATTGCGGCTGAGCCCATGGCGAAGCATCGCCACGAGTGCCTGCGCACGTGGATCTATGCGTCGGCGCTGCCGACGAAAGATGACGCTTTCGCCGGACTGAACCTGCTCTTTCGGCGCGAGCTCGTGAAGGACGCTCTCATCTATACTGAAATCGAGACAGGAATCGCCACCATCAACGGGATGACTGATCCGATATCCCTGTCCCTTATTGAAGAATAATACCTGGTTTGCTTCCGCAACGGTATCACTCTGGTCGACGTGGCGCTTGAAAACGCCACGATAGGGATAGACGAGGCTTGTCGTGTGGGCGCACTCTTCATCGCTCTTATGTCGGCATTCGCCATTGCAGACGATATCGCGGATGAGGACGGTTTTCGTCTTCAGCAGCAAGGCAGTCGTAATTTCTGACATGCCGAACCTCCCCATCCCGGCGTTGACGCCCGCCACACCAGTGAAGCCTAACACATCCTGCGCCATCTTTTTAGTAGCGGCTATAAATATGGACATCGCTTCCATTCTGGCCGCGGGAAAGGCCAATGTCTTTCAATTGATCGTCCGACAGCCCGAGAAGCGCATTGCGGTTCCTGCGCTCGACCATTTTGCGTACGAGCATACGTACAAGCTCTAGCAAGGTCGAGAAAGACGCGGGTCGAGTCTTGCGGAGGTGCTGGCCTGTTCGGAAGAAGTGATGATGCTTGTGCCTTGCATGGTGATACTCCATCGGTTGCTTCGATGAGAGCAGTGAACCACCGGAGCCGTACTCGCGCTGTCAAATAATTTAGCTATCGAACTTGGCAGCGACCTTCGAGAAAGCGGCAAATTTGTATTTTTTTTGTCGACATACGTCTTGCAGGAGCGATAGTGTCGGCACCGCTCCGCATGGCGTGACGATAAGCTATGCAGAGCGAAGAGTATTGAGGAGAGTAGGAATGTCGTGGCAACGCCCAGTACCCCGGATTTCAGCGGAGGAAAGACAACAGCGCCTTTCGAGCCTTCAAAAGCTGCTCGATGCGAATGGATGGGCCGGTATGTTGCTCGGGCCGACCGAAAGCCTCCGCTATTTCACCGGCCTAGTCTGGCATGCAAGCGAGCGGTTTCTCGGCGCGCTAGTAACGCCGACAGAGCTCTATTACATCGTTCCGGGCTTCGAGCGCAGCAGGGTGGAAACCCTGCCGCATCTGCCGGCCGAAATTCTTGAATGGCAGGAGGAAGAGAGCAGCGCGGCACTCATAGCCCGTGCGCTGGGAGATAAGGGCATCTTGGCGCTCGACGACAACATGCCGCTTTACTTCTACAACGCGCTGGCCGTCGAGCTTGGAGCTGAAAGGCTTGTGAATGGCGGGCCGATCATCAATGGCCTGCGCCGGATCAAGTCCCCAGCCGAAATCGCGCTCATTCAATACGCCATGAACCTGACGCTGGACGTGCACAAACAGGCCCATGCCATGCTCAAGCCGGGAATTCGCGCATCGGAAGTCGTCAAATTCATTGACCGGTGGCATCGCGAGGCGGGCGCCGATGGCGGCTCGACCTTCTGCATCGTATCCTTCGGCGAAGCCACGTCCCTGCCACACGGCGCCGATGGCGACCAGACGCTTGGCGAAGACGACGTCATCTTAGTGGATACGGGCGCCCGCATCGACGGCTATCATTCCGACCTCACCCGCACATACAAGTTGGAGAGCGGCGACAGCGCCTTCGAAGATGCCTGGGCGATCGAACGCGAGGCGCAGCAGGCCGTTTTCGACGCGGCAAAGCTGGGCGCTGCCTGCTCCAGCCTGGACGATGCGGCCCGCGCGGTGCTTGCCAGACACTCGCTTGGCCCCGACTACAAGCTGCCGGGACTGCCGCATCGTGCCGGTCACGGCCTTGGTCTGGAAATTCATGAGGAGCCTTACATTGTGCGCGGCAACGCGACGGTGCTTGAGGCCGGAATGTGCTTCTCAAACGAGCCGATGATCGTCTTTCCGAAGAAATTCGGCATTCGACTCGAGGATCACATCTATATGGCCTCGGATGGGCCGCACTGGTTCACGCAGCCGTCCAGCGGGCCGACCGAACCGTTCGCGAGCTGAGAATTTTAATCGGGGCGGCCGTCAAGCCGCCCTCTTTCCATCTCCATCGAAGACATGCAGATGCTGCGCCGGGAAGGCGACGTGTACCTGCGTGCCCGCGCTCAAAGCGGTGCGATCCAAGGTGAACACCTTGAACGGCAGGCCGTGCAGCGAAAGATGCAGGATGATGCCGAAGCCGGTGGGTTCGATGAGTTCGACGTTGGCGGCCATGTCGGACGGGTTGGACGACAGCACGACATGCTCCGGCCGAATGCCGAGCGTGACCTTCGCAGCGGTTGCCGATTTTAGCGGCTCCGGAAGCGAAACGAGTGTGCCATCCTTGAGCTGGACAGCATTGCCCTCGTAAGTCGCATCAAGGAAGTTCATGCCGGGTGAACCAATGAAGCCGGCCACGAAGAGATTGGCGGGGCGGTCGTAGAGTTCGAGCGGGCTGCCGACCTGCTGAACGACCCCGCCATGCATAGCGACGATGCGATCCGCCAGCGTCATCGCCTCGATCTGATCGTGAGTGACATAGATCGACGTCGCTTTAAGATCGCCATGCAACTTCTTGATTTCAGCGCGCATCTGCTCGCGCAGGCGCGCATCGAGATTCGATAGCGGCTCATCGAAGAGAAAGGCCTTCGGCTGGCGAACGATGGCGCGGCCCATGGCGACGCGCTGGCGTTGGCCACCGGAGAGGGCCTTCGGCCGGCGCTCCAATAGCGGATCGAGACCGAGCTTGGATGCCGCGCTGGCGACAGCCTTGGCAATGCCATCCTTGGCCACCTTCCGCAACCGCAGGCTGTAGCTCATATTGCCGGCGACATTCATATGCGGATAGAGCGCATAGGACTGGAAGACCATGGCAATGTCGCGGTCTTTCGGATGCAGCTCGTTGACACGATTGTCGGCAATGCGGATTTCGCCGCCGCTGATGTCCTCAAGGCCGGCAATCATCCTGAGAAGCGTAGATTTGCCACATCCGGAAGGACCGACGAGGACGACAAACTCGCCGTCCTTGATCCTGAGATCGATGTCATGCAGCACCTGCACGTGGCCGTAGGCTTTCTTGACGTTCTGAATATCGATCGATGCCATGTGACTAACCCTTGACCGCGCCGGCCGTCAGGCCCTGCACGAGATAGCGTTGGATGAGCAGGAAGAAGAGGGCCGCCGGAATGAGCGCCATGACGCCCGCCGCCATCATCTGTCCGAAATCCACCGAGAATTTCGAGACGAAGGTGAGAAGCCCGACCGGGAAGGTCGCAGCTTGATTGCCGTTGATGAGCATCAGCGCAAAGAGAAGCTCGCTCCATGCCGCCGTGAAGACGAAGCCGAGGGTGGCTGCGATACCGGGCAGCGTCAGCGGCAGGATGATCTGCCGGAAAGCCGTGAACTGCGTTGCGCCGTCGATCATGGCTGCCTCTTCCAGATCCTTCGGAATGCCGTCGAAGAAGGACTGCATCAGGAAGGTGGCGAAGGGCACGTTGAAGGCCGTGTAGACGATGACGAGGCCGGTCAGGCTGTTGGTCAGATGGAGCGGCGTCAGGATCTTGAAGATCGGTGCCACAAGCATGACCAGCGGAAACATCTGCGTCAGCAGCATCAGCGCCACGATCCAGTATTTGGCGCGGAAATTGAAGCGCGAGAGAGCATAGCCGGAGAGCGACGCACAGATGGTCACGGCAATTGCCGTCGAGCCGGAGACGATGAGGCTGTTCTTGAAGAAGGTCGGGAAGTCGCTGTGCTGCAGCACGAAGGCATAGTGTTCCCAGGTCGTGCGCGACGGCCACATGCGCACGCCTTCGGTATAGAGCAGATCGTTCGGCGTCACTGACACTTTCAGCAGCCAGAAGAGCGGGAAGAGCGCGAAGACGACGTAGCAAAGAATGGCTAGGCGATGCGCGATAGTGGGAAGAACGGATCGTCTCATGGCTCAATCCTTGTTCAGCAGGGTCTGCCGCAGCAGGATGATCAGCATCGAATAGCTGAGAAGGAGAACCAGCAGAACCAGGGCGATGGCCGAGGCATAGCCGAAATCCAGCCGTTTGAAGGCCTGCGTGAAGATGTAGCTGGCAACGATCTGCGTGCGGTCCGCGGGTCCGCCGCCCGTCATGACGACAATCAGATCGGCGAAGTTGGACACCCAGACAGTGCGCAGGAGGACCGTGATGGCGATGGTCGGTGCGAGGAAGGGAAGCGTGATTGAGCGGAAGCGCTCGAACCAGCCGGCGCCGTCGATCGAAGCCGCCTCATAGAGATCGCGCGGGATCGCCTGCAGTGCCGCCAGAAGCGTGATCGCGAAGAAGGGAATACCCCACCAGACATTGGCGATGATCGGCCCCCACATCGCATAGTTCGGATCGGACAGGATATTGCCCGGCTCACTCATCAGACCCATGGCATAGAGCCAGTGTGGGATTGGGCCGATGACCGGATTGAAGAGCCAGGACCAGTTGAGGCCGGCGAGGAAAGAAGGAACAGCCCACGGCAGGAACACCAGCGCCTGCACGATCGACCTGCCGAAGAAGGGCTTGTCCAACAGAAGTGCCAAGATCAGCCCAAAGATGAACTGCAGCACCACGGAGGCGCCGGTCCACCAAAGTGTATTCTTCAGCGCCCAGTAGAAGGCCTTATCCTTGGACAGATCGCGAAAGTGCTCGAGGCCGATAAAGCCGCCGGAAAATGGATTGAGCAGCTGAATATCGCGAAAGGCGTAGGATATGCCGATCGCCAGCGGCACCAACATCACGGCGATGATCAGAATGAGGGCAGGGGCGCTGTAGAGATAGGGTTCCGAGGCGTCGGCGAGGCGCTTCAGCCACGGCCTGCGGTCGTGACGCCTGTCGAGCGTGTCGGTGATCGAAGTCATCTGCAAGAGTTCCCATTCGCGGCGTTCGAACGCCGTCTGTTTCAAGTGGGCAGAGATGGCGGCGGATCGCTCCGCCGCCGCATGTACGTTCTATTTCTTCGCGAGGAATTTCTGCTGGGCCTTGGTCAGGTAATCGGCCCATTGATCGGCCAGATCCTTAGCCGAGATATCGCCGAGCAGCGCCTGCTGCGACGTCTTGATCGCCAGCGAATCCTTGAAGAAGGCGAATTCCTCAAGATAGGTCGGCATTACGGTTGGCACCGTGTCCTTGTCGGCCAGTTCCTGGAACCAGCCCTTGAATTGATCGCCGGCGTAGAAGGGGTCCTTTTCCGCGGCCGTATAGGCCGGCAGAGCACCAATCTTCTTGTTCCACTCGAGATTGCCTTCCTTGCCTTCAAGGGTTGCAATCAGCTTCCAGGACAGATCCTTGTTCTGGCTCGTCGAGAACATCGACCAGCCGGCATAGCCAATGGTCGGGAAAGACTTGCCATCCGGACCCTTCGGCAGCGGTGCAACGCCGAAATCATCCTTTTTCATGCGTTCCGCAACGGCGATCAGAGCATCCGGATCCTGGTCGAGGAAGGCACAGGTGCCGGAATAGAAGCCGGCGACGACTTCGTTGAAGCCCCAGTTGACGCTATCCTTCGGCGCATAGCCCTTCTTGTAGAGATCGACCATCCACTCGATGCCCTTCGCCCAGCCCGGGCTGTTCATCGTCGACGTGCCGTCATCCTTGAAGTATTTGTTGTCGCCGGCCATGGAGGCAGCAAAGATCATCCAGCCGTTGAGACCGCCCGGACCGCCGCGCATGCAGTAGCCGTATTTGCCGGGCAATTTCGAGATGGCCTCGGATGCCTTGACGAATTCGTCCAACGTCTTCGGCGGTTCGGCGACGCCGGCATCCTTCAAGATCTTCTTGTTGTAGAACATGGCGCGCAGATAGAAGCCGTAGGGCAGCATATAGGCGGTGTTCTTGACATCGCGACCGAGTTGAAGCGCGCGCGGCGTCAGTTCACTCGTATGCTCCCACTTCGCGAGGTAGGGCTCGAGGCTTTCGAGCATGCCGTTATTGCCGTAGAGCGACAGCCAGGTATCAGGCATTTCCATCACGTCCGGCGTATCGCCGGCCGAAACCATGGTGGCGAACTTTTGGAAGGCTTCGTTCCAAGGCAGGGAGATGATGTCGACCTTGGTACCGGGATTCGCGGCCTCGAATTTGGCAACGATCGACTTCAGCGTCTCGGTACGCTCCGGGCTTGTGATGACTTCCACGAGTTTCAGCGTCGTATCGGCGAAGGCTGTGCCGCCCATCAAGGCGGTAAAGAGTACTGCTGTTATCAGTCTTTTCATGTTGGTTCCCCTTTTTAGGTTTTCCTCTCAGATTGACGATGTCACGAGGCGGCGGCGATTGCCTCCTCGAGTTCCTTCCACAAAGCCTCGGTTCCTTCGAGACCGACATGCAGACGTACGGAGCGCGGGTTGATGCCGAAGGTATGCGCAGAATTCGGCTGTGCCTTTTGCTGCAGCACGACTTCGCCTGGCACGATCAAGCTCTCATGCCCGCCCCAGCTCACCCCCAGCTTGAAGAGCTTGAGGTGATCCGCGAACGCACGCACGTCCACGCCTTCGCGGAAGATGAATGAAAACAGGCCCGAAGTGCCGTTCAGGCCGGCAGGCAGCCGGTTGGCTAGGCCCGGATGGCAGACCTGCTCGACGACATCGAGCTCCTGCAGCCGCTTGGCGATCGTCATCGCCGCCGCCTCATGCGCCTTCATGCGGATCGGCAGCGTGCGAAGCCCCCGGATCAGGAGCCATGCGTCGAAGGGCGAAAGCTTGCCGCCGAGATAAGGATAGGCTTCGGCTTTCAGCCGCGCGATCATCTCCCTCGAACCGGCGACGACACCGGCGACCACGTCGCTATGCCCACCGAGATATTTCGAGGCGGAATGGATGACGAGATCGACACCGAGTTTCAAAGGCTGCTGGAAAAAGGGGGTTGCCCAGCTGTTGTCGATCATCGAGACGACGCCGTGCTGTTTGGCGAGTGCGGTAAGTGCACCCACATCATGCGCTTCCATGACCCAGCTCGTCGGGCTTTCCATGTAGAAAACCTTGGCGCCGGGAAGCGCCTTGGCGACAGCCTCCTCATCGCGGCCATCGACATAAGTCACCTCGACCTTCATGCGTTTCAGAACCGTGCCGAAGAGGCGGAAGGCATCGGGATAGACGTGCTTGACTGCAACGATACGGTCGCCCGGCTCGACAAAGCTTAAAACGGCCGACGATATCGCGGCCATGCCGCTGGCAAAACCGAGCGCATCCTCGGCACCCTCGAGCTTTGCCAGCATTTCCTCGAACAGACGCACCGTCGGGTTGAGGCCACGCGTATAGGTCGGCCGCACCTTTTCGCCGCGATAGGAGGCGATCATCTCGTCATAGCTGGAGAAGGTGAAAAGCGAGGTCTGGAAGATCGGCGGCACTACGGCATCGGCGAAGTTGCCGTCGTCATGGGCAGTGATAAGGGAGGCAAGTTCGAACGGCTCTAACCCGTCAGTCATTTGGACATTTCCTTGATGTCTTCCTCGACCACGTCGAGAATTTTCAATGTTTCGGCGCGCGCAGCCTCGGGATCCTGGTCGGCGATCGCGTTGAACAGCGTGCGATGATAGGGGAAGGACCGGCGGGCAAAATCCTGCCGGTCGAAAGGATGCTCCCAGAAGCGCTCGAAGGTTTCGCGCATCTGTTCGAGAAGTTGCCGGAACAGCGGATTGTGGGTGGCGTCATAGACGGCAAGATGGAAGGCGAGGTCCTCAGGCCCGGATGTGCCCTTGGCCATGTGCACGCGCTCCATCTCGTTGAGCTTCTCTTCGATGATGACGAGGTCTTCGTCGGTTCGCTTTCTCGCAGCCACCATGCCGGCTTCACATTCGATGCCGCGGCGGACCTCCAGCGTCTGCAACAGCGCATCGCGCAGGTGTGACGGGTTGAAGGAAAGCGGCATATGGATCGTCGCCTTCGAAACCGGCTTCAGCAGGTAGGTGCCGCTGCCTTTGCGCGTTTCCATGACGCCGAGCGCCTGGAAGTAGGTGATTACCTCGCGAATGGTGGAGCGTCCTACCGAAAGGGCGGCCATCAGCTCGCGCTCGGTCGGAAGCCGGTCGCCGGCCTGTAGCTTGGACGATTCGATGAAGGTCGACAGCGCCTCGATGACTTGCTGCGTCCGGTCGATGGAAGGAAGAGGGCTAAGCATGGGTTTCGTCATGGATGGTAAATTGGTCTGACATCTGCCATCTGGTCAATCCCTTTTTCTCGGCCCGGTCATTTTTCCGGCCCTCAAATTTTTAAGGACGCAAAGCGAGCAGCAGCGAAGGTTGTTTGCGGCCTTCAAGAGCGCCGACAGCGCTGATAGAAGGAACGTGTTGTGAGTCCCGGGCTGGAAGAGAATGGCCGCTAGAGATCGATATTCACGGAAGCTGGAATGCGCGAAATGCGACCACACCGGCTTTGCAGAAGTGTCCGAAACTGACGATCGTCGGGCGATGAGCCGCGATTTCAAGATAGACGGGATGCCGCGCGGCTTTTCCACGGAACGGCCGTCGACCGATCCGCGCAAGCATATGGTCCGCTGCCGATGCGGCTCGGTGTTTCCTTTCGAGCAGGACACGGTCTATGCACCGGGCGGCGAGCCGCGGCGCTGAGTAAGCGTATCCCGGAAAGAAAAAAGCCCCGCACAGGCGAGGCTAAGCTTGTGCCGCTCCGGGGAAATCGGAAGCGACGCGGCATTGTCTAACGGTCGCCTTCTCTCCCGACTAGGTCAGTTTTGGCGATAGCGGTACGCTCAAGGAAAAAAGCATTTATTTGTAAAGCGCGGTCAGTTTGCAGACTTCCCTCACTGGCTGCAAAGCCATGGCAAAACCATCGTGCCGTGCAATCTGTTCAGCTGGCATTCATTTTCACGCGGGCAAAAAGCAATGACCGCAACGCCTTGCGGTCGTCGAGGCCCGGTTTTTATGGCTTCCGGGCCATGTCGCCGGGCCTCGCAGACACTGAGAACCTTGGATACCCACATGCGCCTGCTTCGTGCCTTCATCGATTGGATTTGCCGGAAGCGGCAGCCGGAACAGGAAACGCTCCAGCACTCCGCCGATGATCCGTGGGTCCTGCAGCAGATCGAAAAATTCGAACGTGAGTTGAAGCGCTAGCAGCGCTTGCCGATTCGTAGCCGTAGTGCTCGATCAACGCCGCAAGACGGTCCCGTCTCTGGCGACGAGCTTGCCCGCCTTGTAGACAGCGCGTCCTTTCGGTACTGCAACGACCGCCTCGGGAACATGCTCCGCCTTCAAGGTAACGAAATCGGCTTTGGCACCGATCTTCAAGCCGTAATCAGCCAGGCGCAGAGCTTTGGCGCCGCTCTCGGTCACGACATCGAAGGCGGTCCTCAATTCGTCGTCAGTATAGAAGCCCGACCGATAGCCGATCATCATTGCGCGGCCCAACATGTCGCCATCACCATAGGGCCACCATGAATCGCGGATATTGTCGCTGCCGCTGAAAACGGTGACACCGGCAGCCCGAAGCAGGGCGACGGGCGGGAAGGTGTGGGCGCCGGGTGCGTTGGTCATGATGGAGACACCGCTCTCGGCGATGAGAGCCGCGGCACGCTTGGCTGCCTCGATCGAGAGATCGCCAAGCCCATAGGCATGGCTGATCGCGACATGTCCGCCCATGGAGAGCGCGCGGGTGCGAGCGCAGATCTGCTCGATGGTGAAGAGCCCGAGCGTGCCGCCGTCATGAAGATGGATGTCGACATCGACGCCATGCTTCTCGGCGACGCCGAAAACGACATCGAGATGTTTTTCGACATCACGATCGAAGCTTGCAGGATCGAGCCCACCGACGAGATCGGCACCCATGGCGATTGCCTGATCCAGAAGCTCGGGCGTGCCGGGGCTTTTCAGAATGCCACTTTGCGGAAAGGCAACGAGCTGGATGTCGATCAATCCGCGGTATTCTTCGCGTACGGCAAGCACAGTCTCCAGCGACTTCAATCCAACGGAACCGTCCACCATAACATGGCTGCGCATATATGTGCTGCCATTGGCGATGCAGAGGTCGAGCTGGTTTCTGGCCCTTTCGTCCATCGGCGCGGCCTGCGCCATGTTTTGCGCCTGGAAGGCGACACGCTCGTGGACATCGAAGCCGTTGGTGCAGGGCTTGTGCGGTATCCAGGCGTCACCGTAGAAGCTGGTGTCGAGATGAATGTGCCCTTCGACGAAGCCCGGCACCACGAGGGCGCCTTCGAGGTCGATGAGCTCGGAGGCAGAGATCGGCGCTCCGGTCTCCGTGATCGACACGATCCGCCCGTCCGTGACGCCGATATCCTTGATAGTGCCATCGGCAAGCTTGGCTCGGGTGAAGAGCGTTTCGATCGTGCTCAATTTTTTCTCCTTGAATCCATGGCTACCGGTCGCGCGCGAACCGTCTGGATGACAGATGTCTTACCGCTCGAACGCTTCTTTCAGGCCGAAGCTCTTGCGCTCACGTAGGTCGAGATCGGCCTCGATATGGGCGATATGACGAAGCATTAGGTCACAGGCTGTGTCGACATCCTTGCGCTCCAGTGCGGTGATAATATCGCCATGCTCGGCATGGCCGCAACTGGAGGCGCTTGATTGTCCGTAGAGCGCGATTACCAGCGAGGAGCGGGCGACAAGCTCTTCCATGAAGCGCTGCATGATGAGATTGCCCGATATCGACGCGAGCATGAGATGAAAGTCGCCCGAGGCCTTGATCTCGGCCCGGCGCGCGGGTTGACCGCGCTCTCCCATCAAGCGGCCTTCTTCCACGAGGAGCTGCCGGAGCTGTGCGAGCTGAGGCGCGGTGATACGTTCGGCTGCCGATCTCAGTATCCCAGGCTCGACCAGGCGACGCGCAGCGAATATCTGTCGCGCTTCCTCGGGCGATGGATAGGCGACGAAAGCGCCTCGGTTCTTTTCGACGCTGACGAGTCCTTCATAGGAAAGAGCCTGCAGGGCGGCACGTGCCAGAGTCCGGCTGACGCTGAAGAGAGCGCCGACATCGCTTTCGGACAGTTTCGTTCCGGGTGCGAGCCGGCGCTCGACGATCGCGTCGCGAATGGCCTCGCGGATCTGTTGCGCGCCACTGTCGGTAGCGTCGCCGGGCGTCAAAAGCGCATCTGCTGAAGAATTCATGATCGGTAGCCTGAGTAACTGGCTGCAATGATAGACAGGTTTCGCGCGGAAGTTAAACGAAATCTGATGCAAACGGGGCCAAAAGTGTATACGATATTTTGCATAAATCGCGCACAATAGCCTAATTCCTGTGCAGATTCATGATTGCCTATTGAGAAGCATAATTTCTCTCCCGGGCTAAAATTAAGTAAATACAGTCGGTTAGTCAGCCTCCGCAAAACTGGCACGATTGATGCAGTGTCTTTCCCAAACCACAGGGGAAGATGATGTCGAAAGCGGCAGAGATCGATATAGTGTCCGTTTCGAAGGTCTACGGCACGACCACGGCAGTCCATGCGATCAGTCTGAAGATACCGGCGGGCTCCTATTGCTGTTTCCTCGGCCCATCCGGTTGCGGCAAGACATCGACCTTGCGCATGATAGCGGGTCACGAGGGCATTTCCTCGGGCGACATCAGGCTTGGCAATACCGTCGTCACCGACTTCCCGCCCGCCAGACGTGGCACGGCGATGATGTTCCAGTCCTATGCGCTGTTTCCCCATCTGGACCTTATCGACAATGTCGCCTTCAGCCTGAAGATGAAGGGTGTCGACAAGGAAGAGCGCCGCGCGAAGGCGCTCGACATGCTGAAGCTCATGCAGATGGAAGCCTATGCGACCCGCCGTCCGGCTCAGCTCTCAGGCGGACAGCAACAGCGTGTCGCGCTGGCCCGCGCCCTGATCACCGATCCGGAAGCTCTGCTGTTGGACGAGCCGCTGTCAGCGCTCGATCCCTTCCTGAAGATCCGCATGCGCGCAGAGCTCAAGAAGCTGCAGAAGTCGCTCGGTATAACTTTCGTCCATGTCACGCACAGCCAGGAAGAGGCTATGGCGCTCGCCGATATCATGGTCATCATGAATGACGGCCGGATCGAGCAGGCGGGATCGCCGCGTGAGGTTTTCGAACATCCCGCGACGGCCTTCGTTGCCCGCTTCATGGGTGACCATAACGTCTTGTCCGGTCGCATAACGTCGAGCGAAGATGGCGTGATCACCATGACCGCGCCGGAAGGGCAGGGCTTCTCGGTGAGAGGGGCAGGTTGCGCCGTCGGCGAAGCCGTCGACATCGCCGTGCGCACCGACCGCGTCCGGCTTTCGCAGCCATCGGACAAAGGGCTGGGCTTCAACGGCGTCGTCTCCAATGTCGAATATCGCGGCGCAACTCTGAAGATCACCGTCATCGGCGCCGGTAGCGACGATTTCACCGTCATCGCAAGCAACGACGATGCTGCCGCCAGATCGATCGCCGTCGGCGACGCCGTCTCACTGAGTTGGGCTCAGGAGGATGCAATCCTTCTCGGCCGTGTATCCGCATGAATCCAAACTATCAAAAAAGGGGAACTGACATGACGACTGAAACCAAGACTACCAAGACGACGAAAGGCATTTCCCGCCGCTCGCTGCTGAAGACCGGCGCTGCCGCTCTCGGCGCCATGGCCGGCTCCGGCGCCATCACCGGCTTTCCGACCATCTGGGCGCAATCGAACATCACGCTGCGCCAGTTCGGTACCGGCGTTTCGAACATCAATGCCATTGCGGAGAAGTGCAAGGCCGATCTCGGCATTACGCTCGAGATGACGGCGACCGATTCGGATGCCGCGGCACAGCGAGCCGTGACGCAGCCGAACAGCTATGATATCGCCGACATCGAATACTGGATCGCCAAGAAGGTTTTCCCGACCGGCGTCATGCAGCCGATGGACGTCAAGAAGCTCAAATATTACGACAAGATCGTGCCGCTCTTCATCAACGGCAAGCTGAAGCCCGACAGCGTCATCGCGCAGGGCACGGCGCCGCACACGGTGGGCTTTGTCGAAGGGCAGGGTTCGAAGAAATTCGCCAAGGAGCCGACGCAGTGGATGACGATGGTTCCCACCATCTACAATGCCGATACGCTCGGCATTCGTCCCGATCTCACGGGTCGTCCGATCAACAGCTGGGCCGATATTCTCGATCCGGCCTTCAAGGGCAAGACCGCGATCCTCAATATCCCGTCCATCGGCATCATGGACGCCGCGATGATCATGGAAGCTGCCGGCAAGATCAAATATGCCGACAAGGGCAACATGACGAAGGCGGAAATCGACAAGACCATCGACTTCCTGATCAAGACCAAGGGCGATGGCCAGTTCCGCGCTTTCTGGAAGTCCTTCGACGAGAGCGTCAATCTGATGGCATCGGGCGAAGTGGTCATCCAGTCCATGTGGTCGCCGGCGGTTGCTGCAGTCCGCTCCAAGGGTATTGCCTGCACCTTCCAGCCGCTTAAGGAAGGCTATCGCGCCTGGGGCGGCGGCCTCGGCCTCGCCTCGCATCTCAAGGGCGCACAGCTCGACGCGGCTTATGAATATATAAATTGGTACACCTCCGGCTGGGTCGGCGGCTACCTCAACCGCCAGGGCTATTACTCCGCCTGCATGGAAACGGCCAAGAACTTCATGTCGGCCGACGAATGGGGCTACTGGATCGAAGGCAAGCCGGCGCAGGGCGATATCCTCTCTCCGGAAGGCAAGGTGATGGAGAAGGCGGGCGCCGTTCGCGACGGCGGCTCCTTCGAAACCCGTATGGGTGCCGTCGCCTGCTGGAACTCGGTCATGGACGAGGACCGCTACATGGTTCGTCGCTGGAACGAATTCATCGCTGCCTAAGCTGCGATCGATCATTTCCTCTCCCCTTCAAGAACGGGGAGAGGATCCTAGCAATGGAGAGGCCGGACTATGGCGACAATCGCTTCCTCGGATGCGGAGCAGGAAACTCAGAAGCCCGGGCGTGGATTTGCCGTACCCGGCTGGGCCGTCGCCTATCTGCAGGCAACGCCGCTGTTTCTCATTCTCGGCTTCTTCTTCCTGTTGCCGATCGCCATGATCGGCATCGTCAGTTTCTGGGATTATGATTTCGCTGGCCTCTATCCGGCGTTCCTGACCACGAATTACACCGATACACTCGGTTCGTGGGTTACCTGGAAAACCTACCTCAACACATTGAAATTCACAGCAATTGTCTGGGCGCTGACGCTCTTCATCGGCTTCTGGGTCGCCTATTTTCTGGCTTTCCATATTCGCCGCACCTCGACGCAGATGATCCTTTTCCTGGTCTGCACCGTGCCTTTCATGACTTCCAACATCATCCGCATGATCTCGTGGATACCCGTCCTCGGGCGCAACGGACTTGTCAATTCGACGCTGATCGAGATGGGCCTGATCCCGAAGCCGATAGAATGGCTGCTTTATTCCGATTTCGCAGTCGTGCTCGCGATGGTGCACCTCTACACGCTGTTCATGGTGACGCCGATCTTCAACACGCTGATGCGCATCGACCGTTCTCTGTTCGAAGCCGCGCGCGATGCCGGCGCCAGCGGATGGCAGGTGCTGTGGAATGTCGTCATCCCGCTTGCCAAGCCGGGCATGGCGATCGGCAGCATCTTCGTCGTCACGCTCGTCATGGCGGATTTCTCCACCGTGCAGGTGATGTCGGGTGGCCAGAGCGCATCCATTGCGCTGATGATGAAGAACCAGATGTCGCTGCTGCAATATCCCGCCGCCGCCGCCAATGCGGTCGTGCTTCTGATTGTCGTATTGCTGATGGTCGCTGCCATCCTGCGCATCGTCGACATCCGCAAGGAACTCTAAGATGAACAGTGAAAAGCGCGGCCTGGAATTCTATCTTCTGGCAATCTTCTTCACGATTTTCGTGCTGTTTCTCTATGGTCCGCTCTCGGCGGTCATCATTCTGTCTTTCCAGGGGCCTGACGGCGGCCTGACCTTCCCGTTGAATGGCGTCTCGCTGCATTGGTTCGCCAACCTCTTCGAGAAGCAGGCGGTCGGAGACTTCGGCGCATCGTTCCAGCGTTCCTTGATCCTCGGCGTGATGGTCATGATCGTGACCGTTGTCGTATCGCTACTTGCCGGGCTGGCCTTCCGTCGCCGGTTCCGCGGATCGACATTCCTGTTCTATGCGACAGTTGCGAGCCTCGTCGTGCCGTCGATCATCATCTCGCTTGGGATCGGCGTCGTCTTTCAGCAGGGCGGCATCGCGCCGGCGTGGTATTCCTCCGCCTTCGGCGCGCATCTCACCTGGACCTTGCCGTTCGGCGTGCTGATAATGTTTGCCGTCTTCAACCGGTTTTCGCCGGCCTATGAGGAGGCAGCCCGCGATCTTGGCGCCAGCTCTTGGCAAACCTTCCGCCATGTAGTGCTGCCGATGATAGCGCCGAGCCTGATCGGCGTCGGCCTATTCGGCTTCACGCTGTCCTATGACGAGTTCGCCCGCACCCTGATGACGTCGGGCACCTACAATACCCTGCCGCTTGAAATCTACGGCATGACGACGAATGTCACGACGCCGGTGCTCTATGCGCTCGGAACGGTGACGACGCTCTTTTCCTTCACCATTATCCTGCTGGCGCTTGCGGTCATGACCATGCTCGGCCGCCGCCAAGCCAAGAAAAGTTGAGATCATGCGCCTGCTGCTTATCAATCCGAATACGACCGTTTCCATGACGGAGAAGGCGGCAATCGCTGCGCGTGCCGTAGCAGGCCCCGGCACGGAGATCATCGCTGCCACCTCGCAGATGGGGCCGGCTTCGATCGAGGGCTATTATGACGGCGCTATCGCCGTGCCCGGCATGCTGCGCGAGCTGAAGGAGAGGCAGGCCGAAGGCTATGACGCCGCGATCATCTGCTGTTTCGACGACACCGGTCTGGAAGCCGCCCGCATGTTCTGCGACGTACCTGTCGTCGGTCTCTGCGAAGCGGCCGTAGCCACGGCCGGCTTTCTGGCACAGCGCTTCAGCGTGGTGACGACGCTCGAACGCTCGCGCATCCTCATCGACAATCTCGTCCATCGTTATGGCATGGGCGCGCGGGCGAAAGTTCGCGCCTCCGATATCCCCGTGCTCGAGCTTGAAGATTCGTCTTCGGGAGCAATCGGAAAGCTGCGGGCGGAAATCGAACGCGCGCTTGCCGAAGATGGCGCGGAAGCCATCGTCCTCGGCTGTGCCGGCATGGCGGATCTCGCAAAGCAGCTGCAGTCGATCTACGGCGTCCCGGTCGTGGATGGTGTCGCCGCAGCGGTCAAGCAGGCCGAAGCTTTGGTGTCGCTGGGCCTATCTACCAGCAAGCGCAGTTCCTACGCCTCCCCATTGACCAAGTCTTTTTCAGGTGCGATGCAGGATTTTGCGCCGGCTGCGGCGTCGGCTTAACCTCATCACAATTCATATTTCGTGCCTCGGCTGATCGCCGCACCTTGCGAATGGCATATCACGGCTCCCCGGACTACAATGCCACGGTAAAGAACGAGAGTCGTGGATTTGGCACAGAGAGCTGGCAAAGCTGATCTCCCCCTGCATGGCGGTCGCGTGCCGCGCTGGCTTGGGGACCGCATGACGCGCCTGGGCGCCGTCATCACCGAGGCGATCGTGCAGCATTACGGTCGCGACGAGCTCTTTCGCCGCCTCGCCAATCCCTTCTGGTTCCAGTCTTTCGGCGCCGTCATGGGCATGGATTGGCATTCCTCGGGGATCACGACGAGCGTCCTTGGCGCCCTGAAGCGCGGCCTGACTCCGCTATCCGGCGAACTTGGCATTCATGTCTGCGGCGGCCGCGGCGCGCAATCGCGCAAGACGCCGGGCGAACTGCTTGATATCGGCGATCGCGTCGGTATCGACGGCGCGTCCCTTGCTATGAAGAGCCGGCTGATCGCGAAGGTGGACAGCGCAGCCGTGCAAGATGGCTTCGACCTCTACCTGCATGGCTTCATCGTCGCCGACGACGGCAAGTGGGTCGTCATCCAGCAGGGCATGAACGACGAACGCCGGCAAGCACGCCGATATCACTGGCTATCGGAGGGGTTGACGAGCTTCCTGGATTCGCCGCACGCGGCTATCGAAGGGCGCGAGCAGGGCGAGATTGTCAATCTTGCCGATCGGCGCGCCGAGCGTTCCCGCGAGGGTCAGCTGGATCTGCTTGCCTCATTAGGACCAGATAAAATCATTCGTGAATTCAATGCACTGGAAGGGAAATCTCCAGTAATTGACAAACAAGAAGCACAGCCGATGCTGCCATACCTCGTCATGCCGGCACATCATGATGTGCGCCAGGAAGACGTGAACATGCGGCGCCTGCATGGAAATCTTGCCGCCGCGGCCGAGCGTGGCCCAGTCGATTTCCAGGAATTGCTGCTGACGCCCGGCGTCGGCGCCAGAACGGTCAAGGCCTTGGCGATGGTCGCCGAAGTCGTGCATGGCGCACCCTGCCGTTTTTCCGATCCAGCGCGCTTTTCCCTCGCGCATGGCGGCAAGGACCGGCATCCCTTTCCAGTACCTCTGAAAGTCTATGACGAGACGATCAACGTGATGAAATCCGCCGTCAGGAAGGGCCGCCTCGGTCGTGACGAAGAGTTGTCGGCGCTGAAGCGGCTGGATGATCAATCGCGGATGCTGGAGCGCTACGTCACCGGCCCCGATCTCAAGGAAATCGTTGCCGGCGAGTTCGACCGCTCCTTCTCCTATGGCGGCCGCAGCGTGTTTGGTTGGGAACCTGCAACGGATGCCGAAAGCAACGTCGTCGAGGGTAACCGCCGCTCTTCAAAGAGCTAGACTGCGTACGGCAGAAGGGAGCGGCTTGGCGCCGCTCCGTCATCGACTCATGGCAGGGTGTAACCGATCACATAGTCGCCCGGTTTCGTTCCAACGGAACCGTGACCGCCGGCGACCATGACGACATACTGCTTGTTGTCGCTGGCGGTATAGGTCATCGGCGTTGCCTGACCGCCAGCCGGCAGGCGTGTCTGCCAAAGCTGCCTGCCTGTGGTGACATCATAGGCCCTGAGATAATCGTCCACGGCTGCCCCCAGGAACGCCACTCCGCCCTTGGTCACGATCGGGCCACCAATGCCGGGAACGCCGACCTTGAAGGGAAGGGGCAGGGGCGTCATATCGTGGACGGTACCGTTCTTGTGCTTGTAGGCGATCTTGCCGGTCTTCAGATCGACACCGGCGACATATCCCCAAGGCGGTGCCTGGCAGGGAATGCCGAGCGGGCTGACGAACGGACCCATGTAGACGCCATAGGGCGAGCCTTCATTTCGGTTGAGCCCCTGTTCGCTGCCCTTGTCGCCGGCTCCCTTCGGCGGAATCTCGGCGCGTGGCACCAGTCGGGAGGTAAAGGCGAGATAGGTCGGCATGCCGAACATGATCTGCCGCTCAGGGTCGACGGCGACGCTGCCCCAGTTGAAAGTGCCGAAATTGCCGGGAAAGATGATGGAGCCGCGCAGCGATGGTGGCGTGTAGCGGCCTTCATATTGATGCTGATGGAAGGCGATACGGCAGGCGAGCTGATCGAACAGCGAGACGCCCCACATGTCCTTTTCCTGCAAGGGCGGCGGCGAGAAGGTTAGATCGGAGATCGGCTGGGCCGGCGAGGCATGATCCTCCGGAATGGTGCCGCCCGGCGCCGGTATTTCCTTGAAGGGAATGATCGGCGCGCCGGTGCGGCGATCAAGCACGTATATGTCGCCCTGCTTGGTGGAAGCGACCAATGCGGGAACCGTGCTGCCGTCGGCCTTTGTCAGATCGACCAGCACGGGTTGGGCCGGCACGTCCATATCCCAGAGATCGTGATGGACAAATTGCTGCACCCATTTGAGCTGGCCGGTATTGATGTCGAGCGCGACCACAGACGAGGAGAAGCGTTCGACATTGGCGCTGCGGCCCATGCCAAGCTGGTCTGGCGTCTGGTTGCCAAGCGGAACATAGACCATGCCGAGCTTTTCGTCGGCGCTGGAAACCGACCAGCTGTTCGGTGAGTTGGTCGTATAGGTCTGGCCGGCGGGCAGCGGCGCTGTCTGATCCGGATTGCCCGAATCCCAGTTCCAGAGCAGCGCGCCGGTCCGGGCGTCGAACGCGCGGATGACGCCGGATTGCTCCTGGGTGGAATAATTGTCGTTCACCGCGCCGCCGATGATGATCTTATCGGCGACGATGACGGGCGGCGAGGTCGAATAATAATAGCCAGCCGGATTGTATTTCATCCCGGTTTCAAGATGCAGGATGCCCTGATCGGCAAAGCTCGGACAAACCTTGCCGTTGGCAGCATCGAGCGCGATCAGCCGGGCATCCGAGGTCGGCAGATAGACGCGATCACCACACAGTGCCCCGGCGGCAGCGGTTGTGTCGCGATAATAGGATACACCGCGGCAGGTCTGATGCTGTCGGTTGGGGTTCATGCCGGCATTGGCATCGTAACGCCATTTTTCCTTGCCGTCCGTCGCACCGATGGCGATCGCCAGGCTATGGGGCGTGCAGATATAAAGCGTGTCGCCGATCTTGAGCGGCGTAACCTGATAAGTCGTCTCGCCGATGTCATCGGGGCGCTTCACATCGCCGGTCTGATACCGCCAGACCTCCTTCAGGTTCGCCACGTTCTGCGCATTGATCTGGTCGAGAGGCGAGTAACGCTGACCAAACGAGGTTCGACCATATTGATGCCACTCACCATCGGGCACATCGCCGCCCATAGGGGCATTCGCAGCCATTGTCGTCGGCAAGTCGCCGGAAAGATCGTGCGGATCGGTCGTCATCGAATAGACGGCAACGAGAATGGCGATGATCAATGGGATCGCGAGCGGCCATGGATTGGCTCCATAGTGAACACCGTCGAGGCTTCGAAAGCCCAGCGGCCGCCGGACCCACGGCGTCAATAGCCAGAGACCGATCAGAATGATCAACCCGCCGCGCGGACCGAGCTGCCACCAGTCGAAACCGACCTCCCATATCGCCCATCCAAGCGCTGCCAGCACGAAGATCGCGTAGAGCCAGAGCGCGGCCTCTTTGCGCATATAAAGCAGGATCGCCGTTAGGAGGAAGGCGATGCCAGCCAAAAGATAGAAAGGGCTTCCGGCAAGTAGCACAAGCCAAAGGCCACCGCCGCCAAGCGCCAGACCGATGAGTGCAAGGATGATCGATGTGATGATGACGGCCATGATCTGCTCCAGTCTATCCGCTGATTGGACAGTGATTGATCGAAGGCATGCGAACCCGGCCAAGATCCCTTCGGACCTCAACGTCGAAGTTAAAGTCTAGACCGATATCAGTTGCTTCGCCGGCAACGAGAAGAACCGCGCCCTGGGCGATTTAGATCGATACATCAAGCCCCCCAATCAAATCAGAGACTGAACGTCATGATTGCAAGAATGTTCCAATCCGGCCAGCCCTTCAAGTTCGATGCCGTGGCGCCCGATTTGATTAACGGACGTAGTTAATTTTTTAACAATTTCCGGAATACTAATGGAACAGATATTGGAATCAAGGGTTTCCGTGCAGAGCCGGAGGACTAGAGATGAATATGAAGATCGTTACCGCCCAGTCGGAAGTCGAAACGAACGACACCGGAACCTATCCGGATGGCATGATGGAGCGTATTCTGGTCGAGTTTTCGGCAAGCTCCGAGCGGCAGCATCGCAAATCCCACGAGCGTGACTACGGCACGCACAAGGTGCTCCGACCCATACCAGCCGGACTTGCCTGAACGACTCGAAACTTACTGCCTTCGTCAGATGTACAGCGGCGCCATTCGCCGCCATGCACCTGCCTGATGGGCGCGCCCATCCCACACATGCAGCCGATGATCGATCCGCTTGTCGGCGAGCAGTCGGCTCAGATGATGATTATTGTCGAAGAAGGGATCGGCGTCTCCGATCGCCATCACGATGTCGATCTGGCGCAGGCTCTCCAAACGTAGCTCGCAGACAAGTCCCGGCAGAAAATGCGTCGGGGTGTGAAAATAGACCTCGTCGTCGTAATAGCCGTCGAACAGATCCGTGAAGGATTCGACCTTCATCGTCAGGTCGTAGCGGCCGGAAAAGACGACCAGCTTGCGGAAGAGGTGAGGGTGGCGGAAAACCAGGCTCGCCGCCTGGAAGGCGCCGAGGCTGCAGCCGTGGACGATTGTGCATTCATGCCCGTTCTTTTGCGCCATCAGAGGCAGGACTTCGTTGAGGATGTATTCCTCGAAAGCGTTGTGTCTGCGAATGCGCTCGGATGGGTGGCAATGAAAGGCGTAAAAGGTTTCTGCCGCCAGACCTTCGATACAATAGAGCTGAAGCTGCCCGGCATCCAGCTTATCTGCGAGAGACGACACGATGCCAATCTGCTCATATTCCCAGAAGCGACCGTCGCGGGTGGGAAATACCAGTACCTTGGCGCCGGCATAGCCGAACACCAGCAATTCCATGTCTCGATGCAGCCGAGGACTGTACCAGCATAGATATTCGCGGTTCATAGCACCTTGAAGAATTGCCCGACCTTGTCTCGCAGAATCGCGTTCTGCTGCTCGCTGCCAGCATAATCGAAGTGACCGGCATCCAGAATGAAGATTTCGTTAAATTTCTGCAGCGCATTTGCGACAGCGAACTGGCAGGGTGGTGCGACGGCGGGATCAAAAAGCGCGGGTGCGACGAGCATCGGCACAGTGATGCGCTGCGCGGCGATCGCAGCATCAAAGAACCGCAGTGTTTCGAGAACGCTGCCGTGCTTTTCCTGATAAGCCTGCACCGATTGGGCGCTGCCGACGGTTGGCAGTGTCAGCCAAAGCTGCCGGTGGCCAAAAGTCGGGACGATGAGATGACCGCGCCTGATCCGCGCATCGAAAGGAATTGCCAAGGCGCCGATGCCGCCGCCGAAACTGATGCCGCTATAGCCGATATGGCCAGCAAGCCACGGATAGAGGGTCTCCAATGTCGAGACGGCAAGCCAGATGTCTTCCACACAGCCGCCGATGACATAGGTATCGCGGCTTTCGATACCGCAAAGGACATGGCCCGATGCGTCCGAAGGGATTTTGGGGCTGGCGCTGAGGGAAAGCCCGCGGCAGCAGGGAAAAAGGATAGCCGTTTCTTCTACCGGCCAATCGAATTCCGGTTGGTCTCTTCCGCCATATCCGTGTCCGACAACGAGGCCGCGCCGCACCTGTCCGCTGCGGGGGATAAGCAGCCAGCCATTGATCTGAAACGACCCTGTCGACATGTAGCTGATATCGAAGGCGTGCCAGTTGTCGTGAGGCTGCTTGCTGTGGCGAAGCTTGGGTTGCGGATCGATGGCCAGGGCTGTCTTGTAGCGCTGCCGCCAGAAGTCGTCGAAGCCCGCCGGAGCTTCCGGTGTCTCTATCGCCTGCAACTGCGCGAGCTGCATGCCATAGGTCGGATCGAAGTCGAAGGGGTGGGATGTCGGTATGCTCATGGCAAGTTTTTCGCGTGAAAGCACGCCTAAGGCAAGAAGCAAGATTACCGATCCGCGGGGCTCTCGTCGCGGCTTACTGCCTGTTCATTCATGAATTTCTTGTTTGGGGCGATCGATGCGATAGAGTACGTGCGGCCGCAGAATATTGCCTGGCGGCACGGTGATATCATCGAAATCGCCACCGTCGACGTGGATCATGCCGATCTTCTCCATCGCGCGGCGGGAAGGAGTGTTGATCGCTGAGGTATAACCGATCACGCAATCAGCCCGCAGCTCCTGCCACGCGAAATACAGGCAGTGTCGGCTGATTTCCGTCGCATAGCCCTGCCGCCAATAGGCACGCCCCAGAATCCAACCGATTTCCAATGGAAAATCACCCGGAACTTCCGGCCCTGGTCGTGAAAGGCCCGCGCCGCCAATCAGCGCGCCATCGGCTTTCCGCTCCACGGCCAAGAAGCCGAAACCTTCCTTGGCGAACTGCTCGTTGGCTTCATCGATCAGTTCGTTCGTCTCGCCCGCCGCGAGCAGGCTCGGATAGTAATACTTGCGAACCTGCGCATCTGCATTTACGGCGGCAAACGGAACACGGTCGCTATCCTGCCAAGGCCTGAGAACGAGCCGGGAGGTTTCGAGAATAGGCATCCTACTCCTTGGGGCAAACGGGTTGATCTCGATGGCACGCAATCTCTGGCGGGGCGGCAGGCCATGCCGGATCTCCCTCCATGAATTCGCCAAGAAAGTCCACGGTTACCGGCCGATATTAGCCTCTGTGATTTCTGCCGCACAGCAGAAAAGATGAGGCGCATAGACTTGGTTTGTTGCGAACCGCCGTCGCCTCTTTGCCTTCATTGAGGTATGATAAAGGCATGATCAGGATCCTAACGATACCCAGCGGGAATTTCGATTGCAGGCTCCGCAATTGCAGGGCAAAGTTAAATCGCACAAGGTGCCTACAACGTTCAGGATTGTGGGACCGCGGTGGATCAGGTTCTATCCGCGACGAAGGGCATCTCCTATCCGTCAGGCCACGCGAGAATCGCTGTATCGTGACCGTGATCCTTCCACATGGCGAACAACGGCCGGAAAAGGTCGCCGTTCGCGTTGACTGTACCAATGCCGACAACAGCCAGGAAAATGGCCAATAACTGCAGGCGTTGAAAGGGACCGCGTAAAATGGGCAACGTCATCCAGTTTCGACCCGCAACGAGATACGGCAAGCGCTTTAATGCTCAGGCGCGCATGGAAAGGGAGTTGCAGCTTCCCTTAACGACGGATCAATCCGCCCCAAAAGTCATTCATGCAAGTCCGTCGGATACATCGAACGACGCCACGTCAAAAATAGGGCTTCCAATCAACGGTATCGTCATCGCAGTCGGCGCCATTCTTGTCTATGCGCTTGTTATATTCCATGTCGTCGGTCAGCCGCATTATTCTGCTCGCGCCAATTTGGTGCCCTCGTTTTTCCTTCAAAATTAGATTTGCCCCGGCGAGACCCGCGGGTCGAAACAGGCGGCGGTCTGACGCGCCGTCCAGTCAGCCAGAGCATCACGCGGCAGCTTGAAATTCGAAGTCAGTAGGTGAGCGTCACAACGACCGTATCCACGTAAGTGCCTGGAGAGGGCGTCGTCTGTGGCGGGACGCGGCCATAGACCGTCAAAAGCTGCGCCGTGCCCGTTCCAGTTCCAGCAACCGTGCTGCCCGGTGTGTTGACATCGCCCCAGGGCTGCGACCGGTTGATATCCTTGTAGAGACCGTAGGTCACCGTCTCCGATCCCTTCGTCATCTTTCGCGCCGTCGGTGCCGCGTTCGTTGTGCCGCCATTCAACGAGATCGTGTAGGTCGTACCCGGCGTACAGGTTGCCGTCACCGATCCGGCGGCATCGGTATTCGCACTCAGAACACCCTGCGTTCCGAAATTGATGTTTTGGACGCTCACCAGGCAATTGGCCGCAACGCTCGCGTTGACGGTAAACGGCGCGGTTCCTGTCGTTCCGGTGGGTGCATTGCAGTTCGTTGCGCTGCTGTAGCTGTAATAGAATGAGGTGCCGGATGCGAAGCTGGACGTGTACGACCCCGGCAGCGCCGTCGACGGCGTTCCAAGCGCCGTGCCATAGACCGTCAGGCTACCGGTTGCGCCCACCAGCGAACCATTCAATAGGGACATTGTCAGCGCATAGACCGGTGCCCGCGATGGATAGGGCCAGCTGCTCGATCCCCACACCACACTCCGGCCATTATCGGAATAAAGCTGATAGTTCAAAGAACTGGCACCGTTCAGCATCTGACGTGCCGCAGCCGAAGATGCGCCACCACTGCCGGCGCCGATATCCGGGCAAATGAGAAGCCGCTTGCCCAGGTCCAGGAGTCCTCCGGAACAACTTACACTTATAGTCGATGTCGAACTGACGGGAGTAGCGGACAAGATATCGACCGCGCCGAAGTTCATATTGGTGGCACTGAAGCTACAGCTTTGCGCCAGGCATAGCGAAGGCAGCAGCAATACGAGCAAAACAATGATCGAACGCAGCATCCTTTCACCTCTCTTCAGAAGCACCTGACGTCGTCGATGACAACCTGCTCACCCCGCTGCGGCCTGTAGGCGAATTCGGCATGGCATTTCGTTCCATCCTCCAGCGAGACATCGATCGCATTCCTCGCATGCAACCCGCGAATATAAGTCTGACCGTCATAGCCGATGACGAAATCCTCGCTCGATCCTTGTAAGGTGCCGCCGAGGCCAGCACGCAGTGGCACCCCGTTCTTGTCCTTGATCGTAACCAGGGCTGCTTGCGGTGCTTCGGACACGCCGAATTTGACGACCACGCCGCTGCGGTCTGCGGGCACGACGATTTCCTTCGTCGCGGGCACGTCGGCATCGACGGGCAGGTTCTTGGGATCGATGGACACGGTGTTCGGTTCATAGGAGTTGAGATTGGGCACCAGAATGCGGCCACTCGAATTGGTCTTGCCGGCCGGCCGGTTCTGCTGCTGAACCTCGACATCGGGAGCGCCGACATCGACGACGGCAAATGCATCGTCGATGCGATTGGTGGCAAAGACGCCGCCGCCTGCGACGGCAATGGCACCATCGAGCCGAGCGGTGGCGCTGGTCTGATGATCCTGCTGCCGGAGGCCAGCTTCGACCTGGGCAAAGGGCGCCCGATAGCTGACTGCCGCCTCGCGATTGGTGTCTTCGCCTTCGGAGGTGCGCAGCCGCCAGCCAAAACTGCCATCCTCCTGCTGCATCGACTTGGAAACGTCGGCGACGACGCCGACGCCGTTAGGTCCGCCCTGTACGCCGGTATTGGCCGTGATATTGCCACCGAAGGGAATGGAAAGGCCGGTAAAGAACCCGAAATTGCTTCGGTTGTCGAGGTCGGTGAAGGCGCTCGCATAGACTGTCGCATGCTTGAACGTCTGACTGTAGGAAAGACCCGCGATCTTGCTCCTGGTGCCGTCCGCGCTTTCGAGGTTCGTGTAAGACAGGTTGAGACTGGAAAGATCGAGCGGCGTCGGTACGCTGAGCGTAACCTGATCGATGGCGCGCGGCACACCGGCGCTGAGAATGCTTACATCTCCGGCAATGCTGGTTGTGGGCCGCGCGGAAACCGAGGCTATGTCGTCATAATCGCCAAAGGTCCGTTGCACCCGGGCATAGAGGGCCCATCTGTCATAGCTGAGCTCGAATGCGGCGTTCATCAGCGCGCCGGAACGTGACCCGCTCTTGCTTGCTGCGCCCGCTATGGAAGCAACGCCGAACGAGCCGACCGGAAAAGCGGTCCCAGCGCCGCCATTCAAAAGATCGGCGCCGCCCTCGACGTGGCCTTCCAGTGTCAGCCAATCGGTCAGGCCGTACCTAGCGGTGGCGGCGCCCATGATACGACCGTCGTAGTCATTGGAATCAGTTCCGAAATTGAGACGCGGAGTGCCGAGTTCGGCGGAAAAGTCCAAGAGGCCCTGACGCAGAAGCCAATTGGAGGAATAGAACGGCAAGGTCTCCGTGGTTTCGCGCCCGAGGCTGTCGCGCAGCACGACGGTCGCTTGCCCACCCCCGGAAAAGACAGGAAGGTTGGTCACCTGGAAAGGCCCGGCTGGCACGTCGCTGGAATAGGTGCGCACGTTCTGCGTATAGATATCGAGCGTCGAAGGAACGGCGGCCGTCCCGGTAAATGAGGGCAACGGTTCGGTCACCAGGTCCGAACGCAGTGCAAAATTGCGCTGAAACTGAATACCGCCGAAATAGACTGGCCGAGTCCATGACAGGCCGCCGGTGGTCAGGTCACCGGCGCGATAGGTAACAAGGTTCTTCGGATCGGAGTAGCTCCAGGTCGTGTTGAGGCGGGTTATGCCGTCAAGACTGCCTTCGGAATATCCGGCGAGGAAGGACTGGCTGAGCGTGCCGTAGGGGCTGAAGATACGTGCATCGAAAGATCCGGATATTCCCTGGAACATGTTCGAATTGCCTTGAAAGAGACCGTTGGAACTTGCGTAGAGGGAATAGTTGAGGACGGCGCCATAGCCGGACTGGGGTGCAGGGACTGCGTTGTCCTGCTGCTGCCTGACATTGATGACGCGAGCTGCGCGCCCTTCGTCGGTCGTCTGCACGTAAAGACGCTGCGTCTCTATGTCGACCTGATATGACAGGCCGGGCAAGGTGCTGAGCTCGATCAGCTTATCATCAGCGCCGGCCGGCGGCTTGATGCCCACCTCGCGCAGCTCTTCTGCGGTTGCAGCGAGCGAGCCATTCGGACGCTGTTTGAAATTGCCGATCATCTTCATCGACGCGTTGTTGATGAATACTTCGAGGTAGACGTCCAGCGTGGCCGCCTGTTGGCCTGCCATGGCTGTGCTTTCCGGCAAATCGGGCACTTCCTGAGCACGCAGCGCCGAAACTGAGAAAAGCATGCATATGCAAACGGCGCTGGCACTACCGTTGATTAACGGCAACTTCAGCATCGAACGGCCCAAGATCGCTCTGGCCATGGAGTGTTACGACGCTGCCGGTGAGGGACTTTGCGGTTCCCATCAGCCATTGCATCGTCGCGCCAGCAAGTACGTATCCGACCAGCCCGTTACGGCTGCCGATCTTCGTTGGGCCTTGTATCAGAGTTACGTTCGACAGACGGAAGCGGCTGCCGCCATTGTTCTTGCCTATAAGAGCAAGGCTGTTGCCCTGCTGCTTGAGGCTCCAGACGATATCGGCGGGCTTTATGTCCGGCCGCTTGAAAAAGACAGGAATGGACTGGCGCATGATGAGCGTGACCGTGCCGGCGCGCGCACGGGCAGGGTCGGGGAGTTCATCAACGATGACACGATAGGTCTCCTCCGCCTTAACGGGCGCCTTACTCGTACGAACCACTCTGACCACATACTGTGCGTTCGGATTCATCCGCGTCGCGGGAGGACTGGCAACGACATCCCTGGTTGGTTCCAAGGTCTCTATCCCGCCCGCCTGGCTCCACTTGAAGACACGTATCTGGACGTTGATTGGATGGTCTCCGTCATTAGCCAGATTCAAGACGGTGGCAGCAGCCGGCGCTACAAGCTCCAGACTTGTGGGCGCTACCCGCAGCGAGGCTGCGTTTATTTCGTAAGCACTGAACAGCAAAAGCATAGTCGCGGCAATGCATGGCAACATGCGTTGCATGACGGCCTCCCGGATCTGTGAGTTTTCAGTAGGTGACGGTAACCGCTACGGTATCTGTGTAGACGCCCGCAGCCGGTGTGGTTTGCGGAGGTACTCGGCCATAGACATTTATGTTCTGGACCGCGCCGTTTCCTGTCCCCGAGACGGTGTCCGTCCCTATGGTCGTGCCCCAGGTCTGCGTTCGATTGGAGTCGGTATAGATCGCATAATTGATCGTCGCACTTGCTGGTCCTGTCATGACACGGACGGCCGTTGTCGCGCCAGCTCCAGCGCCGGCGCTCAGGCCGACATTATAGGTCTGCCCGGATGTGCATTGCACACCGATGGTGGTTGCTTGATCGATATTGCTGGTGATGACGCCGTTGGTGCCGAAGTTGAGATTATTGGCACTCTGGATCGTGCATTGCGCCTGGATAGTAATGGTAACCGTCATGTTGGCGCTTGTGGTGGCGGCCATTGCGGATGGCGCTGCTACGGTCATTGCGATACCGATAAGACTGGCGCCGCGGAGCATTCTCAGCATTCACATTCCCCTTCGCATAAGCCCCAAAAATATCAGAATATAATAAAATAAGCACATATATGATTCGCTGGCAATGCAGGTCGGAACCGCGGCGGCGGCGGCGATAGTCTCGCCAGAATACCTCCCAAGTAGAATTTCAATTTATTTAGTTAATACTCATGGATGAGCGGGACTTTTGAGAAACATGGTTAATATTGTCTTTCAGTGGCAGCGCTCCGATCTGATCGACCGTGTTAGCCACGACCCGATGTGCGAACGCATTCATCAACATTTCTTTACGAAAAGCCTGCAATTGGCCACGTTTCGGTAAAAGCCGCGCCACAGTTTTCATGAGAATGGCTATTCGAGATTTTCCCAAAGGAGCGGTCGATGGATATGCAGCCCGTGAAATGGTGGAATGGTCAAAGCGAAACGACTCGCAGGCTGGGTTGCGGGCTCGCGGTTTGCGGCACTGTTGTCGGCGCCCTCTATCTGATCGTCCAAACCGGCCCTGCCGACCGCTCGATCCGGCTCATCGACGAGGGCGGCCGCATCGCGATCAATGGCATGGCATCCGCACACCAATTCGCGATGAACAGATTACAGTTGGCAGTCGACGCAAGCCCTACAAGATCACTGATGTCGGTGCCAGTTCCGCAGCCTTCGCCACTTGCAGCCATGATCAAGAGCAGCGCGCCTGCAAAGCGTGTTGTTCGCACCGATGCGAGGAATACGAAGGTCGCGTCATCCGCGGATGTAGAGCATTTTGGCCGCTGCCTGCCGCAATGTGAAACGCGGGATCCGCTGATAACAAGCAATCCGGACTATGCAGAGGCTGCTCTGCCTGTTGCAGACGATGCTCCGTCTCCCGTGATGGAAGAAAGGGCCGGATTTCATCCCCTTGCAGACGCACGAAACCTTTTGAGCAAAGCGATGGATGCGCCAGGCATGATGCTGCGCCGCAGCCGGCAGGTGATCGACAATGTGGCCCGCGCGGATTGGTAGGCTGGACAGGCGTCCGCGCCCATTGGCGATATAGCAGCCAGGGCGCGGACCTTAGAACCGAAGCGAAAGAGGGACATCAAGCCCCCTTGACGCCGGCCACCTACAGGCCGCCGGCGCTAGCTGTGCTGCGCAGCAGCCGGCAAAGGCTGACAAGGCCTGCATCGAAATTGCCGGATGCCGTCACCTGACGACAGGCAATCAGCATACGTTTCTGCTCGGCACTCGACATGGTACGGAAGGCGGCGAGTGTGCGGGTGCTCGATCCTGTACCGGAACGTCCCGACCCAAGTCCTGTACCGCCCGTACCGCCCAGGCCGCCGATTGTCGTGCCAATGCCGCCCGTGCCCCCGCCTCCGGACCCGCTGCCGGTGCCACTGCCGCCGGAACCTGTGCCTCCAGATCCGCCAATGCCGACACCAACGCCGACACCCGCTCCGGATCCTCCGAGGGAAACGCCCCCACCGGCATTAATGCCGCCCGAGCCGCCAACCGAAGCGCCAAGGCCAGCATTGACCCCGGAACCGTTAACCGACGCTCCCAAGCCGGCATTGACGCCATTTGAGCCGCCAACAGAGGCGCCAGCACCGGCATTAATGCCGCTCGTTCCGGATACGGAAGCACCCGCTCCGGCATTGATGCCATTGGAGCCACCAACGGAAGCCCCGACACCTGCGTTAACGCCACTTGTTCCGGATACCGAAGTACCCGCGCCGGCATTGACGCCGTTCTTTCCGCCTATGGAAGCGCCGAGGCCGGCACCAAGCCCATTCGAACCCAGCCCGGCACCCAAGCCGGCATTGACGCCTCCGACCGATATGCCGACGCCAGCGCCCAGTCCGCCGCTTCCGGACTGGCTGCCGCCGTGATCCGTCCCGCCACCGGGTTCCGCATAGCTCGTCGAGGCCAATAAAAGAAGTGCGGACGCAGCAATTGCCATCCGTGAAGATTGTATTCTCATGACTAAACTCCGTTTCAGCTTAGACTTTGTGACAGTCTGTTTCTGATTGCCGGAGCGCGCGCACCGTAGAGTTGGAATGAAGGGGCTTACCTATTCTCCTTTCCTCCCAAGACTACATTATAGAATAATCTAATTTAGTAATGCTTCAATATAAAAATTCACGGATGACTTGCATAATGACAACGAGATTAATTTCGTGCGGGAGAAAATGCGCTATTTCACGACGGAGTTGCTGATTTCCATGGAGGAAGCGAGGCCTATTCTGGCAAGGATTCAGGAACATTCTTCCCAGACCTTCGCCAACTCCACGAGCGTCTTGACGGCCTTTTCCATGTCCTGTCGGCTCACCCATTCCAGTGGTGAATGAAAGGCATGACCGCCGGCGAAGATATTGGCGCAAGGCAGGCCCATGAAAGAGAGCCTGGAACCATCCGTCCCGCCGCGAATACTGCCTCGCACCGGCGCCATGCCGGCACGACGGATAGCCTCGACTGCGTTTTCAACGATTTCCGGATGACGATCGAGGATCACCTTCATGTTGCGGTACTGATGTCTGACGGTAAACTTATGCGAGGAGCCGGGATAGGCGGCCATGACGTCCTTGACGATCGCTTCCAGCATAGCCTCCTTGTCAGCAAGGCCGGCTTCCTCGAAATCGCGGATGATGAAACCGAGCGAAGCCTTTTCCATCAAGCCGCTGATCCCGGTGGGATGGATAAAGCCGTCGCGTCCGTCCGTCGTTTCCGGCGCCATGTCCTTCGGCAGCCTGTCGATGATCGCGCCGGCTATCTTGATGGCGTTTTCCATTTTGCCTTTGGCGAAGCCCGGATGAATGGCGACGCCCTGGATGACGATCTCGACGCTATCGGCAGAGAAAGTCTCGTCTTCTATATGACCCGCCGTTTCGCCATCGACCGTATAGGCGAATTGTGCTCCCAACTTCTTCAGATCGACCTTGTCGACCCCACGCCCGATCTCTTCGTCCGTCGTGAACAGCAGCTTGATGGTGCCGTGGCGGATATCGGGATTGTCGACGAGATATTGGGCGGCTGCGACAATTTCGGCGAGACCGGCCTTGTCGTCGGCGCCAAGGAGTGTCGTGCCATCCGACGTGATGATGTCGTTGCCGATCTGATCTTGCAGGGCAGGGTGTTCGTCAACCCGAATGACCTGCTGCACATCGGCGCTAAGGCGAATATCGCCGCCGGCGTAGTTCCGCAGGATTTGCGGCTTGACGTTCGTTCCGGTGAAATCGGGCGCTGTGTCCATATGCGAGCAGAAGCAGATGACGGGGACCGGCTTGTCGACATTCGATGGAATGGTGGCATAGACATAGCCGTGTTCGTCCAGATGGGCATCGGCAAGCCCGATCGCCAGCAATTCCTCAACCAGCATGCGCCCGAGATTCTTCTGCTTCGCAGTGGAAGGCTGCGTAACCGAAGACGGGTCCGATTGCGTATCGACGACAACGTAACGAAGAAAACGATCGGTGACGGTATCGGTCATGATTCTGGCTCCGAAGAATCGCTAGGGTTTACATAGCTATAGCGCTGCGAGGGTGCATGGATAAACCGATTTCGCGCTGAAGACGCTGGTGTGCAAAGCTGGTTGTCGCCGCCCCGACGGAAAAGGCCGCTCCAGCGCTAGGCAGGAGCGGCCATATCATATGGTCAGGACTTTAACCGAATACTCAATCGGCCGACGTCAGCGTCACCGATGTACCGGTTGCCGCAACATTCAAGCCGAGCTGACCCGTAACGCTCACGGTCTGCAACTGGATGGAGCCGGAGGTGCCGCCAACGAGAATATTCGTGCCGACGCCGGCACCGACAGTGGCTTCAACGGTAGCGCCCTGGTAAAGGCCGCCCAGAGAACCACGATGATAGCCGGCTGTCGGCGCGAAAACCAGCCAGACAAGCCGGCTGCGGGTCGTAAACCCGAGGTCGACACCCATCTTTCTGATCGCGCCGGTATAGTGATCAACGCGAGCGCGCCCGACCGTCGAATGGAAAGCGCAATCCATTTCCTTGGCCGAACCGAGCACATAACCAACGCCGCCGCCGATATCGCACTCGAGATAGCCGATCTTTACGCCATTGCGCTCATCGGGCTCCTCGCTATAGGTCGCCGGCATGTCGGCTGCACGTGCCGCAGCGGTGCCCGCAACGATCAACGATGCCGCTGAAAACGCCAGGGTCAGGATTTTTCTCATCTGTTTTCTCCTTGTCAGAGTATTATGGGTGACTGGCACCCTCGTGGTCGAGCCGATAGAATCAACCCTTAGTTAATGTTCGTACGCGCAGAACGATCCCAAAATTAAGGCAGCTACCGTCATGATCCACCTCACAATATAGGAAGATCTATATACCGGGACACCCCTTTGCCATTTCACGTTTTACTACCGACTGAATCGCGCCGTACCGAATTTACGCCCCGTCGGACCCAATCTTCACCCGGCGGTTGGCTCCGCTTTCTGCGGCAGTTTGTCTTTTGCGGCGAAAGCAAAGACGTCGACGGGTTCGCCGAGACCTTTTAGAGGAAAGGAGCCAAGGCTTTCCATATCGCGTCGGCAACCAGCCATGTCGACAAAAGCCTTGGAAAGAAGCACAGGCCGCTTTACCTCTTTTGTTAGCGATTCAAGCCGTGAGGCGATATTGACAGCCGGGCCGATGACCGTGAAGTCAAGGCGCGTCCGCGAGCCAATGTTACCATACATCACGTCGCCGACATGCACCCCGACGCCATAGCGCAGCACTTCGCGTCCCTGCGCGCGGTTTTCCTCATTGAGCGTTGCAACGGCCGCCTGCGCCTCGGTGATGGCAACGAGAAGATTGTGGCAGGCATTCGGATCACTCAACGGGAAAATGGCCAACAGTCCGTCGCCCATGAATTTGAGGATCTCACCGCCGTGTTTTTCGATGGGTTCGACCATCGCGTCGAAATAACTGTTCAGCAATTCGATGACATCGTCGCGCGGCCACATGTCCGAGATGGTGGTGAAATCACGCAGGTCGCAGATGAGGATTGCGGCCCCGACGGTGGTGCCGCTGCCGCGCGTCGTGGCGCCGGCCAGGATCTTCTCGCTGGCATGCGGCCCGACATAGGTCCGCAGCAGCGTGCGGGCCATGATGTTCTTCAAACGGATTTCGGTCACCATCGTCAAAGCGGGCAGCAGGTCTTTCAGGAAGGTGATATGCTCATCGGTGAAGCCGCCAGGCGCGTCCGAGGCAAAGGTCACGATGTGGCGCTTGCCGAGCGTGTGATAAATTGGCCAGGCGATATAGTCGGTCAGTCCTTCCGCATACATTTCCTTATAAAGCGGATAGTTCAGTTCCGCCTTCTCGCAGACCTCAAGATTTTTCCGGACTTCGGTCGCGCCGTTGAATATCTCATTGATGGGGCTTGCCAGAAATTGAGGCGTATTCTCGACTCCATAGCTGAAGGTCGCAATATCGGCCTCCTTCATGCCAGTGCGCCAAAGAATTCTCGCCCCTAGCCATTGCGGATGCAGCGTTCGGAAGTGCATCGTCGCTCTTGCGACCGGAACTCCGATTGCCTGCATTTTCTCACAAAGTTCCACGAGGATATTGTCGATGAACCGCTGGTCGCGGACATCATTCATAAGCCAATCGAGGATCTTGCTTTGTTTTGTCGGCCAGCTGCCCTGGTCGTCCTGGGTCGAGGCGGCAACGGCCTCAATGGAAGATTGCATTTTCTATACCCCACAGGTTCCGTCATCCGTCCTGGATCGTGAGCGCTATTCGATCCGAATAGAACTATACGCGTCTCGCCAGTGACCTGGAACGGCAATCACTTTTAATTCGCGACTTCGTAAATTATGTGCCGGGTATGGCAGAAGAGCCCTGAATCGGCCATAGGCTTCATATGGTTCCGCGCCTCCCGCGTTGCAATATTCGGTCAAAGAGGCAAAGCATTGAGAGCATATCTGGCAGGGCCGGAAGTTTTCCTTCCGAACGCAAGGGAAATCCTCGATCGCAAGATCGCAATGGCACGCAGCTACGGCTTCACGCCCGTTTCACCGGGTGATTTGGTGGTGCCGGAAACCGAGATACGTCGCCAGCGTGGCCTTGCCATCAGCGCCATCAATGAAAAGCTGATGACGAGCGCCGACCTCATCATCGCCAATCTCACGCCGTTTCGCGGCATAGCGGCCGATATCGGCACAGCCTTCGAACTAGGCTTCATGTGCGCCCGCGGCTGCCCGGCATTCGCTTTTTCCAACTGCCTCGATAATCACTTCGAGCGCGTGAGCAGGCTCTATGGCGGCGAGGTGCTTCTCGGTGAAGACGGACGCCACCGTGGTCCCGACGGAATGGCGCTGGAAAACTTCGACATGGCTGACAATCTGATGCTCGACGGCGGCATTGCGGCACGCGGCGGTGTCATCGTCACGCGCCAGGTCGCGCCGGAGCAGCTCTTTCTCGATCTGACGGCCTTCGAAGAATGCCTGAGCTTCGCGGCGGAGCAATTGTTGAAACAGGCCGCCAGCGCACAATAGGCTCGGCTATTGTGCGCGTTCGAGCGTCACCACGCTCCGAGAGCCGCATCGATCGCCCGTGCTCGTATGGGAAGCTGGTCATAGGCGGCAACATCCGGTTTGGCAAAGGCGCTAAGGCCAAGCGATGCGAGGATATCGCTCCCCTCCGGATCCTGGTGCGCGCCGAGAAGAGCGGCGCGTAACGCATCGACGACATCCGCCGACTGCTGCCGCGCGGCCACCAGCAAAGGGAAGGGGGCCGGTTTTGTCGTAGCAACAATGCGCAGTGGCGCGATCATGTCCGGCTCGTGCATTGCCATCAGCTGATAGGCGTAGGCGTCGATGGCGCCGACATCTATGGTGTCTGAACGAATGGCGTCGACTACGCTACGCGGATTGAGGAGCGAGCCGACGGTTTGAGCTGTTGAAGGCCTATTCGCAAGCATGGCAAAGAGTTCACGCGGTGCATTATAGCCGGACTGCGAGTCCCGCACTGTCCAGCCCCAGCGCGCGCCTGCAAGATCAGCTTCCGTAAGCTGTTTATCGCGCGCGGCGACGATGTGGCTCGCATAGACTGGCTGCCCGTTTGCCCAGTCGGCCAGCGAAACCGGTGCGGCCAACGGTTGCGGGCGCTCCGCCGGCGATAGCTGGGAGAAGGGAAAGCCGCACATGAAAACGGCGCCCATGTCAGGACGTGCCCAAAGCTCGGACAAAGGTGCCGGAGCGGCATGGGCAATGACTTCGAGTTCGACGCCCGATCGGTCGGCAAGCCAATGAAAGAGCTGATCCCAGAGAGCAGATATTCTGGGGCTGAGGTTATACATTCGCGAGCAGGCGATAGCACTCGAAGTCGTCATAGCGCGTCACGCAAACCGAAGTCGTTGGCCGATATTCATGCGCTTTGCCTTTTCGACCATTGCTGCGCCGAGCGCGACGTCGGTGGTGCTCAGGCCGCGATGCCAGAAGAGAATGGTCTCGTCATCGCTTTCGCGGCCCGGCTTGGCGCCGCAGACGATCTGGCCGATTTCGGCATGCAGCGTCTCGACCGTCACCTTGCCCTCATCGACATGACGGCGAAGGGCACCGAAGGGGCGGCCGGGGCCGCATTGCCCCCAGTCATCGACGACGACCTTGTCCATGATGTCGGTCAGGTCGAATTCGAGCGCGCTCATGGTGCCGTAAGGCACGACAAAAGCGCCCTTCTTGACCCAGGCGGTCTTGAAGAGTGGCGTCGGCTCCGGCAGCCGGCTTGCCTCGATCATGATATCGGCGCCCTTCAGGCAATCCTCCCAATTGTCCGTTACGATGATCTTCTTGCCCAAATCCCTTTCCAGCCGCGCGGCGAAGGCGTCGCGGCTTTCGGGGCGGCGCGAATGCACGCGGATTTCGTCGAAATCGAAGATGTGGTCGAGCAATCGCACGTTCCAGTAGGAAGTGCCCCGTGCGCCGATATGGCCGAGGATCTTGCTGTCCTTGCGGGCGAGATGGCGCGCGCCGATAGCGGTGACGGCACCGGTGCGCATGTCGGTGATGGCAGTCGCATCGATGATCGCCTTCGGTACACCGGTGCGCGGATCGAAGAGATTGAGAACCGCCAGTTCCGAGGGCAAGCCCTGCTTGTAGTTATCGACGAAATCGCCGACGACCTTGACGCCGGCATAGTCGAGAGGCTTCACATAACCGCGCAGCACGTTGAAATGACCCTTGTCGGAACTCTCGGGGACGAGATGAACGCGAGGCTCGATGACGGTTTCGCCGCGCCCCTGTGCATCGAGCGCCTTGGTCACTGCGTCGAGGATTTCGTCGTTGGAAAGCGCCAGCGCCTTGGCGTCGATGGCATTGAGATAGTCGATCCAGATTTCCTGCATTACCGTTCTCCAGGCATGTCACCGGCTTTCGCCGCGGTCTCTGCGATAAATTCCGACACTCTTTGAAAATCAGGGCCTTGCGCGCGGTCTTCCTCGAGCGGTGCCACCAGCTGGCGCACCTGTCGATAGGCGCCCAGCGTCCCGCTGCCGAGCTCGCCCGCCACACCGCGCAGCTCAACGGCTTGGGCGGACGCGACAAGCTCGATCGCCACGAGATAACGCATTCGCTCGATCATTGCTTCGATCTTGCTCAGGACGCTCGGTGCCATCGACGCCTGATCTTCGACACCATCGGCGACCGGGATCGGCGTGAGCGACACGGGATTAGCTAGATGGCGTATCTCAGATTCAAGCGCCGAGACCGTTTTCTGCACGGTGGCAAAACCCGTTCTGCTCTGCCCGAGCGGAGTTAGGAAGCGTGGTAGCTCCGACATGCCCGGAGACATGATTTTCATCGTTCTATAGGCGGTCGCCGCCGCACAATGGGCGATTGCCTGGCCGAGCCGTTCCCATGCGAGAACGAAGGCCGTCATGTCGAAATTGCCGTGCGACAAAATAAGCCCTTCGTCGGCCAGTACGACGGGATTGTCGCCGGAACTCGCAAGTTCGATCTCGGTTGCTGCGCGGGCTTCGCCGATCGCGTGGAGCAAGGCGCCCCAGACCTGCGGGGCACAGCGATAGCTCAAAGGATCTTGCAAGCGCCGGGCGGCACCATCAATAAAAAGAGAACTTCCGGAAAGCAGCTCGCGAAGCCTTGCCGCCGTTTCACGCTGGCCGAAGGCCGGTCTTGCCGCTAGTACCCGGTCATCGAAAGCCGAGACGTTGGCCCGGAATGCCTCGAAGTTCAGCGCGACGGCCGCAAGCGACCAATCGAACAGCCGCGCGATATCCTCGATACAGAGGCAGGCCTTGCCGACCGACAGGCTGTTGGCGACCACGAGGACATGGCCGTCCCTCGGCGCGATCGGCAACGGTTTCAGACCGACTTTCGAGAGGGCATCCTGCGCCGGCATGATCGCGCCATCGAGTTCCACTTCGCCATCGCCTAGCAAAGCGCGTCCCATGTGCGCCAAAGGCGCGAGATCGGCAGCGCCGATCGAACCGAGCGATGGCACGACCGGATGAAAGCCCGCATTAAGCGCCTCAACGAGGCCGACGAAAACCGGTAGCGACACGCCAGAGCCGCCGGCCGCCATGCCGGCGATGCGAGCCGCCATCATCGCCCTGACGGCTTCGCGGGGAAGGGCAGGCCCAACTCCGACTGCGCGGGCTTGTGGTACACGTAACTGAAAGGCGATAAGGTCGTCCGTGGCAAGGCGAGTATCGACGCCCGCGCCTAACGCTGTCGTCAAACCATAAACTGGCTGGTCGGCCGCCAGGTAGCGTTCAACCACGGCGCGCGCAGCGTTGATTCTGTCTTTGACGTCTGGCGAAATCACTATTGTGGCGTTGCGCCGTGCGATTGCGGCGATATCGCTCACCGTCGGAGGCGCATCGGTAAAGGACACGATATTGTCCGCTTTGCTCATTCCTGCTTGCCTCAAAGACGTGCGTTCGGCTTTCCGCGATCTCCGGATAAATGCTCTTCCAGGCGACACTGGAGACGCTGGAATAGATCGATATCCCCCATAGCACGGCACGTGGCCAGCCACGGTCATATCGATTGAAGAACACCGCTATCTCATTGTGCGGCAATAAGCGATGCTGAGGAAAGCTCAATCAGCACCAGATGGTCATCCGAGATCTTGAAGCAAACAAACAATGCGATCGCGATGACACCTATCGCGATCGCCCTTGTTAAAAAGTTGTAGCGGGTGAGGGATCAGCCGCCGATCATGAGCTTGACGACTTCCTCGTGATTGGTGTCGGCGATGTTGCGCTCGCCTGCCACAATCCCGCGCCGCAGGACGACGATGCGGTCGGAGACCGCGAAGATGTCCTGCAGATTGTGAGAAATGAAGATAACACCGCGTCCCTGCGCCTTCAGCGATTTGATGAGGGCCACGACCTTGCGCTGTTCGGGCACGCCGAGCGCAGCGGTCGGCTCGTCCATGACCAGAATGCGGGCATTCCAGTAAACCGCACGCCCGATCGCGACCGCCTGACGCTGGCCGCCGGAGAAGTTGCTGACCGGCGCATCGAGCCGCTTCACATGGAAATCTAGCTCCGCCATCGTCTTGCGCGCTGCTTCGGCCATTGCCTTCCGGTCGAGCACTGGCAGGAAGCCGAAAAGCTTCTTCATCGGTTCGCGCCCGAGGAAGATGTTGGAGCCGATCGTCAGATTGTCGGCAAGCGCCAGATCCTGGTAGATCGTCTCGATGCCTTTCTCCCGCGCATCCTGCGGCGAAGAGAAGGTGACGGGCTTGCCTTCGATCAGGATTTCGCCCGCAGTCGGTGGATAGACGCCGGAGATCGCCTTGATCATCGTCGTCTTGCCCGCACCGTTATCGCCCGCAAGTGCCACGACTTCACCCGGCCGGACGACCATGGAGCAATTGTCGAGGGCACGCACCGCACCGAAATAACGCGAGAGATTGCGGACCTCGAGGAGGGGAGTTGTACTATTCATCCTGTTTTGCTCCGCTGAACCGGCGCTGCGCCTGGTCGATGAGCACCGAAATGATGATGACGATGCCGACCGCGATGAACTGCCAGAACGGTTCCACGTTCATGAAAACGAGACCGTATTGGATGACGGCGATAACGAGAGCGCCGGCAACGGTGCCGATGATCGTGCCGGAGCCGCCGAACAGGCTGGCGCCGCCGATGACGACGGCAGCCACGCTATCTAGCAGAAGGGGCTCGCCCGCCTGGGCCGCGCCTGCTGTGAAGCGGGCTGCATAAAGTGCGCCGCCCAAGCCTGCGCAGACGGCTGAGAGAATATAGAGCCGCAAGAGATGGGACTTGATGTCGATGCCGGCGCGGCGGGCGGCCTGGGCATTGGCGCCTATGGCGTAGTTGTGCTGGCCGAAGCGTGTCTGGCTCAACAGATAATGCATGATGACCACGAAGACGAGCGTGACGATGACCAGATAGGGGATACCGTAGAACCGGCCGTTGCCAAGCTCGGCGAAATAGGAATTCTTGACCGGAACGGTGGTGCCGCCGGCAATCAGGAAGGCCGTGCCGCGGGCGACGCCGAACATGCCAAGCGTGCCGATGAATGGCGGAACCTTGAGACGGGAGATCAGGAGACCGTTGATGAAGCCAGGCACCGCGGCAGCCAGCATGGCAACGAGAATGCCGAATACCATCGCGACCGGCAGCGGCATGTAGAGCCCGGCAATATTGGCAATATGTGCGGCGACGACGGCCGCAAGGCCCATGATGAAGCCGGTCGACAGATCGATGCCGCCGGAAATGATCACGAAGGTCTGCCCGATCGCCAGCAGCAGCGGCGCCACCGCGAAGATCGCGACGGACTGCCAGTTGAAGCTTGAGCCGACGAACGTGCCACCGAAATCGATCCGCGCCCAGATCTCGAAACTCACGATAAGTGCGGCAAGAAAGAGCCATGCACGCAATTGCGCGATGCGGTTTAGGATGGTTTTTGCTTGGTCGCCATGGTCCGCCTGCGGCGCCACGTGCTGATCCGCCTTGCGGACCTCTGCATTGTCGATTGTCATGGACTGGTCCAAACTGAAGCGTTGAAGGCGCGAAGATCACGGCGCCGTTCGCTCTATCGTCGTTGGATGATGTGCCTCGCCGATCGGCGAGGCACACACTATCTCCGCATCAATCGGAGTAGATGAACTTCGCGACGTTCTTGTCCGTCACGTTCGATTTATCGATGACCGTGAAGCCGGTGCCGATCGCCGTCGGGATCGAATTGCCGGTCAGATGCGCATAGGCTGCCATCACGCCGAAATAGCCGATTTCCGCCGGGTGCTGTGCGATCGCCAGATCGACGAGGCCGGAGTTGATATTGTCGACGATCGATGTCGGCGCATCGAAGGCAACCACGCGGATCTTCCCCGTCTGGCCGGCCTGCTGCACGCCGTTGGCGGCACCGAGAGCGGAGAACAGATTGGCTCCGAAAACGCCGTCAAGATCGGAGTTGCGGGCAAAAACCGCCTGCAGCTGCGATGCCGCCTTGTTGGCGTCGTCGTCGTTATATTGCGTCTCCAGAACAGTGATGTTTGGATACTTCTTCATCTCCTCCTTGAAGCCCTGCTCGCGCTGATCGGTGGTCGAGATGCCGGGCTTGACGTTGGAAACGTAAACCTTGCCCTTTTCTCCGACAGCCTTTGCCAGTGCGCGCGCGGCAATCGCACCGCCGAGCAGGTTGTCGGAAGCGATGTAAGCCAGCGGAAAATCGGCATCGCCCTTGCCGGTCTGGTAGACACCGGTGCCGATGAATGTATCGACAGTGATGATCGGGATGCCGGCATCATTTGCCTTTTTCAGCGGCTGGATCAGCTGATCCTTGTCGGTCGGTGCGATGAGGATCGCATCGGGCTTCTTGGCGATCACCGCATCAAGAACCGGAACTTGCGTTACCGGGTTGAAATCGGGGCCGCCCTGGAACACCAGCGTCGCACCGACGGCCTTGGCCGCTGCCTCGGCGCCTTTGCGCATGGTGATGTAAAAGGCATCGGTCGTCAGCCCCGGAATAAGGGCAATCGTAAATTTCTTATCTGCAGCCTGTGTGGTGCCGGCAATAGCGGCAACACCGGTCGCGAGCGATGCCACGGCCGAAGCCTTCAGAAATGAGCGGCGCTCCATGATTTTCCTCCTCTTGAAACCGAACCTCCCCTGTCCGGCAACGCGATAATCAGTGGGTTACTGCGGCACGTCAAGTAATTTTTTTCTGCAAAGAATTTCTTATATCCAATTGATATAATTGAGCAATTCGACTACAATCGCAATATCGCAATCCGCCGAAGACATAGCGTCGCACGGCGCTCGGCACTATTGCGAATTTGTTCCGACCATTCGGACGGCGACCGATATTATTGGCGGTTGAATACTTGCCAAACCCAAGCGAGAATTACCTCCATGTCCGGTTCTTTGGTCTGGTCGACGGTCATGACTACGCCGCAGCCCATAGGCTCGGCCCGATCCGCCAGCGTTATCAATTCCGGCACATATTCGGCGCCCGGATGCCCAGGCAACCGCTCCGTCAGTCGGCTGGCATAACGCTCGCCCGCGACCGTTCCAGGCACCTTGCACCACAGCTCCGCGACATCCCCGACTTTCGCAGCCTCGATATAGTTTTCGAGCTGCGCTTTCGGCTGGAAGCCGAACCAGGCGTCGATGATGAAGGTCGAGCCGGCCGGAGCGTCCGCGATAATGGCCCAGATCGCCTGATAGCTCGCCTTTCCCAAAGTCCGGTTGAAGTCGCGATTGACTGGTCCGATATGCTGCAGGAACGGATTCTTGATGCCATCGAGGGACAGGACCGGCCAACCGGTTCGATCGGACAAAGCCTTGGCAAGGCGGCTTTTACCGGAAGCCGGCACGCCGTTGACCAGGATGACACGCTTTCCCCGTGCCCGCTTTTCCCGTGACGGCGCATCGGCAGTGAAAATCGACAGGCCCGCGCCGATGACGCCGGCGTCATCGGCGAGTTTGGCCGGCAATATTGCGGGGCAGAACCAAGGCGCTGCCGCCGGCAGATCTGCAAGCGCACGCGCCGCGTCGCAGCCGAGCCCGCCGCCAAGCAGGATGACTTCAGGATCCATCGTCGCTGCGATATTATCGAGTGCCGCTCGTAAAGGGACTGCCCATTGGCGCAAGACGCGCACCGCCGCATCATCTCCCTCGGCAGCCATGTCGAACACCTCCTTGATTGTTACGACCGACAATCCCGCTTCAGCGATGTGTCGGCGCAAAGCGGTTCCAGAACTGAAGGTTTCGACACAGCCGCGCCTGCCGCAGGGGCAGGGCGGGCCATCCTGCGATACACAAATATGGCCGAGTTGTCCGGCCGCCCTGTGTCCGTGATAGATGCGCCCGGCATGGGCGACCGCGCCGCCAATGCCCGTTCCGATCGTCAGCATCGCAACATTTTGATAGCCCTTGGCGCCGCCAATCCGCATTTCGGCGATGAGTGCCATGCTGCAATCATTCTCGATGGCGACAGGCTTTCCAAGTGCCGCCTCAATCCGCCGCGCGAAATCGAGGCCAGAGAGATTAAGAATGCCGCCAGACAGGATTTCGCGACTGTCGACATCGACACGCCCAGGTATGCCGACACCGATCCCCAGAACTTCAGGAGTGTCGAGCGCGCGCGCCATCGCGATGACGCGCTCCAATGCCAACAGCGGATCGGTCGGGGTTCTTTCCGACAGCTTGGCAAGGATCTCGCCCTGAACGGAGACGAGGGCGGCACGAATATTCGTGCCGCCAATATCGACGCCGATGGCGATGTCAGCCATGGGCGCGCTGCCTTTGATCAGCGCCGTGCGAGCCAGTGCCCTTGAAGTGCATCGCGATGACGGCCTGGATTTCGCGAAGCCTCGGCACTGCGACCGTCTCCAGCCGATCCTTCGTTACCGAACGATCGAGCGAGATGCAGTCTTTCCAGAGCGAGCGGCCGGCGATGACACCCGAAGCGCCGTTGCGCATGGCATCCTCAACCTGGGTAAGGAAGGTTGTGTGGTCGACGCCAGCCGAGAGCACCGCCCACGGCACGTCGCCCGAAAGACGCGTGACTTCGGCGCAGGCTTCCGACGAGCCCGGATAGGGGATCTTCAAAACCTTCGCGCCGAGATCGAGGCAGATCCTGCTGCCGCCGACGATCAGAGACGGCAGCTTCGCCTTGTACTCGGCCTCGTCTTCGTCGTCGAATTTATAGGTCAGGAATTCAACGACCAGCAGAAGATCCTCATGCGCGAAATCTTCGATGCACTGCTGCAGGATCTGGATGTTGTGCACATTCGCCGCATCCCGATCCGAGCGCAGATAGACCATGATCTTGCCGCCCGTTGCCCCCAACTGACGCACGCGGCGCGCGGAAATGCCGGGAACCAGCTTCGACAGACGATAGCCTTCCGCCGATGTATCCCAGCCGGAAGCATCGAGGCCGATCAGCAGTGCGGTATCGCGCTGAAGAACCCGATCATCGACCAGCGCCGGCACGGCGCAGATGGGATCGACGAGAACACAGGACGCCTTGCTCGCGAGGAAGCGGGCGATATCGGCCTTCGTATCCCCCAGCACCTTGTCGGAGATCGCAGCCTGCTCGGCCGGGTCCTTGGCCAGAAGGCTGCGCATGCCGCCGCGCTGGTCGCAGGCAATCACCATCATGGCACCGTTGCTGCCGCAAATCTGCTGGTAGCCGCGCATCTCCGCTGTCGTCAATTTCGTCATGTGATCCTTCCTCCAACCGTTGCGAAACGGCACCCATACGAGCACGCCTTCCCCACTCCTCGAAGAGGGCAATGCTCCTGAAATTGAGGACTCTCATACGCGGTATAAACGTTGCGAAACCGGGCTTTTTAAGCGATAACTCCTCAAGTGCCATACGTGTAACACATTGCAGAAAGGAATTTCAACCTGAATTCGTCTCAATCGCAGGAGGCTGCGGCAAATCGCGCGTTGCTGCACACGGTCGCCAAATTGCACTACCAATCCGATATGGCGCAGGTGGATATTGCCAGGAAGCTTGGCCTGTCGACGGCGACTGTTTCACGGTTGCTGCAGCGAGCCCGGGCAGTCGGGATCGTCCGGATCGAAGTCATCGATCTCTCACCTGCCGAGGATCTGAGTGCTGCACTGATCGACGGCCTGAAGCTGCGCACCGCCGCGGTGATCGATACGCCGTCATCAAACGTGCTGAGCGCGCTTGCCGCGCCTGTCGGCTCGCTTCTGCAGCAGACGGGCCTGCGTTCGGGTTCGACGCTCGGCATCGGCTGGGGGCGGGCGGTGCGCGAGGTGACATTGGCTGGTCTGCCGCAGTTGCCCGGTATCGTCACGGTCGCGCTGAACGGCGGCATGCAGCATGCAGCGCCTCACTTCCAGATCAATGAATTCGTGCGCCAGGCGGCAGTCCAGATGGGCGGCGTGCCGCATTTCCTGCACGCGCCTTATATTTCCTCGACCGAACTCCGGGATGCATTTCTCGGAGATCCCACGGTCCAGCAGGTGACGTCTCTCTGGGACAGGCTGGACGCGGCAATCGTCGGCGTCGGACTGACACATGCGGCAAACCCCTCGGAAACGGCGTTGCCCGGCGAAAAGGCGCTGAGCCACGCGGCCGGCGATGTGCTGCGCCACTACGTCACCGAGGAGGGCGAGATCCTGCACTGGGATGGAGAGGAGGGGATGATTGCAGCTTCTCCCCAACAGTTGCGCAAGGTGCCGCTCTGCATCGCCGTTGCCGCTACTCCCGGCAAGGCAAGCGGCATTATCGGCGCGGCACGATCGGGAATGATCAATGCGCTGGTCACGGACGCCAATACCGCGCAGGCCATTCTCGATCGCCTGTCGTCCCATCAGAAAGCCGAGGATCGATCCTGATGCCCTTTGTCTGCGCGATTAGCGCTTAGAAACGGCAAGCACTTGTGTGTCTGCTCATGAGTTGACCAGGCAGCAATCTCTTACGCTGCCTTTGGCAAGAGCGATTTTAGGTTTACGCCATCCGTTAAAGCTTCGATCGGCGGCATGATGCGCTTGGCAATCAGCATCTCGCTCAGTTTGATATCCTTGGCGATCTTGTTGCCAGGCCCCACACCGCTCGCAGCGACCAGCCTTTGTTCTGCGTCGAGATGGAACAGGATGACGGCGCCGTCATCCAGATCGCGTCTGATGACCGTGCGCCCCTCGTCGACGAGGCCGGCGATTTGTAGCGTATGATCAAACTGGTCGGACCAAAAATAGGGGACGGCCTGATAGCAGCGAGCCGCACCCATCAAATTGGCCGCCGCGAGAATGCCCTGATCCTGCGCATTGCGCCAGGCTTCAAGACGCAGCCGACGTCCGCCGTAGAGCGGATGCGGAAACGAACAACAATCGCCGGCGGCAAAGATGTCGGCGATCGAAGTTTCCAGGTGCTCGTTGACTACAACGCCATTATCGATCGCAATGCCTGCTTTTGCAGCAAGTTCGGTGCGTGGCTGCGCGCCGATCCCGACAACAAGCACATCGGCAGCGATCACCTTTCCGTCAGAAAGGGAAATGCCGACATGTCGTTCATCCGCTTCGATCCAGAGAACCGCCATGCCGCATTTTACGGTGACGCCGTTGCGCTGGTGCAGGGCTGTGATCGTTTCCGCGATCAGCTCGGGTACGCCGCGCTTAAGAATACGTTCCTGAGACTCGATGACAGTTACCTTCGCGCCTCGGCTGCGCGCCGATGCGGCAACCTCCAGCCCGATAAAGCCGCCGCCAAGCACGGCTACATGCATATTTGCCCGGATATGGGAGCGAAGCGCAATCGCATCGTCCATCGTCCGCAGATAGAGGATCCGGGAACTGGCGGGCGTGTTCGCCAGCCGCCGGGGTGCAGCCCCCGTCGTCAGCAGTAACTTGTCGTAAGACAAGGCCCGATCATCCGAAAGGATGAGCCGTTTTCCAGCTGCGTCGATGGCGTCAGCCGATACGCCGCCGATATGCCGGATAGCCTTTTCAGCCAGTGCGACATCATTGAGAACGGCGGGCAGCCGAGGCTCCGCGTGATCGAGCAGGACCTGCTTGGAAAGAGGCGGTCGCTCGTAGGGAAGATGAACCTCATCGCCGATAAGGGTGATCTCCCGCCGATAGCCGTTCTCCCGCAGGCTCAATGCGGCGCGTGCGCCACATTCGCCGGCACCGACGATGATGATGCCCGCATCGGCACTCATGCGCCGATCCCGATCATAACGCGATCGCCTTCCACTTTGACCGGATAGGTCTTTAGATTGATGCAGACGGGCGCGCCCCGTGCTTCTCCGGTCTTGTAGCTGAAGCGGCCATTGTGCTTCGGACACTCGATGGTGTCGTCCATCACGAGCCCGTCGGCCAGATGGATTTTCTCATGGGTGCAAAGCCCATCTGTAGCAAAATACTCGTCGTCGGGGCTGCGGTAGATCGCGAAGGTTCGCCCGGCGTGATCGAAACGAACAACATCTTCCTGATCGATTTCATCGGCAGCGCAGGCATCAACCCAGTTCGTCATTTCTTCCTCCTCATTACAATCGCCAAGGCGTGAAAGGCGTTATCGAGTCTTGGGAGCAGGTCGACATTACGCTTTGAGCGCGCATCGTTTTTCCTCCCGAGTGGTTCCCAGCATGCGCGAAATCACCCCTCGCATTCCACGTCGAGTGTGATCATTTCTCATCATGGAAGAGCTGCATGGAGAAGACAGTCGCTGGGCGGCTAGGCTATAGGGCCGAAAACGTCGGCTTCACATCCACATATCGATAGACAATAAAGCCGGAGCCTGCGGAAGGAGGGCCGCAGGCTCCGGCATTTGCCGCCATCGCCGGTCGTGAGATGACGGTCCCGGCAGCCCAGCCGGGTCTTCGATCCGCTCTAGCTCGGTGTGCCGGAGCGTCGCGCCTGCTTTTCGGCGTATTTCTTGGCGCGCTCCATAAAGCGCTTGTTCATGCGGTCCTCGGCCTCCTTCGAGCCGTCATGGAAAGTGCCGAACCACTGGTCGAGCGGGATGACGCCATCGGCATAATTGCATTCGAAGAACTTGTGGTGGAGATAATGGTCATAGGCGTGGGTATCGATCCCGGCTTCCTCGCCGATCACGATCTTGTCGAAGCCGGCATGGCCTGGCGCCGGCGCAAGAGCGGCGTGCGTCAGATGGAACAGGGCGTGGATGGGATTGGAGGGCAAGATCCAATGGATGAGAACGCCCGAGAAATACAAAAGATGTTCGACCGGATGCATGGCGAGGCCTGACCAGGGGCCGGGATTGACGTTGTTGTGATGCAGCTTGTGGACCGCATGATAGAGCGGCGGCCAGTGGATCAGACGATGCACCAGATAGAAGTGCAGATCACGGAATGCCGGGATCAACAGCATGATGATGATGCAATAGATGGGGTGCTCGGCAAAGTCGACATAGGGAATGATGCCGTTCGCAAAGGCCCATAGCGTCAGAACTTCGAATGCCGTCCAGAGCGGTACGGCGCTCGCAAAGGTCCAGATCACGTTGTCGACGGTCTGGTTTTTGAAAAGGAAGGCCGAGTTATCCTTCGACGGCCACTTGCTATTATATTTGAAGCGCGTGCCCTGCTTCTTCTGCATGTAGAGGCGGAGATGAAAGGCGCCGAAGAACAGGAAAACCAGCGCGGCATTGCGCAGGAGGAGATAGGCAATCCAGCCCGGCGCCAGTGTCTTCATCGTTTCCATGGAAGGTGTCGCGTAGAGCCACAGCAACGTTGCAACGGCGGCATAGACGGCATTCCAGGGCATCAGATAGCCGGGATATCCAAAGAACCATTTCAGGAAAGCGATCGGTTTAGCCGGCCAGATGAAGACGGGCGGATAGTGCAGAAGCTTGTTGGGTTTCCAGTCGCCGCGTTTGTCGCGGGTGCCATAGAGCGTGTCGTCCATAATGTGCCTCCCGGTGGATGAACTATGCGGTCAGTGTCAGCGACGTCGGCTGGAAACGACAGCATTGATTTGATGAAATTTGCTCACGGAGACGGGAACTTTTCTGAGTTGCGATCGGGGAGGGAAAGGTGGCGATTTGGCATCCAGAGCGTCTTGATGAAAAACCCTCACGACACCGGCGCCCGGCTCGCGAATACATCCGCTTTGCAATGAAACGCCGCGATGATCAAAAGCCATCATCGCGCCGGCTGGCGAAGATCTCGGATTCATGATCTGAGCTGCGCACTGGCAGGGGAGGAACCATGCAGAACTTGCTCATATTCCAGTCGCTCTGGTCCATGGAGCGGCGCAGCGCGCAATATCCGGAGCTTTCTCTGGAAGAAAACATCGAAAAGATCGCGTCTGCGGGCTTCGATGGCATCAGTACCCACTGGTACGACCGTAAGGTCGTTTCCCGCGTCGCAGGGCTGCTCAAGCAGCATGGCTTGCAGGCGGAAGGTCAGTGCTTTCCCAGGACTGTCGACGATCTGAAGCCGGTGCTGGAAATCGCGGCCGAATACAATGTTCATCATATCTGTCTGCAGCCGGACGTGCGGCTACGTCGGCTGGAGGACTGTATTCCATTGCTGGAGGGTTGGCAGCGGCTGGCGGAAGAAGCCGGCATCGACGTCTGGATCGAGACGCATCGCGACCGTATGACGACGGATCTATTCTTCACGCTGGATCTCCTCGATCGACTGCCGGATCTGCGGCTGTTGGGGGATGTCTCCCATTTCCTCGTCGGGCGGGAGTTCGCCTGGCCGGTATCCGACGAGAACCATGCGCTCATCCATCGGATACTGGATAGCTCCTGGGCTTTCCATGGCCGCGTCGCCTCGCGCGAACAGGTCCAGATCGAGATTTCTTTCCCGCATCACAGGCCCTGGGTCGACCTTTTCCTCGGCTGGTGGGAATATGGCTTCAAAAGCTGGAAGAAGCGCGCCAACGAGGACGCAACGCTCGCCTTCACCTGCGAGCTCGGGCCCAAGCCTTATGCGATCACCGGCAGGGACGGTGAAGATACCACCGACCGCTGGGAAGAATCGCTGCTTATGCGGCAGGAAATACTCGATTTATGGGCAAAGGTAGCCGGCTGATAAGTCGAATTAGATATCGATCATAGACTATTGATTTTGGAGGAATTTTCGATGGACGTAAGAGCAGCGGTCGCGGTTGCGGCTGGTAAGCCGCTTGAGGTGATGACGGTTCAGCTTGAGGGGCCGAAGGCCGGCGAAGTGCTGATCGAAGTCAAGGCGACCGGCATCTGCCATACCGATGATTTCACGCTGTCGGGTGCCGATCCGGAAGGCCTGTTTCCGGCCATCCTCGGCCATGAGGGCGCCGGCATCGTCGTCGATGTCGGACCTGGCGTCACCTCGGTCAGGAAGGGCGATCACGTCATTCCGCTCTACACGCCCGAATGCCGCGAATGCCCATCGTGCCTTTCCCGCAAGACCAATCTGTGCACGGCGATCCGCTCGACCCAGGGCCAGGGTCTGATGCCTGACGGCACCTCGCGCTTCTCGATCGGCAAGGACAAGATCCATCACTATATGGGCTGCTCGACCTTCGCCAATTATACCGTGCTGCCGGAGATTGCCGTTGCCAAGGTCAATCCCGACGCTCCCTTCGACAAGATTTGCTATATCGGCTGCGGCGTGACCACAGGCATCGGTGCGGTCATCAACACTGCCAAGGTGGAGATGGGCGCAACCGCCATCGTCTTCGGTCTTGGCGGCATCGGCCTCAATGTCATCCAGGGCTTGAGGCTTGCCGGTGCCGACATGATCATCGGCGTCGATCTCAACAATGACAAGAAGGCCTGGGGCGAGCGCTTCGGCATGACGCATTTCGTCAATCCGAAGGAGGTCGGTGACGACATCGTGCCTTATCTCGTCAACATGACGAAGCGCGGGGCCGACCAGATCGGCGGTGCCGACTATACCTTCGACTGCACCGGCAACACCAAGGTGATGCGCCAGGCGCTGGAAGCCAGCCATCGCGGCTGGGGCAAGTCGGTGGTCATCGGCGTTGCCGGCGCCGGCCAGGAGATCTCGACGCGTCCGTTCCAGCTGGTGACGGGCCGCTCGTGGATGGGCACGGCCTTCGGCGGCGCGCGTGGCCGCACTGACGTTCCGAAGATCGTCGACTGGTACATGGAGGGCAAGATCGAGATCGATCCGATGATCACCCACACCATGCCGCTCGACGACATCAACAAGGGTTTTGAACTCATGCATTCGGGAAAGAGTGTTCGCGGCGTCGTCATCTACTGACGGCACAGGCGTCCTCGCCGGAAGTTTCTGGCGATCCAAGCGACGGATAAGCCGATCGCCATCGCTCAAGAAGAACGCCGGCCTTCGTAATGGGGTCGGCGGTTTGAACATGAATGACCTTCAGGCAAAAGGATATGCCCATGACCAGCAAGTTGCTAGGTGCGACCGCCGCCGCTCTCTTCGCTCTATCTTCCGCAACCGTCGTCTTCGCCCAAACGACGGCACCTGCGACGCCAGCTCCCGTCACGACGTCTTCCACATCGGCGCGATCGTCCACCATGCCCTCGAAGGATGAGATCAAGACGGCGCGGCAAGCCTGCCGGCAGGATGCGACAGGCCAGGGCCTCAAGGGTCAGGCACGCAAGGACGCAGTCAAAAGCTGCCTGCAGCAAAAGTATCCGGTCCTGGCAAAACGCAAGACCTGCCATGACGAAGGTACGGGTAAAGGTTTGCAGAAGAAGGCGCTGCACGATTACGTCAAGCAGTGCATTACCGCGAGCTGAACAGCGACCTGCAATCGCGGCCTCTCGCCGGAGCTGCTCATCGTAACAGTCCGCTTCACGGGGCCGGACCACTACCTCGCACAATCACCGCGCACGTCACGTCGGCCCTTTTTCCCGCAGGCAAGTCGCCTTATCTCCTTAAGCAAGGACATAAACTTCAGGGCGTGGCGTGCTTTTCCATCCAGACCGACTTTCATTCGGCATGGTACTGCCGGCGCAGCCGCGAACTGCGGCCGACATTCAGTTCGCTACTCAGCTCGGCATTGCAACCCATGCCGACAAATTGGGTTTCGATGCGCTGTGGGTGAGGGATGTTCCCCTCAATAGCGAAAGCTACTCCGACCCGATCGGACATGCCGATCCCTGGGTTTTCCTGGGAGCTTTGGCGGCTGTCACCTCTAATATCCATCTTGCGACCGGCGCAATCGTCCTGCCTTTGCGGCATCCGCTCCATATCGCCAAGGCCGCGCTGTCCGTCGCCTCCCTTTCGAAAGGCCGGCTCGTCCTCGGTCTCGGTTCGGGAGACCGACCGAGCGAATATGATGTTTTCGGAGAGGATATCGAGAACCGTAAAATGCTCTTTCAATCGCATTGGGACCGGCTCGCCGTTGCACTTAGCCCGGATCAGAAGGTCGTCGATGAAGGCGGTCGCGTGCGAAACGAGTTCGCCATCAGGCCCGCGCTGCAACAACCCTCCATTCCCCTGGTGGCGGTCGGTTCATCGTCGCAATCGCTCGAATGGATTGCCCGCCACGCAACAGCCTGGATGACTTATTACCGGCCGCTACCCGTTCAGAAAGACCGGTTGGCGCTTTGGCATAATGCCCAAGCCAAGGTAACCACGGATTTTCGCGGCTTCGGCCAGTCCATGGTGCTGGAACTGCTCGACAACCCGCAGGCCTCCTATGAGGAGATCAATCTTGGCGGCAGAACCGGTAGGCGAGGGCTTATCGACGCCTTGTCGGCAATGCGTGAAGCCGGCATTCATCACGTCGCCTTCAATCTCGTTACCCAGGGCAGACCTGCCGGCGACGTCTTGGAAGAGATCGCAGCGGATATTTTGCCGGCTATGCGGTAGCCTCGCCAATTGCCCTCGACGGTAGCGTCGTGGAAATCCTATCCCTGTGACCCTGGCTTTTGCAGCCCTTGCCACCTATCTTTCCGCTGCAACCAAAAAGGGCCGATTTTGCTTCTCGAAATTTCTATCGTCATCGTCCTCACCCTCCTGAACGGCGTGCTTGCCATGTCGGAATTGGCGATCGTCTCATCCCGTCCTGCCCGTCTGAAAGTGCTATCGGATCAAGGCAGCAGAGGCGCGACCATGGCGATAAGGTTGGCCGAGGAACCGGGCCGCTTCCTCTCAACGGTACAGATCGGCATTACGCTCGTCGGCGTCCTGTCCGGCGCCTTCTCGGGCGCCACACTCGGCGCTCGGCTGTCGGGCTGGCTTGCCGCGCAAGGTCTTTCGGTCGCAGCCGCCGATGCCATCGGCGTTGGTTCCGTTGTAATGGCCATCACCTATCTATCGTTGATTATCGGCGAACTCGTACCGAAGCAGGTTGCTCTCCGGGCGCCGGAATTGGTCGCCAGCAAAGTCGCGCCGGCCATGGTGTTCCTTTCCCGAGCTGCAGCCCCGCTCGTCTGGTTGCTCGACCTCTCGGGACGGCTGGTTCTGAGGGCGCTTGGTCAATCCGGCAAGGTTGCCGATGGCGTCAGCGACGAGGAAATCAAGACGGTTCTGGCGGAGGCACAGAGCGCCGGCGTCATCGCAACAGAAGAGCAGGCGATGATCTCGGGCGTCATGCGATTGGCCGACCGAACCGCAAGGGCATTGATGACGCCGCGTCGCGACGTGGAGGTTATCGATATCGAAGATAGCTTCGGCAAGGTTCGCGAGCAGATTCGCCGCACCGAAAAAGCGCGGCTGCCGTTACGCAAGGACAGCTCCGACGAGATCGTTGGGGTGCTGACAACAAGGGATTTCTTCGACGCACTGGCTTCCGGCGGTCAGCCTGACATTCTGAAGCTCGGCAAGCAGGTGCCGATCGTTTCGGATCTTTCAAGCGCCCTTGACGTCGTCAAGGCTCTGCGTCGCTCCTCTTCGCACATGGTGCTCGTCTATGACGAATACGGGCATTTCGAAGGCGTCATCACGTCGGGTGACATCCTGGAAGCCATTTTGGGAGCCGTTCAGGAAGAAGAAGACGCCGGCGGCGAACAGGCAATCGTCCGTCGCCACGACGGCAGCTATCTCGTGTCCGGCTGGATGCCTATCGACGAATTCGCCGATTTCATGAACCTCCAGATCGAAGACGATCGCGACTACCAGACGGTTGCAGGCTTCGTGCTGCAGGAGCTGCGCCATCTTCCGGATGTGGGCGAAAGCTTCACGAAAAACGGCTGGCGCTTCGAGGTCGTGGATCTCGACGGCCGCAGGATCGACAAGCTGCTGGTGAGCTCGGAAAACGGCGGCAGCGATAGTAGCCTTTGACAGCTGGATTGAGATGCGTGACACGCCCCTGATCATCTAAGCACGTCTCTTTACAAAACGAACTAGTTCGTACATTATTTCCTCAGAGGAGGAGTACCTGCTGCCCGAAGCAGCACGGTGACTGCCAAGATCGGCTTGAATGCCATGCGAAGGGGGCGCGGAAGGTAGATTCGGCGTTGCCGCTCGCTGCATTTCCTTGAAATTGGAATTGTCTGGGGAGGAACAACGATGACGATATCAACTGATCATAAGACGCCTAGGCGCGCCGCTTTTGCCAGCTGGCTGGGAAGTGCCGTCGAATATTACGATTTCTTTGTCTATGGGACGGCCGCGGCGCTGATCTTTCCGAAAATATTCTTTTCAGCGGAAGATCCGCAGACAGCGGCAATCGCTTCTTTTGCGACCTTCGGCGTGGCCTACATCATGCGGCCATTGGGTGCGGTGATCCTGGGTCACATCGGCGACAAGTTCGGTCGCAAAAAAGTGCTGACCTTCACGCTGCTTCTCATGGGATTCTCGACCTTTATTATCGGTTTCCTGCCGACCTATGGCCAGGCTGGCATCCTGGCTCCGATCCTCCTGGTTTTCGCGCGATTGCTGCAGGGTATTTCGGCTGCGGGAGAGCAGGCCGGAGCAAGCTCGATGACCCTCGAGCATGCTCCCGAGAACCGCCGGGCCTTCTTTACAAGCTTTACGCTGAGCGGGACACAAGCGGGCCTGATCCTCGCGACCCTCGTCTTCATTCCGTTGGGAACGCTGGACGAAGCCGCTTTGCTCTCATGGGGCTGGCGCATCCCATTTTTCCTGAGTTTCGCTGTCGTTATCGTCGGCTTCTGGGTTCGTCGAACGCTCGCGGAAACGCCCGCTTTCCTTGAAGAGACGAAGAAAGGCGATGTGGTCAGGCTGCCGCTGGTCTCGCTGTTTGCCAACTATTGGGCCGATGTGCTGCGTATCATCTTTGCCGCCTTGATTTCCGTGGTCAGCACGATTTTCAGCGTCTTCACGCTCTCCTATGCTGTCAACACCATGCATATCGATCGCTCGACGATGCTGACCGTTCTGGTGCTCGCCAACATCGTGGCGCTTGGCGCCATTCCGGCTTGGGCCATTCTGGCGGACCGAATCGGCCGCAAACCGGTCTTCATCTTCGGCGCCATCGGCTGCGCGCTTCTGATATGGCCCTATATCTGGGCAATCAGCCAGAATGACCTCACACTCGTCTTCATCCTCGGCATTCTGCTCTCGGGCGTTGTTTACAGCGCATCCAACGGCATCTGGCCGGCGCTCTATGCGGAAATGTTCGACACCCGCGTGCGTCTGTCCGGCATGGCCGTCGGCACCCAGATCGGTTTTGCGCTTGGCGGCTTTGCTCCGACGATCAGCGCCGCCCTTATGGGCAGCGGTCCCATGGGATGGGTGCCGGTTGCCTTGTTTACCTCGATCACAGCCTTGATTGCCGCCATTTCCGCCGCAACCGCGACGGAGACTTATAAAACGCCGATCGATCAACTCGGCAAGGATGCGCGGCGCTTCGCAGGCTCGATGAACCACGCCGATCGGACGGTCTAGACGTCAGGATCCGATCTGGACGATGACGTGTCGCGATCGCGGACAAGCTTGTTGAAAACCACCACGTGAATGGGATGAAACAATGAAAACCTCGATTGCGACCGTTTCGATCAGCGGAGACTTGAAGGAAAAGCTTTACGCCATCGCCAAAGCTGGTTTCGACGGTGTCGAGATCTTCGAGAACGATTTTCTCGCTTTCGATGAATCGCCACGCCAGGTCGGTCAAATGGTCCGCGACCATGGGCTGGAGATCACGCTCTTTCAGCCCTTCAGAGATTTTGAAGGCATGCCGGAGCCCTTGCGCAGCCGGACCTTCGACCGCGCCGAACGCAAGTTCGATCTGATGCAGGAGATGGGCACGGATCTTGTGCTTGTCTGCTCGAATGTTTCGTCGGTCGCGATGGGGGGTATCGATCGAGCAGCGGCCGACTTCTACGAACTCGGGGAGAGGGCGGCCAAGCGCGGCTTGCGCGTTGGCTATGAAGCACTTGCCTGGGGCCGGCACATTCACGACCATCGCGACGCCTGGGAAATCGTCCGTCGGGCCGCTCATCCGAATATCGGCCTCATTCTCGACAGCTTCCATACCCTCTCGCGCAAGATCGATATCAATTCGATCCGGTCAATACCGAAAGAGAAGATCTTCATCATCCAGCTTGCCGATGCGCCGTTGATCGACATGGATCTCCTCTATTGGAGCCGTCATTTCCGCAATATGCCGGGCGAGGGCGACCTTCCCGTGCTTGACTTCATGAAAGCCGTCGCGGCGACAGGCTATGACGGCTATCTCTCTCTCGAAATTTTCAACGACCAGTTTCGTGGCGGCTCGCCGACCGCCATTGCCGTCGATGGCCGGCGTTCGCTCATTTATCTCGGCGACCAGGTGCGCCGCGCGGAAAGCAGCGGCCTTACCCTGCCGCCGATGCCGGCGCGTGCCGAGGTGGAGGGCGTTGCCTTTATCGAATTTACCGTCGATGAAGCGGAGACATCCGCCCTCTCGGATCGGTTGCGTGCCCTGGGCTTTCGCCATGTCGGGCACCACAAGAGCAAGCGCGTCGACGTCTTCCGGCAAGGCAATATCAATCTCGTCGTCAATACCGATCCGGATGGGTTTGCCGGCGTGTCCTATGCCCTGCATGGGCAGTCGGCCTATGCGATGGGATTGTGGGTGGATGATGCTGAGGCTGCGGTCGCACGGGCTGTCGCCCTCGGCGCCGAACGCTTTGAGCAGGCCCTGACGCCTGGTGAAATAAAAATGCCGGCCATAAGAGGCGTCGGCGGCGGCATCCTTTATTTCCTGGATCGGGGGAGCGTGCTCGCTCGCATATGGGAGAGCGAATTCGATCCGATCGATGACGATACTGATCTCCGACCGGTCGGACTGACGGGAATAGATCATGTTGCGCAAACGATGAAATACGAGGAGTTGCTGACCTGGCTGCTCTTTTACACCGCGATCTTGAAGGCGCATAAGACGCCAATGGTCGACATTATCGATCCCGCCGGTGTCGTCCGCAGCCAGGTGGTCGAAAACGAGCCGGGAACTTTGCGTATTACTTTGAACGGTGCGGAAAATCGCAATACCTTGGCGGGACATTTCATTGCCGAGACTTTCGGCTCCGGGATTCAACACCTGGCCTTTTCTACCGACGATATTTTCGCGACAGCGGTAGCTTTGTCGAAAAATGGTTTTGCGACGTTGATGATCTCGCCCAATTATTACGACGATCTCGAGGCGAGATTCGGCCTGGAGCCGACCTTCACCGATCGTCTGAAGGCACATAATATTCTCTACGATCGAGACGATTACGGCGAATATTTCCAGCTCTATAGCCCGACCTATGGCGAAGGTTTCTTCTTCGAAATCGTTCAGCGCAGCGGCTATCGCGGCTATGGTGCGGCAAACGCCATCTTTCGCATTGCGGCGCTCCGGCGGCATCTGCGGCCAATTGGTGTACCGAAACTTTAGGCTCTCCCCATCAGCGCGAAGCCTATGTTAAAGCTTTGATCTTCAATGATGGGCCGGAGCGCCCAGGAAGACGGGCAGAGGGCATGACCAAATCGCAAGCGGCGAAGATAGAGCGTATTGCGCGAAAGAACGATCCAGACGCGACCAAAGAAAATATCCTCAAGATCGCAACCGAGGAATTCGTCGCGGCCGGCTTTTCCGGGGCGCGCGTCGACGAGATTGCCGAGCGCACCAAGACGTCCAAGCGCATGATTTACTACTATTTCGGTAGCAAGGAAGGGCTCTATCTCGCTGTCCTGGAGCAGGCTTACACGAAGATCCGCACGCTCGAGAGCGAACTCGATCTCGAAAACATGCCGCCCGTTCAGGCCATGGCGCAATTGATTGCAAGCACCTTTGATCACGATGATCAAAATCCGGATTTCGTCCGCCTGGTCAGCATCGAGAACATTCATCGCGCGGAGCATATGAAACGTTCGGTCGTCCTGTCGCAAATGAATATCGCAGTCATCGACATCATCTCACAAATTCTCGAAAGGGGTTATGCCGATGGCAGCTTCGTGCGCCGCGTCGATCCCGTCGATTTACACATGATGATCAGCGCGCAGTGCTTTTTTCGCGTTTCCAATCGGCATACTTTCGGAGCGATCTTCGAGCGCGACCTTTCATCAGAAGAATTGAAGAAACGGCACAAATCTTTGATAATAGATGCCATTCTTGCCTTTCTGAAAAATCCGTCTCCCGACTTGATCTGAATTCGCGTCAAACTGTTTGAGTTCCGTCGGCGGCTCCAGCCGGCATGCAAAACTGCGCCTTACGTTGACTTTACGTACTAGTTCGTACATTTTTGTCGCAAAGCCACGTGGCATAACCTTATTTCGCTGCTCGGGAGGAAGAATTGAACACCCAAACCGCAATCGTTCCGCGTCAGCTTCGCGTCGGATTAATCGGCGCCGGCATTGGCCGGTCGCTCACGCCGGCCATGCATATGCGCGAAGGCGAGCATTGCGGACTGTCCTATCGCTACGATCTCATCGACCTGGATGCCCGCGGTCTATCGGTCTCGGATTTGCCTGCACTTATCGATGAAGCCGAAGCGCTGGGTTTTGCCGGTCTTAATATCACGCATCCTTGCAAACAGGCGGCTGTTGCACTCGTGGATGAGCTATCGCCTGATGCCCAGACGCTGGGATCCATCAATACGATCACCTTTCATGGAAAGAGCAGGATCGGCCATAACACCGATTGGTGGGGCTTTGCTGAAAGCTTCCGCCGCGGGCTGGCCGGCGTTGCGCTTGGTCATGTCGTACAGCTAGGAGCAGGTGGCGCAGGTGTTGCCGTCGCGCATGCAACGGCCGCGATGGGCGCGCGCTCCATAGAGATATTCGATCTGGATCCCAAGCGTGCACAGGCTCTCGTGGAGCAGCTTCAGCCGGCACACGATGCCTGTCGTTTCTCGATCGGTCATGATCTTGTCGCCGCGCTTGATGCCGCGGACGGCCTAGTCCACGCAACCCCAACCGGCATGGATGCGCATCCGGGTCTGCCGCTCGACGGACGGCTTTTAACGGAGCGCCTTTGGGTTGCCGAAATCGTTTACTTCCCGATAGAAACCGAATTGGTGAAGCGCGCCAAGCAGGCAGGATGCCGCGTACTCGACGGCGGTGGCATGGCGGTATTTCAGGCCGTAAAGGCTTTCGAACTATTCACGGGCATGCGTCCGGATGCGAACCGTATGATGCAGCACTTCAATTCATTGCGCTCCTGAGAAAAGCCCGTTTATCCGCATCAAGCTGCTTTTCGCACCGATGGATCATCATTTGCATTTCCATGCAAATGACTGCGGCTTTAAGTTCCATAAGATAGATTATCTGATATTTACCTGTGTAGCGGCATTTTAGAGATGCGACACATAGGCCAGTTAGAGATGCGACACTCGTCGCCTCTCGGGATGCTGGTCGAACGTCAGGATTGGGGA